>VSPM01000001.1 GCA_009775365.1 Muribaculaceae bacterium
GGCGTGAACAGCAGGGGGGTGGCGAGAAAACGGGGAATGGAGATGAGGCTGAGAATGAAGAGGCGGCGTATGAGGACCCGGGCGAAAAGAGGGGCTGCTCTTATGCCATGAAGCGCAACATTGTGGCCTCGCTTCAGGAGATAAGGAGATTCGCCGAGGAGCACGACCTTGCGTCGGCTATGGTGAAGGCGCTTCTCACGATGCTTGCGGAGATGGCCATCGAGGCCCTGAGAGGGAAGGTGAGCGGCACGGTGCTGGCTATTCTGCTTAACGCCCTCAATTATGAGAAAGACAAGGAGGCGGCTTACCGCCAGGGTGAGCTCGACGGCAGGAATGCGAAGATTGTGGCGGAGTATTTCCCTGATGAGGATGACGGCCTCCCGCATCTCAAAGGTGGCTCCGGGCGAGAGGTGAAAAGCCCTGACATATTCTCGGTGGCAAAGGAGGCTAATTCGTAAATGTGTAATTTATAAACAAATATAAAATCAAAAAGATATGGTGAAGAATATTGCGACAGGGATGGAGTCGGTGGCTGTCTCGACCGGCACTCCCACAGTGGCCCCCGGCACATCGGGGCAGGGAACGCAAGTTGGCGGCGAGGCCGCCACAGTGAGCGCGGCGGCCGCCGCCTCGGGCGGGATGAGCGACGCCAACCTTATCGGGACGGCTGTGGATGAGGAGCTTTTCCGCTTTAACAGCGAAGACACCCCGCTGATGAATCTTATGCTCCGCGCAAAGCGCGTGAATGTGAACAGTCCGGAGGTGGACCATTACATGATTGACGAGGCGCGCTCCTCGGTGGTGACTGTGGATGATTGCGGAGGTATGTCGAGAGGGTATGTGGTGCTGCCGGTTTCGGAGACCGACGGAAGCCTGCTCCGCCCTTACACCACGCTGCTTGTGAAGGGGGTGAGCGGATATGACGCCGAGGGGAAGAACCCTACGCCGGGGAAAGACCTGATGCTGTTTGTGACCGGGCAGGACTCCACATCCACCTCCCCCGTGGTGAGGGCTGTGAACGGGGAGAAGACAAACCCGGAGGACGAGTTCGGGAACATCCCCCGTATTCCCGCCGGCACAACGGTGATAATACTTGCCAACTCTCTCTATGAGACCCAGAAAGAGGTTGACCCCGACCTTATTCTTCCGAAGCCCACGAGGATTTATCTTCAGAAACGGGGCATGAACCAGGTGGTGAGCGACTATTTCGAGAGCCAGAAGAAGAGGCTGCCGTTTTCAAAGGCAGTGATCGCCGAGCAGGCTATCGCCAATTTCAAGGTGCGCGGCAACAGGACTCTCTGGGCCGGAAGGGCCGGGAAGTTCAAGGTGAGCGTGGCCAAGATGGGTATGCAGTATGTCTACACCACCGAGGGTCTTCGCTGGCAGTTCAAGAGGGAGCTCCAGGAGCCCGGGAAGTGGACTGTGGAGAAGATTATCGCACTCGCCAAGATGTTTTTCACCGGCGAGGATGTGCCAAAGAGCGCGATGCTCCTTGCCGGCAAGAACCTTCTGGAATCGATTCAGAAGATTGACTATTCAAAGCATCCGGAGATTCAGATTTCGACAAAAGTGAACAGCGTGGGGTGGACTGTGACCAATTTCCACACCGTGTTTGGCGACATCGAGATAAAGCGCGAGCCTACGCTCGACCGCCTGGGCTGGAGCAATTCGGGAGCGTTGATAGGCGACAACCGACTGGTTCACTATGTGTATGCCTCCGAGCATTCTTTCAAAGACCGTGTGGAGGGTGAGGAGGCCACTCGCAACGGGCTCCTTATCTGGGACGCCGTGGCGCTGAAGGGCACCTGCCATGTGTGGATCGACGGGGAGGACGAGGCCCCGGCCGACGGAGTGTCGAGAATTGTGCTGTGGGACTCGGACAAGGCCCCGGAGCAGGGTGTGGCCGACGGAATGATTTTCTGTCTCACCGAAGATTGCCCCAGCATATCGGCCAACGCCAAGAGCGGCCAGATGTGGAAGGCAGTGATGGATGGCGAAACTGTGAAGTGGCAGATTGTGAAGGGGGAGGTGTAATCTTTTATAAATATATTACGGCATATCATGATGAGGAAGAAAGTATTGAAGACTTATGGCGCGAGAGGGCTGCTTGAGTGGCAGCTCGCTCTCCGCGCCGGGGAGGCCACGGTGAGGATTCATTTCAAGGGTGGCGCAATGGGGTCGAACGGAGTGACGGCGGCTAAGTATTCCACCGACAGCGAGGCCATTCAGCATCTCATTGAAAAGAGCGTGCATTTCAGGTGTGGCAAGATCTATGTCCACGGCAACCCTGTGGAGACCGGAGAGATGGAGGTGCGCCCGGAGCCGGCTTCGCGGCCGAAGGCGCGGCGTGCGGGTGATGCCCCGGAGCACAAGGAGACTGGCTCAGCGGCGACGAACAGCGTTGAAACGGTAATTGAAGAGAGCAATGAAAGTGAATGTGAGCGAGATAGCGGAGCAGGTCGCCCTGATTCTGGGGGAGAGTCCGCAATGTATGAGTGACGGAGAGGAGTCCCCTTTCGGCGACGTGCGCTCCAGAGTGGAGATGGAGGTGGAGGAGTGCGCCCGCGAGGCTGTGCTCTCCACTCCCCGCATGGCTCTCACGGGCTGGTGGCTGCTCCCCGGCGACTCTCTTTCGCGTGAGGGCGACGGGAGCGTGATTCTTCCTCTGCCCGATGATTTCCTGATGCTTTTTAATCTGAAGATGAAGGGCTGGGGGAGAGAGGTGACGGAAGTGCTTCCGGCCGATGACTGGAAAAGGGTTTTCAGAAACGGGCGCTGGCGCGGGATATGCGGCGGCCCGGGACGCCCTATGGCGTTTGAGGCTCTGACGAAGGATTCCCGGGGCGGCTCTGCGCGTGCCTTGAGGCTCTGCGGGTGTGGCGAGGGTGATGCCGGAGTGGAGGAGGGCTGGTATATGCCGGCCCCGAGAATAGATGGCGGCGGGGAGATCGAGATCCCGCCCGCCGCTTACCGGACTGCCCTGCGGCTCATTGCCGACAGGATAGCGCAGAAGTTCTGACGGCTGAAGCGCGTCAGATGTAGTTGCCGAGCCTCACCTGGGCCACGATGCGGTAGAGTCCGTAGATGGTTGACTTCTGGATTCGCAGCGGCGGGTATTTCTCGTTGTAGCTCTTTGCCTCGATGTTTCCGTCGGAATCGTCGTAGGGGTCGGAATCTCCCGAAGGGTCGATCATCTTCACGAGCACTCCGTTCTCGGTGTCGATCACCACGGGATGCCCCCAGGGGATTATGCCCCGGTCGTTGATTCTCTTTATGTAGAGAATGGACCCGTTCATGATTTCCGGCTCCATGCTGTCGCCCGACACGCGGATTGCGAAGTCTACTCCCTTCACCGGCGACACCACTTTCTCGCATTGCGAGAGCTCCACGCCTTGAGAATACATCTGAAGGTTGCCGGCGAAAGCCTCGACCGGGAGGAGGGGGACTATGTGGCTGTCGATTGACGGAAGCCGCGCTGCGGCTCCGGGGCGGATTTCGCGATACATGTCGCCTTCCCCATACAGAAGCCAGTCGCGGTTGAGCCGGGGGAAGAGCTCCATCATGCGAAGCACCTTGTCTTCCGGCATGGATTTGCGCATGGCGCCGATATAGGCTGTTGAAAGGCCCATGCGGCGGGCGAACTCGCTCTTGGAAATTCCTTCTGCACGCAGGAAGCGCGTGAGGCGGTCTTTTACTGTCTCGTTGACGTCATTCATAAACCTTTCTGCAATTAATCTAAAAAATTATAGCAAAGTTAATAATAATAATCGGATTTGCAATGAAAACTATAATAATTAACATAAAAAGGGGTGATGTGCTTGCCGAAGTGGGGAGAATCACGGCCTACACGGGGGTGAAATCGGATGATTCCGATTCCGGAGCATTGTTCGAGAGGGTGGCAACCGTGGAGGAGGACGCCGATTTGTTTGCCCGCTACTGGCGCGACGCCTGCGCCATTGTGGCAGAGAGGCTGAAGCAGTTTGTGGGGGGAGCCGGGTTTGGCCGGGAAGAGCTGTCGCTTAACCTTGAGGTGAGCGGGGCTTTCGACGATTCGCTGTCGCCCTCGGTGGAGACTGCGGTGTTTTCGGTGATTGCCGCGCTGCTGTCGGCGCGTTGGTTCCGGCTCTCAATGAAAGAGAAGGCCGAGGAATGGGAAGAGGAGGCGTCGCGCCTGCTGGCGGAAATTGAGCGGATGCTGTTTCACCGCCGGGCTCCGCGAAGAAAAAAACAACTGACGAGTAATTAACGAAATAACTATAGGATTATGCAAACAATCAATATTAATCTCGACATCAAGGAGATTGTCTATGACATTCAGAACAAGACGTTTCTCACAGGAAAGAGCCGTCGCGACGGCGCCAACCATGAGCAGGTGGCGAATATGCAGGCCAACGACGATGAGGAGAATGCCAACCAGGTGCTCAGGAGCATATCTATGGCTTTCTCGAATCTCAAGACAAAGCTTGGCGAATATCTCGACCTGGCGCGCACAACGGCCACCAACGAGCTGATTGCTTCTGACGAGGAGCTGCACCTGGGGCTTAAAATGCCGTCGAACTACAACAGCTCCACGGTTGACACCCTTGCCGCCGCCGCTCATCAGTATGTGGTGAGCATGGCTGTGGCCGACTGGTTCACAATCACCCACAAGACTGACGCGCCGGAATATTCCTCGCTTGCCGAGGTGAGCCTGCAGATCATTTCGGAGGCTGTGAACAAGCGCAGCCGCCCCAAGCGGACTGTAAGCACGGCCGGCCAGTAGCGGTTTCTTGAATATTTTTAACGGTGTGTCTTTTAAACAGTGCGGATATGAAATTGTGTTTCAAACGAGAGGGATTGCTTCATGACATTTCCAACCTTGCCTATGTAGCGGCAGACGTGGGCGGCGAGGGGAGGGCTCCCCATGAATTGCATCAGGCGTTCGACATTTGTGAAGAGGGGAATGTGGAGCGCGTTGACAGGGTGTTGCATCTGAGGTTTTCGGAAGTGAGGGTATTGCTCGGCCCGCTCCTGAAGCCCGTTAGGGGAGTGGCGCATGAGGGGGAAGGCTCTTCGCGGAATTGCCGGATGGTTTTGCAATTCAGGCCGAATGCCGTGTCGGCTGTGCTGGCATTGCGCATAAAGGAGGTGGTGCGCGAGTATCTTGTGGCGATGGCGCTTGCCGACTGGCTTGCCTTGACTCTCCCCGGCTCGGAGGGCGTGTGGAAAGAGCGGGGCAAAGAGGCTATGACTCACCTTGTGTGCTGCCTTAACGCGGCTCTCTACGGCTCTGCCGTCTCTCTCCGCCGGGCTCTCTCCCCGTTCTGACGGCTCTCTTCGCAGTGCTCTCTTCATTCTTCTGTCTCTCCCCGTTCCGGCAGTTATTCCCATAATAATCCCCGGCCTGTGCAGCTGTGTGCGCAGGCCGGGGATTCTGTGTGATTGTATGTGCGAAATTTGTGTGTATGTGCGGGATTAAGGGAGAGTGTAGAAATCGATGAGGCGGGTGAGCGAACGCTCGCACACGGGACAGAACGAGGGGTGATAGTTGTCGCGCATACGGCAGGTTTCCACAGGGCGGTAAACCCCTTTCGCCTTGTAGCCGCCACCTTCATACACACCCACAATCTCCGGCTTTGTGCCGGCAGCGGCAGCCTCTTTCATGCGCTCCTCGCGTGTGCCTCCGTTGTCGACCCAGGGTGTGGGGACAGGGGTCCCGGGCTTGATCATGTCTACCCATTTAGAGGGGAAGTCTACAAGGGTGGTGATGTTCTGTTCCCAAGGCTCGATGTCGAGAGGATAGGTGCTGTCTTCGTTCTCGGTGTAGAAATACTCATCGGCCAGGCCACCGAAACTGTGGCCGAACTCATGCACGGCCACAGGGAGGGTGAGCTGATTGTTGGCGGCGGCAATCTGATAGCTGTTGTAGATTCCTCCCCCGCCATATTCGTCGGTGTTCACAAGGATTATGATGTGCTCGTATGGCACGCCTTCAAGCGACTGGTGAAGTTTCTTGACATGAGGGGTGGTGAGATAGCGCGAGGAATAGAAGGTGCTGTAGTGCGACCCGAACGCGGTGTCTCTCCATTGGTTTTTCAGTGGCACGCTCACTCCGCTCTCACGCGACGGCGACATCACTGCCACGAAGTTGAATTTGTCTTTATGAGAGGCGTATGGCTCATAAGATAGGATCTCGTTCACAATCTTCGACGCGCTGCTGATGAAGGAGTCCATCTCCTCGGGCCTGTACCCTTCGGCGAGCATGGCTATGTCGATAGCGTTCTCGGGGTCGCCCCCTTTGTGGATATATTTGAAGGGGAGTGGGTTGTTGCCGCGAAGCGCCACAAGTTCGTCGTCGGGGCGGTAGCGATGGGTGAGCCTTCCAATCTCCTCGTGGCGGTTGTCGCGCAGGCTCACTGTGATGTCGGCCTCGCGCCTTGGGAGAGGCACGAGGAAAGAGTTCTCAAACGACCGCCGGTTAACGCCGGCCTCCGGGGTGTAGATCCATTCCTGGAAAAGGGAGGAGAAAGTGTTGCGATAAAGGGTGTCGCCCGACAGGGGGTCGGTCACAAGGATTGTGCCGTTGCCGGCAAGGGGGGTCTCATTAAGGTGATGGCGGCGTCCGGCCCATCCGGCCGACTTCGACTGAGCGTCGAGCATCACATTTATTCCGCCGGGCCCACCTCCGAAGATATAGTCAACGCGCAATGTGCTGTCGCAGAAATTCTCATTGAAATCGGCGCCCCACATCTGTGTGGCACATACGAGCATGGCAGATGCAAGAAGTTTTTTCATGAATGATAAGAGTGTTAGGTAGTTTGTTAGCTGTTGAGGGCAAGCTGCTGAAGAGGCTTGCGAATTGAATTGCAAAAATAGCGATAATTTTTGTTTGGTCAATGCAAATATTTTATTTTTCGCCCCCGATACCTTATCTTTGCAATGTTGTCTCCCATTGAGGAGAAGACAATATCCAAAAATCAATACAAGATGAAAAAAATTGCGATAATAGGGGCCGGCAACATGGGCTCGGCCATAGCCGCCTCTCTTGAGGGGAGGGGCTACAGGGTGGTATGCACGGCGGCCACTTCCGCCACTCTTGAAAAACTTGCGGAGTCGATACCTTTTGCCTCGTTCTCGCTTTCTAACGCGGAGGCGGCGGAGGGGGCCGACATAGTTGTGCTGGCTGTGAAGCCTTACATTGCCCCGGGTGTGATCGAGGAGATAAGGGGGAGCCTTAAAGATGGCGCCGTGATTGTGTCGGTGATTGCCGCCTTGAGCATAGCGGAACTTGCGGAGAGCCTTTCGTCGCCCGGAAAGAGGGTGGAGTGCTTCCGGGTGATTCCCAACACTGCCATACGATATGGCAAGAGCGTGACTTTCATTTCTCATTCGCCGGAGGCCGACAAGGGGATTGTGGATGAGATTGAATCGATTTTTAATCTGTCGGGCGAGTCGTTTATAATTCCGGAGAAGGATATGGGGGCCTGCACGGCATTGGCATCGTGTGGGATTGCCTATTTCCTGCGTTTCATACGCGCCGCCGCGGAGGGTAGCGTGGAGCTCGGGCTTCGTGCGGGGTTCGCCACAAAGATTGCCGTGCTCACAGCCGAAGGGGCTGCCGCCCTCTTGAAAGGCGGCTCTCATCCGGAGGCGGAAATAGATAAGGTGACAACTCCCGGCGGAATCACAATCAGAGGGCTGAACGCTCTTGAAGACAACGGGTTCACGAAGGCGGTGATTGCCGCTTTGCGCGCCTCTGTGAAGTAGCGGCCGATGATGGCGAAGCCGCGATAATGGCGAAGCCTACTCGTTGGAGAGAGCCATTTTCTGGAACATTGACGGGGTGAAGCCCGTGACCTTCTTGAAGACCTGCACGAATCCGGATTGCGAGCGGAACCCCACGGAGTCGGCTATGGCCTGGATTGTGTAGTTGCCATATTTCTTCACATCGAGGATGCGACGCTTGGCGATTATCATGCGGTGCTCATTGACTTTGTTGCGGAAGTTGCAACCATATTCGTCGTTTATCACCTGCGAGAGGTAGCGGGAGTTGTAGCCGGTGACATCGGCGAGGGCGTTGATGGAGAAGTCGGGGTTGCATATCAGCTCCTCTTTTCGGCTATGGCGATGATTGGCTCGTAACAAGAATGCAATATTACTACAGTGATGTGTTCAACACATCCGTGTCGGGTGTTGAGGCAGAGTATGGCGTGGCATTCAGCGACAATACTATCTATTCTCTCGCAGGCGACTCTCTGAACGTTACGGTGTTTGACATCTCCGGCAAGAAAGTGGCTGAGGCTGCAGGCTGCAGCGTATCGCTCTCACACCTTGCAAAAGGCGTGTATGTAGTGAAAGCCGAAATGCCCGGCGTAACAAAATCGCTCAAAGTGCGCATCCGCTAATCTTCCAGGCGCATCCTTCACAATGAGCAACTATTACCGGATGCGTCAAACTTAGTAAGATAGTATTTTACGTTAATAGTTAGATTGGGATTATAATTCTGAATCAAGACTGTTTAAGCAAAGAAACAGGATTCCAAAAGCATGTTATGGCTATCGGTGTTTTGCCGTCGATAGCCATAACATCTTTCATATAAATACCCTTCCCAATAAACAGCAAAGAGCAAAATCCCACGGATAGCCTGCGCCTGCAAAAAAAACTGCGCCTACAGAAGAGGTTGCATCTTACAGAGGAAAACAAAATACGTCTTCTTCGGAAGTCGATTATGGAGTCGATTATGGAGTGGCTCTTCAATGCTTCTGCATTAACAGAGGAAATATCACAAAAAGATGTGGAAAAAGAGTTAAAAAATGTAGAAGATATATTGCAGATGAAAAAAAATGATTAACTTTGCATCCTGAACGGACAACCCGTTCGAGGCAGGTCTGGTAGCTCAGCTGGATAGAGCAACAGCCTTCTAAGCTGTGGGTCTTGGGTTCGAATCCCAACCGGATCACTTTAAAATCACCTCATTTATTTGATTATCAGATAAATGAGGTTTTTCTTTTATTCAATTTGTACCGCCGTTGCACTACAAAGCCGGAATTTACCGCCACTGTTGTAGTCACGCACATCCGGCCATCGCTTTCGCCTCTCAAAATCTGAATAAAACAAGATTGACAAATAAAAGTGGTTGCTCAAAATAGTCAATATCTGCGTTGGTATTGAACAAAAAAGTTTTATTTTATTCAATACAGTGGTTTAATTGAATAAAATTCGCCATATTTGCAGTCTAAGATAGATTGTAATGAAAACAACGATACTCAATCAGCGGGCGGAGCGCGACGAATTGTTGTCGCATAGGTAAATCTGTTTTTGCCCTGCTGATGCTGCAAGGCAATAATTTTGCCTATCTCAATTTTGACGATAATCAGTTGCTTGAAAAATGGGACGAGGATCTGGCAATGTCGGCTCTTGATGATGTCTATCCCGATTATGATTTTATGTTGCTTGATGAAATTCAGAATCTTCCGGACTGGGATTTGTGGGTAAGCAAGCTATATCGCCGTGGAAAGAATCTGATAATCACGGGAAGCAATGCCAATATGCTGAGCAGTGAAATGGCGACAGTGCTGACAGGACGTTATCTTCAAATTGAGATGTTGCCTTTCAGTCTTGATGAAACTATGAGGTGGAAAAATATCAGCCCGGACCGCGAGGAACAGTCTGCACATGCAATAATGCTGGCTGACGACTATATGCGAAATGGCGGATATCCTGAAACAATCCCTGCTCGCGGCATAACCAAGAGTTATCTCTCTTAAACTGAAGAACAAGGCTCCGAAAAAAGTATATGTCGTTGACAACGGTTTTGTGCAAAGCACAGCGTTCAATCTCAGTGAAAACCTCGGCCGCCTGCTGGGAAACCAAGTCTTTGTAGAGCTACTTCGCCGTGGCTATATCCCCGGTCAAACGCTGTTCTATTACCGTACCCGCAACGATAAAGAGATAGATTTCGTCACCCGTAAAGGCTCGAAAGTGGAGCAACTAATCCAAGTCTGCTACGACATGACATCCGAGAAAACCCGCAAACGCGAACTCGATGCCCTTGTCGAAGCCGCCGAAGAATTCCACTGCGACAACCTTCTTGTCATTACCAATATTCAACAGGAAGAAACCAAATGGAAGAATCGTAAAATCAAAGTTATCTCAAAGATTGTTAATTTTACAAGGGAAGCCTCTGGCCTCTGTCATTTTGAAAAGATTGATATATAAACAAGGATGTGGTTGTTACGATAATTGCATGGATTTCGATTGTGGCGTCGGTTGCGGGCATCCTGCTGGCCAATAGGATATGTCAAAAGGAAATGAGCCGCGAAGGGGTGCAGATTATTTGTTCCCTGGTGTTTTGCTGGGTCGGCACATGGCAGATAACCGACTTGTCTGGTCTTGAAAGCGGCTTACAAGATGTCATTCGCCCATGGAAGATAGTCGGTGCGGCTATGCTTGCTATCGCCATGCTCCTGTGCTGGCTCTCCAAACGAATTAAGTGATAGTAAAGCGCGGGAGCATTTTAATGTGTCCCGCGCTTTAGATTTATCAGTAGGAGCCTGTGTTGCGTCGCCGGCCTCGGTCGTTGGGGTCGAAAGGATTGCGTGTCGGGTCGAAATAATCGTCCTCTTCGCCCTCCTCTTCTTCCTCGGTGCGCTTTTTGCTTCTGTTGCGCTTGTCGGTTTCCGGTTTGTTCTTTTTCAGGTTTTCCGGCTTCATGAGGTCGATGGCCATGTCGAACACACTCCAGGTCTCGGCCTTTTCCCAGTTTTTCTTGATGTTGATCACCTTGGGATAGTAATAAGCCATGTCAGGCTGCAGGAGAGAGTCGAGATTGCCGGTGTCATAAAGGCCGTTGCCATTGTGGTCTTCATATATTCTTGCGTAATACTTTCCCGGAGGGAGATAAGGGAATTTCACTTTCCCGCCTTCCACTTTGGCTCTTCTGACAGGAGAGTCTGATGTGCTCAAAAGCTCTACGAAAGCAGGAAGGGAGTCATTGAAATTTGTGATAGTGAAACTCAATGCGCAATAATCTTCCTCTGCCTTGGTCTTAAACTTGTGTTCAAGCGGGTTGGTGTTAAGCCCGTATATTCCGGAAGCCGCAAGAGAGTCAACGGTCAGCCGGTATTCGGTGGCGTATTCCCAGGGGTATTCTATTTTCAGTTTTCGATGGCTCAGAGAATCGAGAGGCTGCGGCTTCCAGTCTTTAGGCACCGGAGTCCATATGGAGTCAACCATTGTCTCAAGATGGAAAGCGAGAGTGTCGAGGCTGTTGAGAGGAGTGTCAAATTCAATTGTGAGAGGGAGATACACTTCTTGTGTTGACCCCGATGTTACAGCCATGCCCAAGGCAGGGATTACAATAGGGATGGAGTCGAGATTTTCGCCCTTTTTCTTTTTGTCTTTTTTCTTGTCAGGCTTTCCCGCCTTTGCTCTTTGAGTGAAAAACCGCAGAGTGTCGGTGGCGGCAGTGAGACTGCTTGCAGAGTCAGTGCGCAGATAAGTCATGGCAATTCTCAGGCTGTCGGTAGCCACAAGTCCACGCGGTCTTATCCAATAGGTCAGAGTGTCGTTATGAGCCGATCGTTCAAGCATCCACCAGTCTTTATATCCCTCATTGTTTACTATTTCAAGGTGAGGCAGAGAATCTGAAGGCGCGTTGAAGATAAGGCTTATGCGAGTTGAGTCAACGCGTTCATATTTTTGGAGGAACTGAGGCTTGTAATTGCTTTGGAAAGAGCGCAGCAATATGTCGTTTGGAAGGAAACGTGTTCTCTCTCTGCTTATTACGGAGTCTGCCTCGCCGGTGAGGAGGTTGAACACAGTGTCGGAGGCCGTCACGCGCTCAGATGTGGGAATGAGGGTCACATCGTAGAAGGCCATCGCCTCTTCCGGGTTGGCACGCTTGTAGTCGTTGTCTACATCCGCGAGAGCGAATATGCGGTATTCGCCCGGCGCGAGCCCCTTCACGGAAAATCGGCCTCTGTCGTCGGTCTTGGCCACTCTTTCAAAGGGAAGCGTAGAGAATGCCGAGTCTGCAAGGTTGGAATATACACCCACAAGCATTCCCTGTTGAGGTTCAAGCGCGTCGGCCGAAAGCACCATTCCTGAAATCTGGAGAGTGTCGAGGGTGGGCCCTGTGGAGAATGAATATGTGAATCCCTGAAGCTTGTTGTTCTCGTTGTTATCCTCAATTGAGTTTGCAAAGTCGATTGTGTAGGTTGTGTTGGGAAGGAGGGAGTCGTTAAACTGCACGGTCACCTTCTTGCCGAGCGATGACACTCTGGGCACGGATTTTGAAGTGGGCGACACCACGACTTTCTGGAAGGCGTCTTTCACGTTCACAAGCTCGTCAAACTCTATGTCGATTCTTTTGCGGTCAACATTCACCGACCCCGGGGCCGGGTTCGCTCTCACGAACCGTGGAGGGTCTTCGTCGCGCGGGCCTCCGGAAGGGTTTCCGATAGAGGCACACGAGGCAATGAGCGTGGCTGAGAGGAGCACCCATAAAAGACTGCGCATATCTTTTGCAATTTGCATCATATCGGAATAAGTGAGGTTTAACGTTGTTTTATTGGTTTGAACAGGCATTGAAAGAGCCGGCCGACATTAAAATTCGGTTCAAAAGTAGCAATTATTTTTGACATACAATGGAGAATGAAGCCCGATTTTGTCTAAAAAGATGCAAAATCCGCATTTTTAGGCATTAAATTTCGGCATAGGTGAAAAATTTGAACTATATTTGCAGACTGAAAAATTATGCCCGTCACGCATTGCGTGTGGTGGCTGCATAACCGGAAATAATAAAAAACAACAATAAAACCAACGAAAAATGCAGAACAAAGGGTTTATCAGCACCATTGCCGTCCTTTTGGTCTTGATTTGCGGATTTTATATCTCCTTCTCGTTCGTGACTTCTCACTATGAGAAAAAGGCGGAGGAATATGCCGCGATGATGGCCAAGACAAGCGACGTAACCAATGATGCCTACAAACAGAATCTAAAGCAATTCAACGACTCTATTGACAAGGAGAAGGTTTACCTCGGCTACACCTACAATCAGGTGCGCAAGCTTGAGATCGGTCTCGGTCTTGACCTTAAGGGAGGTATGAACGTGGTGCTTGAAATATCAGTGCCCGACATCCTTCGCCAGTATGCTTCAGGCGAACAGCAGCTCCGCCAGATTAACGACGCTATCGCCAAGGCTCAGGCTGAAGGCGTGAAGACGGGCGACAGTGATTTTATTTCAAAGGTTGCATCATTCATCCAGCCGGGCGCAATGGCCGGGCTTTTCAGCCGTGAAGGTGAATTCCTCAGCAAAATAAAGAGCAATTCCTCAAATGCTGAGGTGACTGCCGCTCTTGAAAAGCAGGTAGACAGCCAGGTAGACGCCGCTTTCAATATTTTCCGCACCCGTATCGACCAGTTTGGTGTGGTTGCCCCCAACATTCAGAAGCTCCAGGACAAGAAGGGCCAGATTCTGCTTGAACTTCCCGGCGTGAAAGAGCCTGAGCGCGTCACAGAGTTGCTCAAATCTTCTGCCAACCTTGAGTTCTATGAGGTGTATAACTATAATGAGATTGCCAACGACCTCAACAGCTTTGCACAGCTTTGGGCTCAGCAGGACACTGTGAACCACACAAATCTCATCCAGCTCCTCGGCGGCCCCCAGCGTTCAGGCAGCCCGGTTATCGGTCTTGTCACTCCTCAGAACCGTGCGCTTGTTGACAGCATTCTTTCATCTCCGCTTGCAAAGCAGAAACTTCCCAGCGATTTCTCCGCTGTGTGGGAAGTGAAGGCCGTAGATTTTCCCGTGCTTGATGCTCAGGGCAATGTGCTCAAGAAGGCTAACGGCGAGGATCGCACCACTCCATATTGGCAGCTTGTGGCTCTCAAAGGCGACGCAGCTCTCGAGGGTGACGCAGTGATTTCCGCTTCAAGCGAATATGACAACATGCGCGGCAATACTGTCAATATGCGCATGAATGACGCGGGCGCACAGGCATGGGCCACTCTTACTCGCAACAATATTGGCCGCCCGATTGCTATCGTGCTCGACAACAATGTTTATTCTTTCCCCAACGTAAACAACGAAATCACCGGCGGCTCATCTGAGATAACCGGCAACTTCACTCCTGAAGAGGCTAACGACCTTGCAAACGTGTTGAAGTCTGGCAAGATGAGCGCTAAAGTGGACGTTGTGAGCAACAACGTGATTGGTCCGAGCCTTGGCGCCGAGGCCATCCAGCAGGGTTTTGTATCGTTTATTGTGGCTCTCGTGCTTCTCATGATTTTCATGATCTGCATCTATGGCCTCATCCCGGGTCTTGTGGCTAATGTGGGCTTGATGCTCAACCTCTATTTCACACTCGGCATCCTCGCCTCGTTCCAGGCAGTGCTTACACTTTCCGGCATCGCCGGTATCGTGCTCGCCTTGGGTATGGCGGTCGACGCTAACGTGCTTATCTTCGAGCGCACAAAAGAGGAGCTCAAGCTTGGCAAGAAACTTCGCCAGGCCATCTCTGAAGGCTACAGCAATGCTTTCTCCGCCATCTTCGACTCAAACCTCACATCAGTGATCACAGGCGTGATTCTTCTGCTCTTCGGCTCAGGCCCGATCAAGGGTTTTGCTACCACTCTTATCATCGGTCTTGTTTGCTCGTTCTTTACATCAGTGTTCCTCACTCGCATCGCATTCGACCTCATCACTAACAATGGTCGCTGCGCCGGTATGTCATTCGACACCGGCATCAGCCGCAACTTCCTTTCTGCTACAAAGATTAACTTCCTTGGCCAGTGGAAAGGCGCCGCTTGTGTATGGTTGTTCCTTGTTGTCGTTTCTATTGCATCTCTTGCATTCAGAGGCATGAACCAGGGCATCGACTTCTCAGGAGGTCGCAACTATGTGGTGCAGTTTGACAAGGAGGTTGTTCCGTCAGACATTCAGGCCCGTCTTCTCACAGAGCTTCAGAAAGAGGCCGACGACAAGACTGTCAGCGTAGGTGTGATCACTATCGACAATCCCACAAAGGTGCGCATCTCCACCAACTATAAGATTGACTCTGAAGACAGCAACGTCGACAATGAAGTGACCGCCCTTCTCTACAAGCATCTCAAGCCTGAACTCACCGGAGCCGACGGCAAAGTGATGGATGAGAACGCGTTTGCCATCGCCGACGAAAGCCGAGGCATCATCTCTATCCAGAAGGTGGGCCCGTCGGTGGCCGACGACATGAAGCGCGACGCTTATTGGGCTGTGGGCATTGCAGTGGTCTGCATGTTCCTCTACATCCTCCTTCGCTTCCGCAACATCGCATTCTCTGTGGGTGCTGTATGCGCCGTGGCTCTCACCGCATTCCTCATCATCGGTTTCTACTCTATCTGCTGGGGATTCCTTCCCTTCTCTATGGAGATTGACCAGTCGTTTATCGCAGCGGTTCTTACCATCATCGGTTATCAGATCAACGACACAGTGGTTGTGTTCGACCGTGTGCGCGAGATGATGAAGCTCTATCCAAGGGAGGATCGTTTCATTACGTTCAACAAGAGTCTGAACACGACATTGACACGTACGATCATGACATCGTTCTCAACATTGCTCGTGCTTCTCTGCATCTTCTTCCTCGGTGGTGACACTATCCGCAGTTTCACATTTGCAATGATTTTCGGTGTGATTGTCGGCACATTCTGCTCGCTCTACTGCGCAGCTCCTATCGCTTACAACATCATCAAGAATTCTGCAAAGAAGAATGTTGCCGAAGAGAATGGCAAGCCGGCTCTTCAGGGCAACCGTCGATTCCAGTAAGAAATACAATCGCATATAACAAAATCGGGCCACGTCATCATGACGTGGCCCGATTTTGTTATATGCGATTATTTGTGAATAATGTATTTGGATGCGTTGATTGTTTTTATTGATATAATTATTGTATATTTATAAGATAAAAGATAATCAAAGGTAAGGAGTTATGGAGAGTAAGGTCAGATATGGAGTAGGAGAGCAGTCTTTCGTAGTTATGCGCGAGCGCGAACGCTTATATGTCGACAAGACCCGGTTTATAGAAAAAATAGTGTCATCAGGAGGGCAGTATTACTTTCTTGGGCGTCCGTGTCGCTTTGGAAAGAGTCTGTTCCTTTCTATGCTGAAATGTTTTTTCAAGGAAGGCGTGAGCTTTTTAAAGGATTGTATGCCGATTCTATGAATTGGGATTGGCATAGCTATCCGGTGCTGTATCTTGATTTGAATATAGAGAAATATCAGCGTACGGATAATCTTAAAGAGGTGATTGAAAGCCTGTTTAGAGATTGGGAAAAAGAGTATGGGGCTGTGTCTGCATCTGAAAGTATCGCCGTGCGTTTCAGGGAAATTATAAAGTCAGCCCATGAAAAGACAGGAGAGAGGGTGGTTGTGCTTGTTGACGAGTATGACAAGCCGCTTGTCAACAATATTCATAACCGTGAGATGTTTGAGTTCTACCGCAATGAGCTGGCCTCACTTTATTCCTGCTTCAAAAGCAGCGCCGAACATCTCCGTCTCGTTTTCCTGACAGGGGTGAGCCGATTCAGTCATTTGACGATATTTTCCGGCTTGAATAATATTCGTGATATTGCCGACAGTGATGCCTTCAACAGTATTTGCGGAATCACAGAAAAGGAATTGCTGACAGATTTCAGGGATGGTATCAGAGAATTGAACCTGAAATTCAATATCTCTTGTGAAGAAGTATGCCATGAGCTTAAAAGCCGTTATGACGGTTATAGATTCTCGGCTCACGGAGAGGACATATATAATCCGTTCTCTCTGGTAAATGTAATGGAGGAGGGTGATTTCCGAAATTATTGGATTCAATCCGGACAGGCAACTTTAATTAAAGAACAGCTACGCAATTTCAATGTCGATTTGGCATCTTTGTTCAACACGGTGTGTGACCTTGATGAGCTTCGGGGGCTTGATCTTGAGAATCCTCGTCCGGTTGCTCTTTTGTATCAGACAGGCTATCTTACGATAAAAGGATATGAGGACGATTTATATACGTTAGGTCTTCCTAACCGGGAAGTGACTCAGGGATTTCTATCATATTTGCTTCCTTTTTATGCAGGTCTTAATAACAGCAATACCCGTTTTGTTGTGCATTCGTTTGTTAAGGATCTTGAGAGAGGAGACGTGGAGGGTTTCATGAATCGTCTTTCATCAATGTTCTCGTCAGTTTCTTATGAAATGAATATGGAGAAGGAGCAGAACCTTCACAACGCCTTGCTGATATTGATGAAACTTCTTGGCCTTGAGGTCGAGACGGAATATCGCACCTCGCAAGGAAGAATAGACCTTTTTATAAGGACAAAGAAGTATTACTACATAATAGAGTTGAAATTTGACCGTTCTGCGCAGGAGGCACTCGACCAGATTAACGAAAAAGGCTACGCGTTGCCATTCACGGCAGGCCGCCGAGAGGTGATAAAGATAGGAGTGAACTTCTCCACCTCCAGCCGCACCATCTCTGAATGGGACGTTGGTAAATAAATTTACAATCACTTTTACGGAGGCTAAGGCAGCGTTCCAAGTGTTTTTGTTTTGGTGTCTGTATCTGACAGATAAATAATAAGAAAAGTTAATTGAACGGAGTGAACTTGTGCTGAATGCAAAATGTTTTATTATAAACAAAATTGCTGAAAAATGAACCAAGTTATACTCTCGTTGATTACAATTGCGGCCGTGTTTGCCGCCTCTCTAAAAGCTTTTGCTGTGGCTCCGGCCGCCGCTCCGGATGCAGGGTTGCTGTCAACTCCGGATGCTGCACTTGCGGCATTGGCATCAACAGGTGAAAAAGAAGGCATTCAAAGTAGTGTCTTGCCGTTGGCGCTTACTGCAAAAGACTTCGTGACGAAAGTTTACGGAGTGTTTGACACCAATCTTTCAGAGAGCGAGATTTCAAAGGAGAGTAAACAGCGGTTCAATCTCACTCCGGCCGCCGACAGCACGGGTCTTTGGCTTGAAACTGCCGACGGTTATGTGGTGAGTTATTATGGCATGACGCCATTGGTGAGTGCGAAGGCCGGTTTTGACGGCAATATAGTCAGCGATTATTGTTATTTCTTTCAGTTTCCATATTCTTCAGGAATGAGGGCGGAGGCCAATATGCGCCAATGTGAGTTTTGCTCATCTCTTCTGCAAGAGATGCACGACATAGGAATGATTATGGCTGTGCCGGTCTATACCGATGCAATTTTTGAGACTGTCGGAAGCTATGGAGAGCACAATGTCAACGTGCGTCTTGTGGAAGAATCATCATCAGATCACTCCGGACGTTTCATAGTGGTGCTCGATGTAGAGCCGCGAGCATTCACGCAAGCCGATTATTTCATAGCTCAAAACTAATTCATGATATAGCAGGCCGTTCTTGGAGTAGTTTTCATGGAGAAAAGTCGGCAAACTTTTTCTTTAAATTACTAAATTTCAGGGACTTTCACAAATTTAATCGCTTAAAAATTAAATATTTGACAGCATAAGTTTAATTTTTGTCATCTACTAAATCATAAAATCTAAAAATCAGATAAGTGAATATAAATAACTGCTTTTAGTGCTGTTTGAGCTATATTGGAGATAAAACAATCTCCGGAAGCAGATTTCAGGTCTGCTCCCGGAGATTCATTAAATATGAAACCGCGTTGTTATTTCTTGAGTTTGATTTCGATAAGGCCGTTGGGGTATTCGGGGTTGTCTTTAACCACGGTCATGCTTTCGATGTCCTGTGGATTGATATTCGTGATTTCTTTGTCGTGGATCTTGCCGTCTACCATATAAGTCGGCTTGCCTGATGCCGAGATTGCATTCAAGTCGATGGTGGCTGAATTGTCGTTTTTAGTTTGCTTGTCGGTGTAGCGAACGACCTTCACATTGTCGAGAGTAGCAGCGCCTTTATCATATCCGGCATCATCTGTAGCTTTCATATCTCCGGCTGGCTCTCCGGGTCCGACGAGCTGAAATGACACAGGCAATGTAAACATACATGCCACCGGCTCTCCTTTTTCATTCTCTCCGGGAATCCATTTCGGCATTTTTTTCAACACTCTGATAGCCTCGTTATCAAGATCTGTCGAGACTCCTTTTATTATGTTGAAATCTTTCAGAGTGCCGTCTTTAGCCACTACGAAATTCACTATTACTGTTCCTTGAGTCTCTGACGCATATGCGGCCTCCGGATAGCGTATATTATAGGAAATGTATTTCATCAATTCTTTACTGCCTCCCGGGAATTCAGGCAGTTTGTAGGCTACCGCCTGTGGATGTTCATTATCCTCATCAACTTTGGATGATTCTTTCGTTGCATTTTGCTCAGAAGATGAAAAATTGGTAACTTTGCCTACTGAAGAGACAGTTCCATTTGTTGCGGGAATCTCGGTTCTGTTTTCAGAAGGAGATTGATTCCCCAAAACCGGAGTGTCTTCATGCACAGGGTTGTTGGCTTCAATCGCGGATTCTCCAAGCATTGTGGCGGAACTCAGCGACGACAGTGTCGAGGCCAACACAGGAGTCTGCACGGCAAGTGCCGCGAGGGCGAACGCCGGAATAAGCCCGATCACTCGGAGGCGGCGTGCCGTTTTGTTGTTTTGTTTACACATCATAGTGATTCGTTTTGAAAGGTTACTGTGATTAAGGCTGTTGGCGAGTGACTGCAATCTTACGCCGGCAGCCTTTTCTATTAATAGCATCTGATAGTCGCGAGGGTTTATGCCGTTGTCAAGCACTTCTGCATCAGCCTGATATTCGTGCACTCGCCTCAATTCTCTTCGCATGAGCCATGCGGCCGGATTATACCACATTATCACGCACACTCCTTGTGCAAGCATGAGATCAAGCCAATGGTGAAGACGAAGGTGTCCCAGTTCATGCGTGATTACTATGTTAGGGTAAGCGGCTGCATCGTTTTTGCTGATCACTATATATCGCATGAAACTGAACGGGACTATATTATCTGCAAGCTGCACCAGCACATAATCTCCGCGATTCTCCTGCATTCCGTTGCGCACCATGCGGTAAAGTTTCGACATCCCGACAATCCATTGCAATGCCATGATTGCGATTCCGGCAGCATAAATTGTGGCCAGCAGGTTCCATATGGAAATTGAAGTCTCCTCTGCAGGAGTGTCGACAATCATTGCTATCCCTTCTCCAATTTCTATCACAGGCATATCAATGTGATGAGGCTTATGCAAGGCAAGCGACAGGGGAAGGGCGAACAGGCTCACCATATAGATGGCCAATAGCGCCATGCGGTTGAGCGACGGTTGTTTTTCATTTGACAGAAGCAACCTGTAGACAGAATATCCGGCCAGCATAAAAATGCCGGAATACAGGCTATAGCTTAGAAGTGTGCCCATAATCAATCCTTTTTATTTTTCTCTTCCACCATGGCAATGATGTTGCGTAATTCATCAACAGAGATTTTTTCTTCCTCTGCCAGCGCCGACACGGCAGAGGCATAGCTGTTGTTGAAAAAACTTTTCACAACTTCTGCAAGGGAGCGTTCGCGGAAGTCGGATGGTTGTGCCAAAGCGTAATAACGGTGAGACGAGCCCACAGGTTCGTGTGCCACAAAACCCTTGTCTTCGAGAATGCGCACAGTGGTAGACACCGTGTTGAAATGCGGACGGGGCTCCTCATAGTGTTCAAGCATCTCCCTTACAAACATAGGGCCGTTTTCCCACAAAAGACGCATTATCTGGGTTTCTTTCTCTGTCAGTTTTTTACACTTTTGTTTTAATGCCATAACGAAAGATTTAGTTACGCCGCAAAGATAGAACTAAAAAATTAGTTACGCAAGTATTTTTGCAAAAAAATCTAAATCATATACTCTTTTTCCTGTATGCAGTATTATTAGGCTTTTTAGTAATATAAATGTGTTGTCTGTGAAGTAACTTTTTAGTGATGTGCAATTGAATTCCGAATTTATGATTAAATTTGTAAAAAAAAAGAAATGTCGCTGATAAGAAAATATTTATTTGTGCTATTTACGGTTCTTCCGTTTTTTTCATCCACGGCTTCTGTGCTATCTGAATTTGCCTCCAAGGTTTGTGGTATGATGTCCGGGGACATTGTCGTGACTGTTCCGGAAGGGGTGACAGACATACCGGATTATGCTTTTGCCGATTGCAGCAGTCTGAAGGAGGTGACACTGCCGGAAGGTCTCAAAACGATAGGGGATTATGCCTTTTTAGGCTGCACAGGCATTGAGATGATTCGCCTCCCGGATTCTGTAGAACTGTTAGGGGAGGGTGCCTTCAGGGAATGCAGTGCCTTGCGGAGCCTTGAAGTGCCGCAAGGGGTTAAGAAAGTGCCCCGCTATCTTTGCGCATGGAATGAGAACATGGTTTGTGTTTCGTTGCCCGAGGGGTTGAAGGATATAGGGAGCCATGCCTTTGCTTATTGTGCGAAACTTGAACGCGTCAACATCCCTCAAGGCGTAGAGCACATAGGGAGCAACGTGTGGAGCATGTGCGGAAGCCTGAAAGAGATTGAGATACCTTCCAGTGTGACCGAGCTTGAATCGTATGCGTTTTCCGATTGCTCTTCACTGACGAAGGCAGTGCTCCCTGCCAACAATCATTTGCTTGGAGAATGGCTCTTTATCGGGTGCGGTTTGCTTCGTGAAATTGTATGCGAAAGTCCTGAGCCTCCCACATTTGACTGTGGCAGCCCGGTTTTCGATGAATCAGAGGCCGCCCTTTATAGAGAGTGCAGGTTGACAATCCTGCCCGGCAAGGAGCCGCTATATAGCGCGGCTCCCGTCTGGCGTAGATTTTTTGAATAAAACTGATTGTATTTTACGGGCACTCACTAAATGCGAGTCGTCGTAACGGGCGTGCTACTTTGCGTCAAAGAGATTCTTAATCGACCCTAAGGAAGAAAGCACAGATGAAGCCTCGTAAGGGAGGAACACTGTCTTGTTGTCAGTGCCTGATGTGAGCTCTTTCAGAGTGTCGATATATTTCATGGCCAGCATATATGTGGCGGGGTCGGTTTTTGTGTCGGTTACAGCCTGAGCTACGCGGCGTATGGCCTCGGCCTCTGCCTGAGCGTTGAGGATTATTGCCTGGGCGTCGCCTTCGGCGCGAAGAATCTCAGCTTGCTTGGTGGCCTCGGCCTGGTTGATTTTAGATGCTTTCTCGCCCTCAGAGCGGAGAATAAGCGACTGTTTCTCTCCTTCGGCATTAAGGATCTCTGCGCGTCGGTTGCGCTCTGCCTGCATCTGCTTCTCCATCGCCACTCTTACGCTCTCCGGAGGTGTGATGTCTTGAAGTTCCACGCGATTTACCTTCACGCCCCATTTGTTGGTGGCATCGTCGAGGATGTTCTGAAGTTTGGAATTGATAGTGTCGCGCGAAGTCAGTGTTTCATCGAGTTCAAGTTCGCCAATCACGTTTCTGAGAGACGTCTGGGTGAGTTTTTCTATAGCGTTAGGCAGATTGTCGATTTCATACACAGCCTTTTTGGGGTCTGTGATCTGGAAATAGAGCAAGGCGTTGATTTCAGTGGTTACGTTGTCGCGAGTGATTACCTGCTGCGACGGGAAATCGTAGACCTGCTCACGAAGGTCGATGACGGTTGTGGCCGACAAGCGCACCAGGGGGCGGCCCCCCACTGATGATTCCACACGGCGCATATATATGGTTTTCGGGCGGTCAATGAAGGGGATTATGAAATTCAAGCCCGGTGAGAGAACGCTGTGAAAGCGTCCGAGCCTTTCTATGACGCGGGTTTCAGACTGTGGGACAACCTTTACTCCGGCGGAGATAATAACAATTGCAAGGACCACCACTATGGCCGCCAATACGATAGATAATGTTGACATATTATGACGCGTTTAAGGTTAATTTTGTTTTGAAATACGTTGAACGCTGAGGATTATGCTGTCGTAGCCGTTCACAACCACCTCTTCTCCTCGGTGAATCACATCGGTCTCGCCTATGGCTTTCACCTGCCAGTTGTCTCCGTCGATTCGTGCTCTTCCGAGTTCGCCGGGTTTGATTTCATGAGTGACTGTGGCTCTTCGCCCGAGAAGGGCATCCATGCCGGTGCGGGCGTTCTGGAGGTCGCGGCTCTGTTTCATATAGATTCTGCGCTTGAACCACGGCATAAGCGCGAAATAGGCAATCACGGAAGCAACGGCTGTAAGCCCGATTTGCCATGCCGGGTCTATTCCGCAAAGCGCCCCGGCAAGCCCTGCCACGCATCCGGCTGCGACACAAAGCATCCATATCGACTGGGTGAGCAGTTCTCCAAGCAGAAGCACCACCGCTACAATTATCCAGATAATCCAGACGTGAGTCATTTTCTCTAAATTAAATATATCCTTTATGAAACAATTAAAAAGACAATATTAATGACTATACTAACGAAACTATTGATTAAAAGAGCTTTTGGCCTTTCAATAGTGAGGAGCGAATTCGGGGGGCAGGATTTTGGAGGGGTCTACGCTGTCGACAGAAGTCACGATGATCCTGCTTGACCCTCTCCAGGGCACAATGGCGTGGTATCGTTTGTAGCCTATCCTTACGGGCTGTGCTGAAAACTGCGCTCGTTTTAAAGCAGTGGCCAGCTTCTCGGTTTCGGCTGTGAAGATAAAATCGCGGCTATAGATGCGTGTGGTGTCGGTTATCTCTTTGTATGGAATCAGCACGCCTTCGAAAGTTTTGAAAATAGTGCCGCGTTTCTCAATATTCTCAACATATCCATACTGTGTGGCGTCTTCAACAT
This sequence comes from Muribaculaceae bacterium, assembly GCA_009775365.1. GTDB lineage: Bacteria > Bacteroidota > Bacteroidia > Bacteroidales > Muribaculaceae > Lepagella. The sequence goes on from VSPM01000001.1 coordinate 23,732, forward strand.
ACGGCGAGAAATACCGCAGCCAGCAGGCCAAGGCTAAGGCGCAAACGCAGAACACGCCTGCTATCCATAGCCACGGGTTAAGCTTCCTCTTTGGTCGCAGATGCTCCCATTCCGATTCCTCTTCGTCCCAATATGCCGGGTCGTCAGGCTTGTAGGTAGGCCGTTTAGGCTCTTTCTTAGGTTCTTCCGGCACATCGGCGCTGTCGAAATAGTCAATTCTGTCCTGGTCTTCGTCTTTCGGTTCGAACAACATTGCGTTAGATGTTTTGCAGGCGCTTGAAGCGCGATTGCGTGTGAATGTTTATGAGTATGTTCCGGGTTTTATGTTTTGCTTATATTATTAGTGACTCGTCAGAGGCTGTCGGCTTTTTCGGCATCTTTCACGGTCTCCTTTGCAAGCGAGCCCTTCCCTTTACGGTTCATGGATATATAAGCCATGGTGTAAATGCCAAGAATTATGAGCATGACAGTCTGTCCGCTCCACTGGAGCATGGAAAAGGCGGTCCCCTCAGCGTCAGACACTCCATAGACGGCAAGCCCGAACATTATGGCAAGGTTCCACGGGCCGAGACCGCCGTTGGAGGGTATCGCCATGCTGATGGAGCTCAGCACGAAAGCCACGAGGCAGGGAGTGAGCCCGAATGCCATCCCTTCGCCGTGGCACAAAGCGCGGGTGAAATCAAAGGCGTAGAATGCCACATAGAGCTGGAAATAATAGCATCCCCAGATGCAGAGGGTGTAGAAAAGGAATTTCCAGCGACCTTTCATGCGGGCCACCACGCTGAATCCCTTCCAGAGGCTTAGCGCCATCTCTTTGATTTTACCCACAATCTTAGAGTCGCGGAATATGCGCAGCAGCAGCACGCATGCCAACACCCCGGCAACGATAGTCGCCCAGAACCACACTTGCGACAAAAGGTCTACAATGCCTTGGCCTACGGGGTAGCGGGTGAGAAACGCCTCTAATGCCGGCGCCGCCACAATGAGGCATAAGAGCAGGAGAAGGAGCACCATGAGCGTGTCGGCAAGCCTGTCGCCTATCATCGAGCCGAGCACAGACGTGAACGATGCTTTTTGAGATGAGGCAACATAGGTGCACCTCCACACTTCTCCGAGGCGCGGGAACACAAGGTTGAGAGCGTAGCATCCGAAAATGGAGCAACAGAGGGCCATGAACGGGGGCTTTATGCCGAGCGCAGAGAGCTGCAGCCTCCATCTCGCGGCACGAAACACATGAGAGAACACACTTATGCCCATGGCAAGAAGAATCCACCAATAGTCAACCCCATGCTTTATGAGGTCGAGCATCTCGCTGAAGTTTACCTTCTTGAACATATAGACCACAAGCAACACGGTCAGTGCCACGGGAAGAACATAGCGTATTGCCATTCCGAGCCATTTTTTCCATGCCGGCTCCGGCGATGCCGTTTTTCGGATGTCTCTGTTGTTTAGATCTTTAGTCATATATTAATAATCGATTCCGTGTGATTTTGTTTTCGTCTTGCTTGTTTTTTGCAGCAGCGCGAGTGTTTTTTGTTATTGCGGCTTTATGAAGCGATGGTTCTGGGCTTAGAGAATAAATTCCACTTCCTTGAAAGCATAGTTTCTTACATCCCCTCCGGTGGTTTCAAGCGAAAGGATGCCATCGGGGGCTATCGACTTTATTCTTGCTTCAATACGTTCATTGGCTATACGGTCGAAAAACGTATACATGGCTCCGTCGCCACGCCATAGAGAATGCATGAATTCATCATGCAATTTATCCGGCATCGCGGTCTGTGCCATCCTGATTTCCACTGCGTCGCCAAGCATAGATGCCATTTCAGGAATGAAATGCTCTTTGCCGGTGATTTGTTTCACCGACACAGGGTTTGGGGCATTGCTCACGAAGTCGGTCTGATTAATGTTAACTCCGATGCCGGCGATAGTGCGTGTTATCTCCCTGCCGAAAATAGAATGCTCGATAAGGATTCCGCATATTTTCTTGTCGCCTGCATATATGTCGTTTGGCCATTTCACGGTGGCCTCTACGCCTAATTTCGAAAGGAAATCGACCACGGCAAGAGCTATGGCCTCTGAAATCACAAACTGCTCTCGGGGTTTCACCCCCGCAGGATGCAGAAATGCCGATGCCGTGAGGTTCATTCCGGGCTCGGATTCCCAATAATTGCCTCGTTGCCCGCGCCCTGCAGTCTGTTCCGCGGCATAAATCAGGCATGGAGGCTCAAGCCCGTCGGAATTGCGGGCTACCCATGAGTTGGTTGAGTCGGTCTGCTGAATTTCGATTATATTCATAATCAGTAGAAGATGAGTGCCGGATTCAGAATATGATACTCCTTGTGCCGTCGGGGTTTTCTGAAATATTTACTGTCACAGCCTCCTCCGGGAGAAGCGATCCTATCCTGTCGGGCCATTCTATCAGGCACAGATGGCCGGAATAGAAGTAGTCTTCCACTCCTATGTCGAGGGCTTCTTCGGGATATTCAAGCCGATAGAAGTCAAAATGATAAATCGGTTTCCCTGATTTGTCAAGATATTCATTGACAATGCTGAAAGTGGGGCTTCCTGAGTCATCGTCAGCTCCGAGAAGGCGGCACACTTCAGAAATAAACGTGGTTTTCCCCGCTCCCATGTCGCCCACGAAAGCAAACACCCTGTGGCCGCCGATGGCATCTATAAATGTCTTGGCTGCCGAAGGCAGGTTATCTAAACTGAAAGTTAATTCCATAAAAGCAACGCCGGTGTGAGACCGACGCTGCAAATTTACAAAAAAATATTCATTCTCACTCCAATATGCTGCAAATTACCTAAGCGCCATGCAGACGCTCAATCTAAGGGCGCGAGAGGGCCTTTCACATACAGCATCTCTGTGCGCCTGGCGCATGTCTCGCAAGCAGGGTACACATATTTTCTTTTGTCGGATGAAAAGGCAATCGTGGCTACGGCTCCAGATGTAGCGGGGCGACAGCAAATCTCGTGGGCGCATTTTCCCGCTTTTTGTCCGGTTGATTTTTCCCAATAGCTTAGGCGTTTGTCGGCTTTCGCAGGCTCCCCAAGTTCAAAGGCTCCCATCACGTTTTTCACAACCACCGTCATTCCGTCGGCAATGATTTCATTGCAATCCTGCTTCTCCATTGTTGTGCTATGCTTAATCCTCGTTATAATTGAGTGCTACTTCATGTGCAGCCGGCGTAAGGGCTATGGCTGCGGCAATATAGTCATAACTGATTTATTACTCTTAAATTGTGTGAGCAAACCATAAAAAACGGCTGGAAAACTCTTGCCTAAATTTGTTGAGCGCGTTTTTTATTTTTTTGAGCCGTCAAGAATTGGGAGATTTTTATTACATTTGCAACTTAAAAGTTATTCACAACCCTTTAAAAGTGGTTGAGGTAGTGAAAAGTATTGTATAAATCAAAAAGAATGGGAAAAGTAGTGATTATCGGCGCCGGTGGCGTCGGAACCGTAGTGGCGGCAAAATGCGCCCAGAATCCTGACGTATTCTCTGAAATCGTCATCGCTTCTCGCACAAAGGAGAAGTGCGACCGTCTTGCTCAAAAGATCGGTGCGCCTAATATCTCCACAGACCAGGTTGACGCAAACTCGGTTGAGCAACTTTGCGAACTTTTCAACCGTCATAAGCCTGACATCTGTATCAATGTGGCTCTCCCTTATCAGGATCTCACAATCATGGAGGCTTGCCTTCAGTGTGGTGTGAATTATCTCGACACAGCTAACTATGAGCCTGAGGATGAGGCTCACTTTGAATACAGCTGGCAGTGGGCTTACCGTGAGAGATTCGAGAAGGCGGGGCTTACCGCAATTCTCGGTTGCGGATTCGACCCGGGTGTGTCGGCTGTGTTTGTGGCCTACGCCGCAAAGCATCATTTCTCGGAGATGCGCTATCTCGACATTGTTGACTGCAATGCGGGCAACCATGGCAAAGCCTTCGCCACAAACTTTAACCCCGAAATCAACATAAGGGAAATCACTCAGAAAGGTAAATACTGGGAAGACGGCAAGTGGGTGGAGACCGGGAATCTGGAGATTCATCGCCCTCTCAACTACCCGAATATCGGCGAGCGTGAGTCATATCTTCTCTATCACGAGGAGCTTGAAAGCCTTGTGCTAAATTTCCCGACTATTCGTCGTGCACGTTTCTGGATGACTTTCGGACAGGAATATCTCACTCATCTCCGCGTGATTCAAGACATAGGCATGGCGCGAATCGACCCTGTGATGTATGAAGGGCGCGAGATTGTGCCTATCCAGTTCCTGAAGGCCGTGCTTCCCGATCCAGGTTCGCTCGGAGAGAACTACACCGGCGAAACCTCAATTGGATGCCGCATCTCCGGCCTTGACAAGCAGGGCAAGGAGTCAACCTATTACATCTACAACAACTGCTCGCATGAGGAGGCATACAAGGAGACCGGGGCTCAGGCTGTGAGCTACACCACAGGCGTGCCTGCAATGGTGGGGGCATACATGTTCCTCACCGGACAGTGGGTTAAGCCTGGTGTGCACAATGTAGAGGAGTTCGATCCGGATCCGTTCCTGGAGAAACTCTCAATTTCCGGCCTGCCATGGCACGTGATTGTGGATGGCGACATAGAGCTCTGAAAAGCAGACAACTCAAACTAATAAATTCTTACGTCTTTCTTGTGAACAACAGATATTTGATTGCGATGGCGGCTGGAGCGGCCGCCATCGCCATTTATACAGGGGCATATGCCAATGGCGCCGAGATAAGAGAGGTGAAAGGGGGATATGAAGTGCAGACAGATGCCGGCATTGTGTCGGTGCAGCCGTTCACTTCCGAAATTTTTCGCGTGACATCACTTCCCAAGGGGTCGCAGCTCGTCTACACGCCTTCGCAATCGGCAGTGCTGGCTCCCGTGAAGGCCGATGTGCGCACAACCGCCACTCCTGATGCGTTTTTCATATCGTCTCCTTCCACCACCGTCAGGATTGACCGCGCTTCGGGGCGTGTCACTTTCCATGATCCCAACGGCAACCTCATTCTTTCAGAGTTAAAGGGTGTAGACAATTCCGGCGATGTCAAGACTGTGACATTCGCAGGCGATATGTCGGAGGCTATATATGGAGCCGGAGAGAGGGGGCATTCCCTAAATCTTAACGGCGATTCGCTTGCAATGTATAACCGCCAGAATTATGGCTACACCGCCGGCGACCCACGGATATCGCAGATGGGAATCACTATGCCCTATTTTGTGTCAGACATGGGATATGGAGTGCTTTTTGACGATTACAATGAGGCAGGGCTCACTCTTGGCGACACTATAAAGTATTCTTCAGCCACACCAAAGCCTCTTTCATATTATTTTATTAACGGTGAAGGCACTTTGGCCGGCGTTACCGAAGGCTACACCCTTCTCACAGGGCGCCAGAATCTTCCGCCTTTCTGGGGACTTGGATATATCACCTCCAAATATGGCTATCATAATCAGAAAGAGGCGATAGGAGCTATTGACTCTCTCAAGACTCGCGGCTATCCGGTAGACGGCATGGTGCTCGACCTTTATTGGTATGGCGTGGAAACCGACATGGGTCGCCTCGAATGGGACAAGAAGCAATGGCCTGACCATAAGAAGATGCTTTCCGATTTGAAAGAGAGGGGAGTGAACATGGTGTTGATCTCTCAGCCTTATGTTAATAAGAATGGGGCTATCGACAATTATAACTATCTTTCAGAGCGCGGTATGCTGGCAAAAGACTCTCTGGGCCGCACTCATGATGTGACCACATGGGTGGGCGACGCCGGAATGATAGATGTGAGCAACCCCGATACGCGCGAATGGCTTTGGAACCGATTGAAAGGGCTCACTGAAGAGGGCGTGGCCGGATGGTGGGGCGACCTCGGAGAGCCGGAGGTTCATCCGCGTTCTATTGTGCATGCCAACGGCGAGACTGCGCCTCAATATCACAATGTGTATTGCAATGAATGGTCTCGTCTGATTTATGAAGGGCTGCGCAAGGATTTCCCCGACTTGCGCCCGCTCCTGATGATGCGCGGCGGCACGGCGGGACTCCAGCGTTACAGCGTGTTCCCTTGGACAACAGACGTGTCGCGCTCCTGGGGCGGTTTTCAGCCGCAGGTGAACCTCATGCTTAGTTCCGGCCTTTCCGGTCTGGGCTATATGAGTTCCGACCTTGGAGGGTTTGCTGTCGACCCTGAGCATCCGCGTGACGAGGAGCTATATGTGAGATGGGTGCAGATGGGTGCGTTCACACCGTTTATGCGCACACATGCCCAGCAGCAGCCGGAGCCTTACCATTACCCTGCTCAGGAAGAGATTCTAAAGAAATTCATAAGAATGCGCTACGAGTGGCTGCCATATAACTATACCCTCGCTTATGAAAACGCCACAAAGGGCTGGCCTTTGGCTCGTCCGTTGAATTTCTCGGGCGATAATCCCGGCGACAAGTATTCCACCGTCACCGACGAATATCTATGGGGCAGCAATGTGCTTGTGGCTCCGGTCATGGAGCAAGGTGCGCGCAGGCGCAGGGTTGTGTTCCCCGCCGGAGAGTGGATTAACTGGAATGATCCCACTTTGCGCTATCACGGAGGCACGGAGGCTACTGTGAATGCTCCGCTCGACGAACTTCCGATGTTTGTGCGGGCAGGATCGTTCATCCCTCAATATGACAAGCGAATCGAGAATGTCGGACAGTATGACCCGCAGCAGCTCACGGTGCGCTATTACCCATCGCCGGTGGAGACTGAATATGTGCTTTATGATGACAACAGGATTTCTCCCGCTTCATTGAGCGATGGCGCCTATCAGCTTACATTTTTCAATGGAGAGAAGAAAGGCGACAAGATAATAATCTCGCTGCGTACTAACGGAGGAAAATACGAAGGAATGCCGTCAGTGAGGATGATTACGCTCGACATAATAGACGTTCCGCGTCCGGCAAGCGTGTCGCTTTCAGACGGCACACCCATGCAGGAAGCCGTCTCTGTGAAAGCCATACGCCAATATGGCTGGGCCTACGATGCCTCCACGCGCACACTCTCTGTGCGTTTCCCCTGGACCTACGCCCCCCTCGGAATCCAGGTGAACTGAACAACATTATAAAATCAATGCCTCTCCTTGTGGCTGCAAAGGCAACTGCTTTATTGCCTGCGGAGCCACAAGGAGGGGCTTTGATTTACAGATAAAAATGGTGGCGGGAATAATGTTTCCTATAGATGACTTCCTTTTGGAATCTATTGTAAGGGTGTTTTTATTGTTTGATTAATAGCTCGTTATTATTTTAGATATATTTGTAGACTGTTGTTTTTATGCTAATTTGACATTAATACATAAATTTGCGCTATAGTTAATTTCTAAGAGATTGTCTAAAAATTAGTGCGAAATAATGTTATTAGGCATAACAAACCCTCAATCAGAGTGTTGAAGGAGAAAAGACTAATATTATGCACGAAATCAATCTCTATCAGACACATCTGACCGAGGGTCAGTGGTCTTATATAAACAAAGAATTCCTTGAAAATGATAGACGCAAGAGAAAATATTCACTACAATCAGTTTTTGAAGCTATCCTCTACCTATTGGTCAGCGGTTGTCAATGGCGAAGGTTGCCTCACGACTATCCCGCGTGGAAAAGTGTCTATTATTACTACCATAAATGGAGACAAGAGGGTCGTGTCGAGCATTTCCTTGAGAAACTCGTCAGAAAGATACGTCGCAAACGCGGCCAGGCATCAAGTCCGAGTGTTGGCGCGATGGATGCCCAAAGTGTCAAATGGGGTAGCCGACATGGAGATAACGGATATGACGGCAACAAAAAAGTCAAGGGTGTCAAAAAGAATATCATCACCGACCGCAATGGCTTCATCCTTGCGAGGAAAGTATGTAACGCCGGTATTCACGATTCAAGAATGGCTCATGATCTATGCGGACTGGCGGATGATGTATGGGAAGACCTGCGCAAGGTATTGTCCGACCGAGGGTATCGGGGAGACGTGGGCAAAGACATTGAAAAAGACTTCGGCATCGAGCTTGAGGCATCCAATACCCCCAATGGAGTTAAGGGATTCCTGCCAAAGCCGCTCAGATGGGTGGTTGAGAGGACTTTCGCATGGCTTTACTCTTGCCGCAGACTCGCCCGGAACTATGAGATACTGAATGAATCAGCGGAAGAAATGATTGATTTCGCTGCCATAAAATTTTTAATCAATAAAATTTAGACAATCTCTTAGAGAGTTTAAAAGATGTTGGCTTTGTTAATGGTGATAAAAATCAAGAGGGCAGTCTTGAGATTTGACTGTCCTCCTGATTTAGTTTCTTCTTTGAGGGATTGGTTACTTGCTGAGTAGGGCGGGGGCTTTGTAAGTGCGCTTTGCAAGCTCGGCATCGATCTGATAGATGCCTGTGCCGTCTTCGCCAACGAGTGTGAAGTTGTCGATGAGATCTTGTGCAGTCTCTTCTTCTTCAACCTGCTCTGCTATGAACCAGTTGAGCATCTGACGAGTAGCGAAGTCCTTTTCCTCTTCTGCGAGTGCGTAGAGGTTGTTGATGAGAGAAGTTACCTGGCGCTCGTGAGCGAGAGTTGCGGCAAAAGCCTCAAGAGGTGATGCCCATTCTGAAGGAACTTCTTTGATGGGGGAAAGAACCACTTTCGCACCGCGTGCATTCAGATAGTTGATGAAGATCTGAGCATGAGCGAATTCTTCTTTAAACTGGATGCGGAACCAGTTGGCGATTCCTTTGCGCCCGATCGACTCAAAGTGATTGGCCATGGAGAGGTAAAGATAACCTGACCAGAACTCCCAGTTGATCTGGGCGTTGATGGCGCTGCTGATTTTGTTGCTGATCATTGTTAGTATTTTTAAGTTTAATGCAAATGCATTGATGCTCTATCAATATTTTCATTGCCGCATATTGTGCCGGGCCTGCATCACAGGAAGTGAAATCTTTTAATATGTTCAAGACTTCTCACGAGGAGAAGGAGGGTTCCCGACAGGCTGCTGCGGCGGAATCTGGAGGAGATGGTTAAGTGAGACATAACAATAACGTTTAACGGTTAAAAATATTCTTAAAACCGGTTCCCGCTCGCAAAGAAAACTGCGGTCTTCCGTATATTTGCCAAACATCATATAGGCATAAAAGGTTGCCTTCTAAACATTTTTTAAGAGTTTTAAAAATCGGATTATAATTGCATATGCCGATTTTTATTCCCATATTTGCATGGTCGCTTTGGAGAAATATTCCAGGTGAATGTAAAAAATGACACGTCTATGATTCTGATAACAGGTGCCTCAGGGATGCTTGGAGGATATGTGAGAGAACAATTCAGCGGAGAAAAAATAGCCACGCTCGGGAGGAGTGAGGGTGACACTTACAGGTGTGACCTGACGAAGGGAGTGCCTGATTTTGGGAATGAACGTTTTGATCTGGTGGTGCATTGCGCCGGAACGGAATTGGATTCTGATGCGAGGTCTCTGAATTTTGACGGCACGCGCAGCCTTCTGCAGGCGTTGGAAGAGAATCCTCCGAAATATTTTGTGTATGTAAGCAGTTGCAAGGTTTATAGCCCGGAAGGTGAGAACCTGGATGAGGAGTCAAACCTGTGGGCGTTGGGAGAGGCCGGAGAGTCAAAGGCAAGCGCGGAGACGGAGGTGAAGCGGTGGGCCGGAAACAAAGGGACGGTGCTAACGATTATTCGCCCTGCGAGAATGTTTGGTAAAGGGGTAGGAGGCGACACGCTGCGCCTTTTTAATGATGCCCTAAGCGGATGGTATGTCCATATCAGAGGCAACAATGCCCGGGTAAGCCTTGTGTCTGCTCTCGATGTGGCGAAAGGGATAAAGATGGTGTATAAAGAGGGTGGTGTGTATAATGCGGCCGACGGAGTCAATCCACGGTTTATTGATATGGTGGAGGCAATGACGGCTAATGCCGGGGCCATGAAGCGCATGACGCACCTTCCTGCATCATGGGCGGAATGGGTATGGAGGCTTGGAAGATGGATTCCGGCAATCGACCGCAACTTGAACCCCAAAGTGGCCGGACAGCGAATGAAAACGCTCACAATCAATGGGGAAAAACTTGCCGAGCATGGCGGATTCAATTATTTTGACACGTTGGAGGTTATTTCAAGAACATCAAAAGACTATCCTTATGAAGATTGAAAAAATACAAAATTTTGCGGGCACATTGGCGGCATCGGCGGCATCGCTGATAAAAGTGGCGTTGATGTCGAAGGGGGTATCGCCGCAGAGCAGTGCAGGAGAAGGAAGGTCGGTTGTTGTGATGGGTAATGGCCCCTCTTTGCGCAAGACAATAGATGAGGATGGGGAATGGCTTTGTTCTCATGACCTTATGGCTGTGAACTTCGCGGCTAACACACCGGATTTTTTCAAACTTAGACCTCGCTTTTATGTTATGGCTGACGGTCACTTTTTCTCGGGTAATGCCACTGACCCTAATGTGGCCCGTTTGTGGGGAGAGCTTGGCAAAGTGAGCTGGAAGATGTCTTTATGGGTGCCTTCGAAATGCCGGCATCTCGCAAAAGCCTTGGTGATAGGTAACAGCAATATAGAGTTGAAAACATTCAATCTCACGCCAGTGGAGGGGGCCGGATGGCTGAAGCGTGTGTTGCTCGATTCAGGACTGGGAATGCCGAGGCCGCGAAATGTGATGATTCCGGCAATAATGGTTGCCATGCGAGAGGGTTACAAGAAAATTTACCTGTGCGGAGCCGACCACACCTGGACGCAGACCCTGAGTGTGGATGATGAGAACTTTGTGGTCAGTGTTCAGCCCCATTTCTATAAGGATAATGATGATGAGCATAAGCGTGTGCGCGCCGCCTATGCCGGATTGCATCTTCATGATGTGCTCGGAAGCATGTCCATAGCGTTTCGCAGTTATTGGGAGCTGGCTGACTATGCGCGAAAACGGGGAGTGGAGATAGTGAACGCCACCCCCGGCTCGATGATTGATGCCTTCCCCAGGAGGAGTGTTTGCGGAAGAGAGCCCTTACGGTAGTAAAGTCCTTAAGGTATTTAAAGTCCTTAGGGATATTAATGTCTTTAAAGTCTCTAAGGCTGTGAGGGGTAAAGGTTTTTTAATAGCCTCTTTTATCTCGGCGAAGTCTTGACATCCTTTCAGAGAAGCCTCCATTATCAATGAAGTCTTTGGAAAGACGCTGCAATTGACGGAAAAGGAGGTAGTCGGCCTGATTAATCAGAATAATAGCCATATTTGCGATTGTCTGGGGAGGGCGTGTTACAATTAGTTTCATGAAGAACTCTGCATCATTATGCTGTCTGCCAAGCTGTCGCATTGTTTCATATTCGATGCTTCCTTTTTGCCACTGCCGATGATTGCGAGTCTTGAGATAATCTTCGTAATCTTCAAGAAGTTCTTTAAGACTGGCTTTTGCTACGTTTATGAGTTTGATTTCTGTTTTTGCTGAGGTGGAGGAGGCTGCGCATCCTTCTATTATATTCTGTTTTCCGCTACGGGCGGCTTGAACCATTTGATCTATAGTCCTGTCGCCGTTGTTCAGATAAGTAGCGCAGAAATAATATGTAATCTGAAAAATTACATCACTTTTCTGATAAGTGAGCAAATTCTTGTAATTACCCGTATTGGGAATCAAATCCTCCATATTCCCGTAATGTTAAAATGGTTATTATCGCAAAGTTAGCGATAATATTTTAATTACGGGCATAAAATAATTTAAATTATTTGAGAAAATGCAGTTTAATGCCTTCGGCCTTGAAGACTTTAATGTCTTTAAGGAGGTTATGGTTGTTAATCGGCGGGCGGGGCGGTGTAGACGTAGGCGCCGAGGTCGGGAGTGCCGTGTGAGAGGCGGTCAAGGCCGTCCATGTCGTATAGGCATTGCGGAGTCACAAAGGAGGAGTTGCCTCTCCCTATGGCCGGAGATTCCGGCTTCAGGTGATAGTTGAAATAATAATCGTTGCGCTCTGTGTAGAAGAGTGGGTCTTCGTTCCATATGCAGTCGATGAAATTATCATCGTTTGAGCCGTCGGCTTTCAGAAGAATATTCCTCAGGAACACATTTGAGCCTTTGAGATCTCCTGTGTTTATGGGAGAGCCGATATATCCCCAGATTATTCCGTTGTCGAAAGAGGCTTTCATAAGCGGTAGGGAATTATCATCCGCGTGCTCAGGGAGACAGTGGTATAGCGACAGGTTGGATTGCCCGAGAGAGCCGAATAGATAGTAGTTGGCGATTGTGCATTGCACAAACTCGTGCTCGCCGCCGGTGAGGCTCACAACGGCTCCGGCCGCTTCTGAGAAACAGCACCCGTAGGCATCCACTTTAGCGTAGCGGGAATCGATCACTGTGGATTGCGAGTTATGAAGCCAGCTGTTGACGAGGGTGAGCTTCTGCCTTGAAAGATCTGCACATGAATCTATGCGCAGCCCTTCCACTGTGGAGCGCATATTCACAAATTCGAGCCTGTTGCCGAATGACCCGGGGGCAATTGTCACTCCTTGCCATTGCCCGGCCATAAGGTCGTAGGGCACATCGGGAAGCACATTGTCAAGCCGGTCGCCGCGAAGGTCGATAAAATTATTTGCGTTTCCTACAGCGTTCAGAGTGCCGCGCACCACAAGACGAGCCTTGTCGTGGAAGAGCACCTGTGCGCCGGGCTCGATTGTGAGAGTGGCTCCGAGCTCTACAGACAGAGAATCAAACACTATGTATGGGCGCTCGGCTGTGAGGTGCATATCTTTTTCCACTCTTACGCCATGAAGACGAGTTGCATTAAGCCCCCATGCTTCTACCTCCACTTCCTGAGTGACTCCGTTGGTGACAAATTCCAGCTGGTCTGCCACTTTTTGAGGCTCCAGTGCATTGTCCGGGCTTATGAAACATTCGATGAAAATAAGAATTGAATCGTTGCCTCGGATCTCTACATCGCGAAAGGATGTGCCGCTGACACCGTCGACATTGAACGAAAAATTTGTGTCGGGATTGCGGAACCGTATGGATGATATGTTAACACCCTTTTTGTTATGATTGAACACCCAAAGGCGTGCGGTGGGGGTGGTGAGGTCGGTGAAAACGGTGCCGAAACTCACAGTGTCGGTAGAAAACGAGAGTGTAGCCGAAGGAGAATCGGTGAAATCGTCGTTAATGCATGACACCGATATTAAACCAAAAAACGCGGCAAGCGTCAATAAAATGTATCTCATTGCGTTCATATAATAAAAACGTGTCTGCCGGGTCGGATATTGCGCTTTGTGAAAGGCGAAGATGTCCATATTATCGTCTCGGCGGTGAAATTTAGATCAGAACAAGCCCACAGTACACATACGCATGAAATATATGTTTATAGCCGGCGAGGCATCCGGCGATTTACATGCCTCCAATCTTATTACCACATTAAGAAAACTCGATCCGGAAGCCGAGTTTCGCTTTTTTGGCGGCGATTTGATGGCCAAGGCGGCTCGCCGCAATCCTGAAGTCCATTATGAGAATATGAATGTGATGGGATTTTCAGAGGTGTTCAGAAAATTGCCATGCCTGATTAAAAACCTTCGCACCGCCAAGAAAGTAATAAAGGAGTTTCATCCGGATGTGCTTATACTGGTTGACTATCCGAGTTTCAATCTGAAACTTGCAAAATATGCCCATGGACTTGGCATAAAGGTTGACTATTTCATATCCCCCAAAGTGTGGGCGTGGAAGGAATACAGGGTTAAATCAATTAAGAGATATGTCGATAATCTCTATTCTATACTTCCGTTTGAAGTCGGGTTCTATAATAGGCACGGCTATAAGGTGACTTATGTAGGGAATCCTTCCGTGCAAGAAATGGACTATGCTTTGGGCCATCTTCCGCCGCGGCGGCATTTTGTGGAGCGGCAGGGACTTGGAGAGCAGGATAAGCCGATCATTGCTCTGCTCCCGGGTTCGCGCCGAAGCGAGATTCGCAATAATCTGCCTATTATGATTGCGGCGGCGAAGAGATTCCCGGATTTTCAATATGCTGTGGCGGCTGCGCCGGCCGTGCCGGAGAAATTCTACAGGGAGATTGCCCAGGATCCGGGTCTGCAAGTGGTGTTCGGGGCTACGCCTACTCTTCTGAAATATTCGCAGGCCGCAGTTGTGACTTCCGGCACCGCTACTCTTGAGACCGCCCTTATAGGCACTCCGCAGGTTGTGTGCTATCGCGGCAACGGACGGAAACTCACATATAGCATAATGGAGAAATTGCTGAAAGTGAAATATGTGTCGCTCCCGAATCTTATTGTAGGCAACAGTGTGGTGCCTGAACTGCTGTTGCATCTTTGCACACCCGATGCGGTGGCGCGGGAACTGTCGCCGCTTCTTCAGCAGTCGCCGCGCAGAGAATGGCAGGTGAGCGGATACAAGAATATGCGTCGCCGGCTCGGCAACAGTGTCGCGAGCGACTATGCCGCTGAACTGATTACTGATTCTCTTGGCCTGAATCGCAGTGAAACAAGTGGAGAGGGAAGTGTGGAAAATAGTGCGACCGAAGCAGATGAACAAAATCGCAGTGAGTCTCCGCGCCGCAAGGGGTCTCCTGGGCGGCATCGCGAAGATGCAGAGAATGCAGATAAGCCTTCCGACACGCCACGAAAGCCGCGCCGGCCTTATAGGAAACCTCGTCGAAAACCTGAAGACAGTGAATAAACAGAAATCCCTTCCGGACTATTTTGAAGTGTGACCCACACTTTAAATGCGGAAGGGATTTTGTTGTTAATAAGTAGTCGATAAGATTGTCAGATCGTAAATCAGGATATGCTATTACTTGCGGCAAATCACGCTGCCGCTTGCCTGATGAGTGGCAAGGATAAGCATTTCTGCAATCTGAACATGTGCCGGGGCTTGCACTGCATATATCATGGCGTCGGCTATGTCTTCGCCTGTGAGGGGCGCGATGCCTTTATACACGTTGGCGGCGCGCTCCTTGTCGCCATGGAATCTCACTTCGCTGAAACGTGTCTCAACAAGTCCCGGCTTCAGGAGTGTCACTCTCACCGGAGTTTCAGCGAGGTCTATTCGCAGTCCGTCAGTGATAGCTTTCACTGCGGCTTTTGTCCCGCAATACACGTTGCCGTTTGCATAGGCGGCGTCTCCTGCCACGGAGCCGATGTTGACTACGTGTCCTTTCCCTCTGGCCACCATTCCGGGCACAACGGCGCGGGTCATGTAGAGTAGTCCTTTAATGTTTGTGTCGATCATTGTGTCCCAGTCGCGGTAGTCTCCCTCATATTCGCGGTCGAGTCCGAGGGCGAGTCCGGCATTGTTGACGAGCACGTCAATATCCTGCCAGTCGGCAGGCAGCGAAGCCACTGAAGCCTCTGCGATTTCACGGTCGCGCACGTCGAACACGAGAGGGTAGGCGTCATTGCCTAATTCTTCTTTAAGAGCGTTGAGGCGCGCCACATTGCGCCCGGTGATAATCACGCGGTAGCCGGCGGCATGTAGCCGGCGGGCGCAAGCCTCGCCGATTCCGCTTGTAGCCCCGGTCACAATAGCTGTCTTTTTCATTGGTATGTATAATTTATGGAAAATGTATTAAAATTTTTTCAAAGTTAGTGAGAATTCTCGGCATTGTCTCTTTTTTGTTCCGAAAAAATTAAATAGTCGGAATGATGTCTTTATTGGAAAATGTGCGATCTAATCTATATTTCGGACTGATGATGACAGCAGAATAAAAAAGCGATGTCGACAGATGCCGGCATCGCATGGGTATATTTGGGAAATTTTGGGTTATGTCATTCGGTGAGTTTTGCAGGGAGCACGGGCATGGCGCCTTGTTGGGTGCATACGAATGCGGATGTCTCAACTGCTTTGAGATGCGATTCTTCAACGGTGTGTCCTTTGAGGATGTTGGCTATGAAGGCTGCCGTGAAAGAGTCGCCTGCGCCTACAGTGTCGGCCACCTCCACTTTGGGTGTGGGCTGGAACGAAACGTTGCCGGGGGTGAAGACGTAACTGCCGTTGATGCCGCAGGTGAGTATGAGCATCTTGAGGTTGTATTTGCCAAGAAGGATCCAGCATTTGTCCTGAAGGTCGATTCCGGGGTATCCGAACATGCGGCTCACTGACACAAGCTCCTCGTCGTTAATTTTTAGGATGTTGCAACGTTTCATGGAGTTGCACAGGATTTCCTTGTTGTAGAATCCCTGGCGAAGATTGACGTCAAACACCACAAGAGTGTCGTCGTTTTTGGGCATTTCGTCGAGGAATCGGCTTATGGTTTCTCTCGACACCACGTTGCGTTGTGCAAGAGAGCCGAAGCATACAGCCTTTGTGTTGCGGGCGAGTTCTGCAAGCTGTTCTGTCCAGGGAATGTTGTCCCAGGCTACGTTCTCCTTGATTTCATATTGAGGGATGCCGGCCTGGTCTATTTCCACCTGCACGGTGCCTGTGGGGTAAGGCACCTTCTCAATCATATATTTAATCTCTTTCTTATTGAAGTTCTCAAGCAGTTCATCGCCGAGAGCATCGTCGCCAATGGCGCTTACGGCACAGCTGTCGATTCCAAATTGTGACACATGGTAGGCAAAGTTGGCTGGCGCGCCACCTATTTTCTTACCTTCAGGAAGGATGTCCCACAGGGCTTCGCCCATTCCTACTACGATTTTGCTCATGATAAGATTTTATTTAATGGTTTTTATTCTAAGTGTGTAATAGAGGAGGAATGCCACTCCCACGGTCATCACTGCCACTGCTCCGGCCTGTCCGACAGAGTCGGCGGCATATCCCATGGCCAGGGGGAAGACTGTGCCTCCGAAGAGGCCCATGATCATAAGTCCTGAAACTTCGTTCTTTTCGTTTGGCGAGGCCATGAGGGCCTGGGAGAAGATTACGGAGAACACGTTGGAATTGCCGAATCCGATTAGGGCGAGAGCCACATAAATCGACATAAGGGTGTCGCACGCAAAAAGCATGCCCATGGCTATCAGCATCATTGCCACGCTGAGCCCGAAGAAAATTTTAGGCGACATTGAGCGCAGGATGAAAGCACCGAGGAAACATCCGGCTGTTCTGAAAATGAAGTAAACGCTGGTGGCGAATCCGGCTTCTTCAAGAGGCAGGCCGAGACGCTCCATGATAATCTTGGGGGCGGTGGTGTTGGTGCCCACATCAATTCCCACATGGCACATTATGCCGAGGAAACATAGCAGGATGAACGGGCGGCCAAGGAGGCGGAGGCATTCGCCGATGCCTGATGCCTTGTCGGGGCGTTCCTCCTCAATGGGAGTGGCCGCGAGCACAGAGATCGACAGGAAGCTCACGATGGCGTATATCACGAAGAGCGCTCTCCAGCCCAGCCCGAATGTGGGGATGTAAGTGGTGGCGCCCCAGGCCGCGAGAATCGGAGCGAGGAAAGAGGCGATGGCTTTCACAAACTGCCCGAATGTGAGGGTTGAAGCCAGCTTGTCTTCACTGATGAGGTTGGTGACAAGAGGATTAAGAGATGTCTGCATTATGGCGTTGCCTATGCCGAGAAGCGAGAACGACAGGAGCATGGTGTAGTAGCCGTCGCCTGTGATAGGGAATATGAGCGACACTGTTGTGACCGCGAGACTTATGAGCACAGTCTTTTTGCGGCCAATCTTGTTCATAAGCATTCCGGTTGGAACGGAGAAGAGAAGGAACCAGAAGAACACGAGCGACGGGAAGAGGTTTGCCTGCGCGTCGGAGAGGCCGAGGTCTTTTTGCACATAGTTTGAGGCGGTGCCGACGAGATCTACGAATCCCATGGCGAAGAAGCAGAGCATCACGGGGACAATCTGCATTAGAGATGTCTTTTTCATTGAGGGTATTGCTTGGGTTGCGTCCACGTTGTTATGATTCTAATAGTTGAGGTTTGAGTGGTCACTCCAGATTGATGGAGTAGACATTCAGGCTTACGAGTTTTGCCTCGCCGCCGTCGGCTGAAACCGATAGTGATGAATATGGCTCGTTGGGGAACACGAGGTTGGTCATCACGAATCTGCCGTCGTTGCCAAACAGCTCGATGCTTGAGCGGTCAATAAATAATCGGAGGCTGATTTTGCCGTTGGTTTCAAAAGTGGGAGCTACGGTCACGGCCGGGAAGTCTTCGCTGAAGTCTATTATGCCGCTTTTGTTGCGGTTGAACGACATTGTGCGCGCTGCCGCGTCGTATGTCATGATCACTTTGTCGCCTATTTTGTTGGAAAGGGTGATGTCTACTGTTTTTGCTTTTTTAGCCTCGAAAGAGAGGTCTATCTCACATATTCCGGGCAGATTGAACAATGATGGGGTTGAATTCAGAGTCTTTGATGACTCGTTCACTGTTTTGTTGCCTCTCAGAGCCAAAAGTTCGGGAGAGGGTTTGCTGGAAGCGTAGACCTGGCCGTCTTTCATGCGGAACAGCCCTATTTCGCGAGGGAGAGTGTTGGCGCTTCTGTATTGAAGGGTTGGCACCTCTGCTGCATATTGCCAGTTGCTCATCCACCCGATCACGGTGCGCCGGTTGTCGGGAGTGTCGCTCCAGCTCACTGTGGCATAGTGGTCTTTGCCGAAGTCAAGCCATTTGGTAGGCACGTTTCCGGAAGCGTCGGTGTCGGCAGTGAATTTTTTGCCATCGAAATCACCTATGAAATATTGGGTGGCGCTGCCGCCGAAGATTCCGCCCGGGTTAAGATTGCAGAGAAGCACCCATTTTTTTGTTTTGGTTCCTTCCACAGGAAGTTCAAAGAGATCGGGACATTCCCACACTCCATCCTGAGCGCCGAGCCCTTTGCCAAAACTGCTTTGGAGAGTCCAGTTGATGAGGTCGGGCGAGGTGAAGAAAAGCATCTCATGGTCGAGAGCGTGAGCCAGCACGAGATTCCATTCACCGGTTTTTTCGTTCCAGAACATATTCGGGTCGCGTGCCTCGCTTTCGAGAGTGATCACAGGGTTGCCGGGATAGATGTTGAAAGTTGTTCCATTGTCATCGCTTGAGGCGAAGCTCTGCATCTGGCTTGTGCCTGCTGATGTGTACATGGCTATCACTGCATCCTTGCCGAATCCGGAAGTGTTATTCCTGTCGATGGCGCAGCTTCCGCTGAATACTGCTCCCAGCCCGTTGGGGCGTATTGCTATAGGCATATGTTCCCAGTGAATGAGGTCGGAAGACTTTGAGTGTCCCCATGTCATGTTCTGCCATTTTGAACCGTAGGGGTTATACTGGTAGTAAAGATGCCATTCGCCGTCTTTGAAAAACATTCCGTTCGGGTCGTTCATCCATCCGTAGAGAGGGGTGTGGTGATAGGCGGGACGGAATTTAGATTCGCGGTCGCTTACATCGAAAGTGTCAGACAGGGAAATCCCTTTCCAACAGCAGTCCTCTTTTGCTTCGCGCACTGTGCTTCTGCCCTGGGGAGTGACCACGTCGAGGATGACATCTTTCCCTTTGTAGCGTGAAAGGTCGAAAGGCACAGTGTAGTCTGTTTTTGAGCGGGCGAGCTTCACATATATTGTCTCGGCAATGTTGCCGTCTACGAGCACATTTATGCGGGCGTCGTCGTTAGACTCCTGAACCGGGAGGATAAGATATTTTCCCTCTCCGGTGACGCGCACCAGAGTGTTGTTTACTCCGAGATGGTCAATCTGCACGCCTTCGGCAGCAGAGAGTGTGGAGGAGGCAGATGCCCCAATCATTATCAAGGCTGTCAGGCCTGAGGTTATCTTTTTCATTATTGTCGTTTTTTCGTTTTTAAGTTTAACCTGAATACAATCTTTTTTACCTTGTAAGATTTCAATCGCTGCAGTAGCTTAATCTTACTAACCTAACTTTATTATGAAATCCTGAAAAAAGCTTCTCCTTCTTCATGAAGGGTTTGCTCTGCTTTCACACTGCAAAACTACAATGTATTTGATTTTTAGGTTATAAATAAACGTGCATAAGATGTAAGATTTGTTGCATCGCATATTTTTTTACATGAAATGCAATCTTTTTAATAGGATTTGGTTAAATTTGCGGATATTTAGGAAAAATCTGATATTATTGCTCAATCTAATGAAAAAACTCTGCGAATCGATTTTTATATTTTTCTCAATTGTTTTGCTTGCATCATGCTCCGAAGAGAGGGTATATAAGATAGGGGTGTCGCAATGTAGCCAGGATGACTGGCGAGAAAAAATGAATGATGAAGTCAAGCGAGAAATCATGTTTCATGAGGATGCCGTGGTTGAGATTCGTTCTGCCGATGACAACAATCAAAAGCAAATAGAGGATATAAAATATTTTGCCGACAATGGATTCGACATTCTGATAGTCTCTCCCAACGAGGCTGCTGAGCTTACGCCAGTAATAAAGGAGGTTTATGAAAACGGTATGCCGGTGATTATTTTTGACCGTAATATCAATGGCGACACCTATACGGCCCGAATTGGTGTGGATGACGAAGGTCTCGGGCGCTCTGCGGCTCACTATGCGGTGCATATGAAAGGGAAAGATGCAAAAGCCATCGAGATTTTCGGGCTCAGAGGGTCTACTCCTGCCGAAGGAAGACACCAGGGGTTTTCTAAGGAATTTGCCAGGGAGGGTGGACATTTGCTTGCAAGCGTGGCGGCAAACTGGAATAAAGAGGATGCAGTGCCTGTTGTAGATTCACTTCTGAACATATATCCTGATGTAGATCTGATTTTTGCCCACAACGACCGCATGGCTATAGGGGCATCGGAAGTGGCGCGGCGCCACGGGCGCGGTGATATAACCATAATAGGCATTGACGCTGCCCCAAACATTGGAATCAAGGCTGTGGCCGACAGCGTGATTGATGCCACTTTCCTTTATCCTACCGAGGGGCACAGGCTTATTCAGACCGCATTGAAGATCTTAAAGGGAAAACCTTACGAACGAGAGGTGATATTGCCTGTGTCGTCGGCTGTTGACCTTTCAAATGCCGACATACTGCTTCTGCCGAAGGAAGACACCAGGGGTTTTCTAAGGAATTTGCCAGGGAGGGTGGACATTTGCTTGCAAGCGTGGCGGCAAACTGGAATAAAGAGGATGCAGTGCCTGTTGTAGATTCACTTCTGAACATATATCCTGATGTAGATCTGATTTTTGCCCACAACGACCGCATGGCTATAGGGGCATCGGAAGTGGCGCGGCGCCACGGGCGCGGTGATATAACCATAATAGGCATTGACGCTGCCCCAAACATTGGAATCAAGGCTGTGGCCGACAGCGTGATTGATGCCACTTTCCTTTATCCTACCGAGGGGCACAGGCTTATTCAGACCGCATTGAAGATCTTAAAGGGAAAACCTTACGAACGAGAGGTGATATTGCCTGTGTCGTCGGCTGTTGACCTTTCAAATGCCGACATACTGCTTCTGCAAAATGAGACTCTTAATGAGGAAACCGGCAAGATGAGGCTGCTTAAAAGAAGAATCGACGACTATTGGGCGCAGCATTCATCGCAGACATCGCTGTTTTATGCCAGCATTGCGATAATAATCCTGCTGTTTGGAGTGTTTTTTCTGTTGCTCAGGGCATTCTGGCAGCATCGGCGTCATCAGGCGATGCTTATGGATCAGAACCGGCTGCTGGAAGAAGAGCGGGACAAACAGAAAATGCTCAATGAGAAACTTGAGGAGGCCACACAGTCTAAACTGATGTTTTTCACCAATGTCTCGCATGACCTTCGGACTCCGCTCACTCTTATAGCCGAGCCTGTGGCTCAGCTTGCAGAGGCTGACAATCTCACGCGGCAGCAAGCCACATTGATAAAGATTGCCGATAAGAATGTAAGAATACTACGCCGTCTTATTAATCAGATTCTTGATTTTCGCAAGTATGAGAATGGCAAACTCGACTTGAAACTTTCGGAAGTGGATTTTGGAAAGGCTATTGAAGAATGGATGGAATCGTTTCGTGCCGTGGCTCGCAAGCGCGACATAAGACTCGCGCTCGATGCTCCTGATGGGGAATCTGTAAAGATGGCTCTTGATTCTGAAAAGATTGAGCGTGTGTTTTTCAATCTTGTGTCGAACGCTTTTAAATACACTCCCGACAATGGCACTATAACAGTGGCGTATCATATTGATGGAGATATGCTTAGTTTAAGTGTTGCTGACACCGGCGAAGGCATAAGTGAACGAGATCTGGGAAATATATTCGATCGTTTCTTTCAGGTTGACCGTGTTCATCCCAAAGGGTCGGGAATAGGATTGTCGCTTGCCAAGGCGTTTGTGGAACTTCATGGCGGCTCGATCTCGGTGGAAAGTGAGGTCAACAAGGGCTCTGTGTTTACGGTGAAACTTCCTGTTATACACGTTTCGGAGGTGGCTTCTGAGGTGGAGCCTGTAAATTCAGGAGCCGATGTCGAGGCGGAGCTGGGGAGCATAGAATCAGCATTTGAAATGGAAGCGGAGAAGCCTGTTGTGCTCGTGATTGACGATAACCGCGACATACAGAAACTTGTGGGTGAACTTCTTGCGGCTGATTATAATGTGGTAGTGGCTTCTAATGGGGCTGAGGGTGTGAAGAGGGCCGTGAAATATGTGCCCGACCTTGTGATTTGCGATGTGATGATGCCTGTGATGGATGGCCTGGAGTGTTGCCGCAGGCTCAAAGAAGAGGTGTCTACTTCACACATACCTGTGTTGATGCTGACTGCATGCTCTATGGATGAGCAGAGAGTGCAAGGCTACGAAAGCGGAGCAGATGGCTATCTTGCGAAGCCGTTCAGTGCTAAAGTGCTGTTGTCGAGATGTTCGAGCCTTATTGCCAATAGAAAACGCATTAAAGAACTGTGGCAAAGCGCGGTGAATGCTGTTGCTGAGAAGCAGAGGGAGGCAGTGAAAGAGGAAAAACAAAAGGCGGACAAGCCGGTGGCCTCTGACATAGATAATCAGTTCTATAACCGGTTTATCGAGATTTTCATGGCCGAGATAGGTAATTCGGAGTTGACGGTAGACAGCCTGGCATCTAAAATGGGTTTGGAGCGCACACAGTTCTATCGCAAGATAAAGGCATTGACTAATTATTCTCCGGTTGAGCTTATGCGCAACCTAAGGCTGAAGCAGGCTCGTGTGCTTGTCACCACCACCGACAAGACAATAAGTGAAATTGGCTATGACATGGGTTTTTCCACTCCGGCCTATTTTACTAAATGTTATCGCGAAGCCTTCGGCGAGACACCCACTGAGACTCGCACCAAGCTTGGCTCCAGATAATTGATTCATCAAAACACATAGAACCACCTGATAAAAAACAACCTTCGGAATTCATTTCCCGAAGGTTGCTTTTTATCGGGGCTCATGTCACAGAGATGCTATTATGTCGGCAGATAGACCTGTTGCTCTGACGATTGAGTCCACATCCCGGTCAACCCCCTATGGTGTCCTGAGGATACTGCGCTACAATAGTCATGATACAGTTTCATGTCGCTTTCATAGCGTCGGCGATCTTCTTTGGAAAGATTCTCCATGCCGGCCACCTCTGCCACTCGTTTGAAAATGGGGTTTCTGTCTGCAAACGGTATTGACACTACAGGCATATACTCGTAGTTCCATTTCCGAGGCTTGCTCTGTTCGGTTATGGCCCGTGACGCATAATTCAATACGCGTTCTGTGAACCAGTCGTGGTATAGGTTCTGCATTTCCACGATAAACCGTCGCTTGTCAGATGTCTCGCAGTGCAGGTCAAAAGCCACGGAGCCTTCTTCCTCCTGTTCGCATATTTTCTCTTTGTCATGAAAATCCAGGCTGACAATTGGTGCGTCACCATCCCCCTCAAGGATTGCATTGAGCAGAGAAATCAGAATATCTTTTGAAGATTCTCTTCCGAATAGGATTTTAAATCCTGGGTCCGTAGTAGGGTTTATAAATTGCCCGGGTGTGGTATATTTTCCTATTGTCAGCCATTGTTTCAAAGGTTTTGTCTCATCTTGCAAATACAATAGTTAAATCTCGTAATTCCAAATAGAAACACGTCTTAAGGTCAATACCCGCCTTGCGCCGGTGGAGGCGGATTATTGGGTGTTTAAAGATGTGACGGGCCTCAAAGGGAGAAATATAAGAATAGCGGCTCCCGGACGACAGATGCAAGGGATTGCGTATAGCCTTGACAATGGGCGTACTTTCACAAAATACAAGGACAACCCGGTGATCGACAGTAAGGAAACATGGGATAGTGGTGACACCCGCGACCCGAAGGTTTTTAAATACGAAAATCATTGGGTGTTGGTTCTCAATGAACGCGACGGACATTCTATCTACAATATCCCGGCCTCCGACGGACGCCGGATACAGATAGGGTGGAGCAGAATTGGTCATCCGGGAATGAATTTTAATGGCATGATGCTGTTTCCTGTCGAGTTGACATTGCGCACAACTAAAGACGGGCCGAGACTTGCCGGAGTGCCTGTCAGGGAAGTGGAGGCATTGTGTCGCAGCATAGGGAAATGGAATAACCTCTCACAAGAGGAGGCAAACGAAGCGTTAAAGGCATTTTCAGGTAAAGATTGCCTGAGAGTGCGATTCACAGTGGAACTTATGTCCGATGTCTATATTGACCGCACTTCGGCGGAGGTGTTTGTGGAAGACGGTTTGTTTTCTTACTCTCTTCCCCGTAACGTGTCAGACAAAAATGCGCACGAAATCACTTTCGGAGGTAATCGCCTGAAGATGAAAATCTTGAGTTTCTTGACATAGGGTCAATCTGGCAGTAACAGGCATTCCCTTCGGGAGGCGCATCAGCAGGGAGCTTCTTCATGCGGACTTTGTGATTTTTGTGCGAATGTTTGAGTTTTTTCGGCGAATAATAGCAGAAATGTTGCGGAGTGTATGAATAATCGTGCATTAATCGGTTTTTGATAGCGGCAACAACATTCGTTATATGCCGATTATGAATTGGTTGTTAATTTTGCTGCAGAAATTTTAACCAATACTAACATATTGGGTAGGCACAATTGCCGACGACGGCACATTTGTGGCCGATGCTGCCGGGCAGTATCCCCGCAATGTGGAATTGATGAGCAAGGATGGCTATGGGTTGCTTTCTCCCACTATCTATCAGCATAACGGCAAGACCATAGCATTGGGAATAGTTCCCGACAAGATTTCAACGGAAGACAACTGCCGTCTCGGCTGGGCGCACACATATTCCTTCCCTCGCGAATGGAGCCTGAGCGCAAGCGGCGAACTTATCCAGAAGCCATATGATGGCTTGCGCTCTCTTCGTTCTGACGTGGCATATTCGGGTGCTGACGAAGAGATTTCCGGAGTCAAGGATCTGTCGCCGGTGTCGGGGCGAAGAATAGAATTGCTCGGCAGATTTGAAATTGGCGACTCTACATTCGGATTCAAATTCTTTAAAAGTGCTTCCGGACAGGCGTCGGTGTCTTATAACCGCTCGAGCAATGAACTCACGGTAGATTTTACAGGTCTTCGCCGGCTTGTTAACGACAACGGCAGCTATAATGGCATATACCGTTGCACACTTCCCGAGCGTCCGGAGGCCGGAAGCGAAATGCTTTTGAACGTGTTTATCGACGGCTCTATAGTTGACATATTTGTGAATGACCGCTGGGCTACCTCCATCCGGGTTTATCCGTCGGATGAAGATGCCGACGGAGTAGAGGCATTCTGCGACGGCACGGTAAAAGCACGCGAGCTCAAAGCATGGAGACTCGATTCCGGCGGCGGAGCCGGAATCGGCTCAATCCCCGGTGATGAGGGGTTTCATTCCGACAAAGTGAATGTAAGCGCAATCGACGGCACGTTGATTAAACATAATGAGAGAATGGCCGAGGCTCTCGACGGGCTTAAAAAAGGTGTGTATGTTGTGAACGGCTGTAAAGTGATTGTGAAATAATTTCGGATTCGGATAGAAAAATCCATGTCAGGCATAATAATTGCGCCCGTCTTGCTCTTGAAGCGAGACGGGCGTTGTGATATTGTGGCATATGGAGTTTACTTATTCCGGAATTAGAACCGAGGCGGATGTGTGGTGTCGTGAATTTTGCATAGGGTATGGCTACGGGCTGAAGCATGAGTACGTCTACAACGAGCGTGACCTTGGCATAGAGAAGGTGACATTCTTCTATGAGAATGACCAGTGGGTGCCTAATGCAAAGGGAGAATATGAATATGACGACGCCGATAATATCGTCGACGAGGTGCTTTATTATCCTCTTGAAGGCGACTGGCAGCCGTATGCACACAATACTGCCACATGGGACAATATCAATCGCCAGGCAAGCATCGAAAGCCATGAGTGGAACGGCTTGGACTGGGTTGGTGTGGCAAAAGAGGACTTGAATATTATAATGATTATTCCGACAAACTCACTTATCTTGGCAGATGGTATTGGATCAAAGAAGAGAATTAGAGAGGCTTCCCAAAACCGGCGGGAAGCCTTTTTGTTGGTATTTTGTTGGCGCATTCCCATTTTTTTATTAACTTGCATCGAAATGTTGGTAATAGCGTTCATACTGGTTCTTTCATGCCTGATTCCTGCCCCGGCAATGCGCGCGGAGGCAAGACAGCCCGATTATGCCAAGATGGCAGAGTCGCCGGCGAGAGATTTGTTCACTAAAGCCAATGAATATCAGCAGATGAACGATGTAGACACGGCTATGGCCTATTATCTCTATACCATAGGGGCTTTTGACATCAATTCATCAGAGGAGAATCAGCTTATTTGTGCCAAGGCATATAATGAATTCGGGAAGGCGTATTTTAATTTCGGTCATTATTCAAAAGCCTTCGACTCTTTTGCCAATGCCATTAAAATATGTGAGGCCAATGGTTTCAGCAGCCTTTTGCCTCATATCTATAATAATCTCGGAAGCATCTATTGCACATGGAACGACCGGGAGCAAGGTATTCATTATTTCCAGAAGGCATTTGAAATCACGGATTCTGCGTCACAGCCGGAATTATACCGCAAGCTTCTTATCAACATGATCGGCGCCGAGTGTGAGAATGCCAATGTCAAGGCGGGAGTAAACAGCAAATATGTTTCAAAGGTTATTAATGAGGCATATGGATGTAATTTCAGAGCGTTTATAAATGAAATCCGAATACGAGAGGCGCAACGCAGGCTGCTTGACACCGACAGGTATGGCAGTTTCACCATAAAGGCTATTGCCGAAAGCGTTGGCTATAAATCTCATGCCAACTTCATATTGTTGTTCAAGAAATATGTAGGCATCTCGCCCTCGCAATATCAGAAAATGGCAACAGAAGACAAAGAATAAATATGTTTCAATGAAAAGAGTCTATTCATTTCGGGGTCTTATAGCTGTAGTGTTTTGCTTGTTTCTGACCGCAGGATGCGGAGGAAATACGGAAAAGAGATACAGGATTGGAGTGTCGCAATGCAGCGGCGACTATTGGCGCGTGAAGATTAACGACGACATTATGCGGGAGCAGCTTCTGCATGACGACGTGGAGGTGGAATTTCGTAATGCCGATAGCGACAATAATAGGCAAATTAGCGATATACGTTATTTTATGGATAATGGCTTCGACCTGATAATGGTGTCGCCTAATGAGACGGAAGAGCTCACCCCGATAGTGAAAGAGTCTTATGAAAAGGGCATCCCTGTTGTCACTTTCGACCGCCGCATTGATGGCGACTCATTCACGGCCCATATGGAGGTTGACAATTACGAGCTTGGAAAGTCTGTGGCCGGGTATGCACGCTCACACATTCAAAAGCCTTTGAGAGTAATAGAGATACAAGGCCCTACAAGCGCATCTCCTGCCCGAAGAAGGCATGAGGGATTTGCCGACGCTATGAAAGATTATGACGATTCAGAGATTCTTGCAAGTGTGTATGGCAACTGGGATGACGGGCTTTCCGAGTGTCTTGTCGATTCGCTGTTGAAAATATACCCCGAAACCAATCTGATATACGCCCACACCGACCATATGGGGATAGGGGCTTCGCGTGCCGTCCGGAAAAACGGGCGAAGGGATATAGCTGTTATGGGCATAGACGGGTTCCCCGAAATCGGCATCAAGGCGGTGAAAGACAGCGTGCTTACGGCATCATTCCTTTATCCGTCAGAAGGAGAGCGGCTTTTGCGGATAGGCATGGCAATCCTTAAAGGGGAGCCATATGAGAAAATAACCCAGGTGCCTCCATTGTCGCCTATAGACTTGTCGAACGCCGACATACTTATTGCTCAAGAGAAGCTCCTCACCGGAGAAACCGAGAAAATCAACTTTCTTCGCGGGGCTCTTCATGAGTATTGGATCAGGCATTCCGCCCAGACAATGCTTCTGTATGCTTTCGTCATAATCCTTGTTCTTCTGGCAGGGGTATTGTTCCTTCTCCTGAGGGCTGTAAATGTGCATAAGCGCCATAAGGGGGTTCTATTGCAGAAAAATACTCAGCTTGAAGAAGAGAAGGAGAAACAGCAGGAACTTTACGACAGGCTCAGAGAGGCCACGCAATCGAAACTTATGTTCTACACTAATGTGTCGCACGACTTGCGCACTCCGCTCACTCTTATTTCTGGCCCTGTGGAGGAGGTGGCCAGGGATGAATCCCTCAGCCGGCGCGACAGGCAATTGATGCAGATTGCTCAGAAGAATGTGAGCATTCTCCGGAGGCTTATCGACCAGATTCTTGACTTCAGGAAGTATGAGAACAACAAGACCGACCTTCATCTCTCGGAGGTGGATTTCCCTGCCCTGCTGAGAGAATGGGCCGAGGCGTTCAAAGAGGCGGCCAATAAGCGCGACATTCGTCTCGCGGTTAATATTGCGCCTGTGGCCGACCCGTATGTGGGTGTTGACGTGGAGAAAATGGAGCGTGTGTTTTTCAATCTTATGAGCAACGCTTTCAAGCACACTCCCGACAACGGAAAGATAAGCGTGGCGTATGTTTCAGACGGCACGAAATTCACTTTTTCTGTAAAAGACAATGGCGAGGGTATTTCAGAGGAGGATTGCCGTCATATTTTCGACCGTTTCTTTCAGGCTGATAAAGTCAATCCCAAGGGTTCCGGAATAGGTCTTGCTTTGACAAAAGCGTTTGTCGAGCTTCACGGCGGGGAAATTTCTGTTGACAGTGAGAAAGGGAAGGGGAGTGAATTCAAGGTGGCTCTCCCGGTGCGTCATTGCGGCAACAAGGTGGAAGCCCCACAATCGAGAATCACATCGTCAGACATAGACATAGAATTGTCGCCTATAGAAAAAGATGGAGAGGAGTTTGACTCTAAAAAGCCGTTGCTGCTCGTTGTGGACGACAACAGAGACATACATAAACTTATAGGCGCTCTTTTGGGTGCAGATTATAATGTGATATATGCCTCTGACGGGCAGCAGGGTGTGAAGATGGCCGTGAAATATGTGCCGGACCTCGTGGTTTGCGACGTGATGATGCCCGTGATGGACGGCATGGAATGTGTGAAACGCATAAAAAGCGAGATCACCACATCCCATATTCCTGTGCTTATGCTCACGGCATGTTCTCTCGACGAGCAGCGTGTGGAGGGGTATGACAACGGCGCCGACGGATACCTCCCCAAGCCATTTGGGGGAGATGTGCTTGCATCGCGATGCCGCAATCTCCTCATGAACAGAAAAAGGATAAAGAGCATCTATGGAAAAAGCGCTATTGCGGAGAATGAAAAGGATGGCAAGGGCCGCGCTATCCCCCGCACAAAAGTGGCTCCCAACGATGTGGAAAGTGATTTCTACACACGATTCATGAAGATTGTGGAGAGCCGTATGTCTGACCCGAAACTGAGCATCGAGGAGATTGCCGGTGAAATGGGGTTGAGCCAGTCGCAGTTCACGAGGAAAATAAAGGCTCTTGCAAACTACACTCCGGTCGAGATTATCCGCACAGTGAGGCTTCAAAGGGCAAAGACAATTCTCAGCTCCACCGAAAAGACCGTGAGCGAGATCTCTTTTGAGGTCGGATTCACGTCGCTTGCGTATTTCTCTAAATGCTATAAGGAGGAGTTCGGAGAGTCGCCATCCGCCATAAGAGGGAAGAAGTGAGCGCCGCCCGCCTGTAGGTGTGCGTGGCTATAAAAAATTGGTCGTCATTATAACAAATGTTGATAATATAAAATGCAAACTGCTGAGGTTACGTGGTTTGCATTTTTATATAAATCCGAATGGCGGTTCAGGCAGGCGATTATAAAAAAATCCGCAATGGTTTTAACAATAAAGGAGTCGGGTAAATTATGATAGCGTAGACAACAAATATTATATCACGCCCGTACGCACGGCATTAACTTTGCAGCAGATAATTTAACTAAAACAAACAATAACATGAAAAAAGGAATCCTCAGCGCATTGATGCTTCTGATTATGGCAATCACGGCGCATGCACAGGAAATCACTGTGCAAGGGACGGTAATTTCACGGGCTGACGATGAGCCGCTGATCGGGGCCACAGTTCAGTGTGAAGTCACCAAACAAGGTGTGGCCACCGATATCGATGGCGGGTTTAGCCTCACAGTTCCTGATGGCTCGGTTCTTAAAATCTCTTATGTGGGCTATCAGACAGTGGAAGTGAAGGCGGAGCCTCAGATGACTATCTATATGGATGAAGACGCCGGTCTTCTCGACGAGCTTGTGGTGGTGGGTTATCAGACCGTCCGCAAGGCCGACCTCACCGGAGCGGTGTCGGTGGTTTCAACCAAGTCGCTTGAAACCTCGTCAGACAGCGACCCCATGCGCGCTCTGCAAGGCAAGGTTCCGGGAATGACAGTTACAGCAAACGGTTCGCCCGCAGGCACCGGCTCGGTCAGAATCCGTGGTA
Source organism: Muribaculaceae bacterium (assembly GCA_009775365.1). GTDB lineage: Bacteria > Bacteroidota > Bacteroidia > Bacteroidales > Muribaculaceae > Lepagella. The sequence goes on from VSPM01000001.1 coordinate 54,483, forward strand.
TCGGCTCTTTCAATGCGTCACAAGACCCTCTCTTTGTAATTGACGGCGTGCCCACCACAGCCACTCTGAATTCTCTCAACATGAACGACATTGAGAGTATGCAGGTGCTTAAAGACGCAGCCTCAGCTTCAATCTATGGTTCGCGTGCGGCCAACGGCGTGATCATCATCACCACGAAGAAGGGTAAGAACTCCGGGAAGGTGAATGTGAGCTTCTCTGCCAATTTCACTACACAGTTCTATTCTTCTCAATCGAAGATGAAGCTCCTCAACACTCCGGAATATGCAAAGGCGATGGCTCAGGCAGCGCTCAACGACGGCCTTGACCCTGTGGCCTATGCTTCAAGCTACGGCCTTAACCTTAATGCTGCAAGCGGCTATCCAATCTCTGTTTATAATATTGCCACCGGCCAGTATCAGGACTACACTGTGAACGGCTATTACGACGGCTATATCAATAACAAGCGCACAATGCTTATGTCTAACACCGACTGGCTTGACGAAATTTCACGCACAGGCTTCTCTCAGCATTATGACGCTTCGGTTTCTACCGCTTCCGACAAGGGCACGGCATTCTTCTCTATCGGTTATAAGAGAACCGACGGTATCCTCAAATATACAAACTTCGAGAATATCGCCGCCCGTATGAATGCTTCTTACAATATCTCTCCGGTTGTGACAGTAGGCGAGAATTTTACTCTTACATATACTGACCAGGTTGACTGCCAGCCGTTGGAGAATGCGCTGAAGATGCCGTCGTCAGTGCCTGTGTTTGAAACTGACGGCACAACATATGCCGGCCCTGTAGGGAGCATGGCCGACCGCCAGAACCCTCTCCGCGAACTCGCTTTCAATAAAGACAACGCCCTGAATGTGTGGAGGCTTTTCGGAAATGCGTATATCGACATCAAGCCGGTGAATGGCCTGGTGCTTCGTTCAAACTTCGGTCTTGACTATGATGCCGCTTTCATCCATTCCTACAACTACACTTTCCATAGCGACATCGTCAATAACGACACCAACTCCACCACGCTTTCGCAGGCAAACGACTCAAAGTGGACTTGGACTAACACTGCCAATTATAATTTCAATCTCTGGAACGACCATAATTTCACTGTGCTTGCCGGCATGGAGATGTTCCGCCAGAGCCGCATAGATTTCTCGGCCTACAACGAGAACTATGACATTGAAACTCCCGATTATATGTATCCCGATGCCTCATCAGGCGTTGAACGTGCCACAGGCAATAAGTCGGCCTACGCCCTTGTTTCATTCTTCGGCAAGATTGACTATAACTGGCGCGACCTCCTTCTTGCGTCGTTCACAATCCGCCATGACGGATCATCGCGTTTCGGCAGCAACAACCGCTACGGCACATTCCCTGCCGCCACTCTCGGCTATCGCCTTTCAGAAAACATCAACAAGTCGTGGCTCGACGACCTCAAGATTCGTCTCTCATGGGGCAAGACCGGTAACCAGGCCATCTCCAACACCGCCCGCTACGCTCTTTATGTGGCAGACTATGGCAGCGACCGCGTGACGTCTACCGCCTACGACCTCCTTCTCCAGCAGAGCGGCATATTCCCCTCAGGTTATTATGCAAGCCAGACCGCAAACCCGAATTTGAAATGGGAGACCACAATCCAGTATAATGCCGGCATCGACTACGGTTTCCTTGGCAATCGCCTCACCGGCACATTCGACGCCTACATCAAGGATGTGAAAGACATGCTTATCATCCCTGCCTATCTCGGCTCTATGGGTGAGGGTGGCGCCTCATGGCTCAACGGCTCGTCGCTTCGCAACTGGGGTATGGAATTCCAGGTTGGATGGCGTGATGAACTTGCGTGCGGCTTCGGCTACAAGGCGGCGCTTAACTTCGATTTCTTCCGCAATCGCGTGACATATCTTCCTTCCACCACAACCGGCTCATATGTGCACACCACAACCGAAAACCTCGTTCAGTCGCGTCGTCCGTTCGGCTCAATCGTGGGCTATGTGTTCGACGGCCTGTTCCAGAGCCAGGAAGAGGTGCTTGCCTATGGTCAGGACAACGCCCGTGTGGGCGGCATGAAATATGCCGACCTTAATGGCGACGGCAAAATCACCGCTGATGACCAGACCTGGATTTTCAATCCGGTGCCCGATCTTTCGTTTGGCCTGAATGTAGAGCTCAGCTATAAGAATTTCGATTTCCAGATGTTCTGGCAGGGTGTGCTCGGACAGGATGTCTACAACAATCAGAAATTCCAGAACGACTTCTGGAGCGTGACCGATGCCGGCAGCAACAAGGGTGTGCGTGTGCTCGACGCATGGCTGCCGAATGTGAACGCATCGTCTACAATCCCGATGCTCACCACCAACAACAAGGGCGACGAGGGGCGCGCGTCATCATACTTTGTGGAAAACGGCTCTTACGCCAAGCTCCGCACCCTGCAGATCGGCTATAACCTTCCTGAAAACGTGCTGTCGAAACTTCGCATGAGCAAGGCGAGAGTGTATGTGTCAGGCCAGAACCTTCTCACCATCAAGAGCAGCAGCCTCACATGCACCGACCCTGAGAATCCCAACTGGGCATATCCTATCCCGACCTCGCTCTCTTTCGGCTTGCAGGTAGATTTCTAAAACATGAACTTTCCTAAAAAACAGATAACAATGAAACTGACAAATATAATTGCGGCAGCCTCCCTGATGATTGCGGCCACATCGTGTAACGATTTCATCGATGTGCCCCCAACGGGAGTTATCGACGGCGACCTTGCCTATTCGGAGCCTGATAAAATGGTGAATGCCGCCTATGCATCGCTCGGCGACTGCTGGTATAGCTATCCGTTCAACCTGTGGCCATACGGCGACCTCTCTTCCGACGACTGCCTGAAAGGTGGCGGCGGCACGACCGACACCGGCTATCATCCTATGGAGATATGGTCCACCCTGACCTCTACTCCCGGCGAGCTCGACGAACTCTGGTATCGTCTCTATTGCAACATCTCGCGCTGCAACCGTGCGCTTGTGGCTCTTGAGCAGTATGGAGTGGAGAAACTCGGAGAGAAAACAGCCGCCCAGCGTGTAGGCGAGGTGCATTTCCTGCGTGGCCACAGCTATTTCAAACTTCTCACCATGTTCCGCCAGATTCCCTGGATTGACGAGGAGGTTTTCAAAAATAACCTTCAGGAGCAGACACCCAATAACCAGTTCACTTATGAAGAACTGTTTGGTAAGGTTATTCACGAGTTTGAGCTCGCCTATGACGCCCTTCCCGAAGAGGTGACAGATGGCGGAGGACGTGCCAACAAGGTTGCCGCCGCATCATATCTTGCCAAATGCTATCTTACACTGGCCTGGGGCGACGGCTATGAGAAAACCGACGGCGTGGCTTTCATAAAGCCTGAATATATGCAGAAGGTTGTGGACTACACTGATGTTGTGGTCAACTCCAGATATGGTTATCTCGCGGATTTCGGCGACATCTTCCTTCCCGAATATAAGAACAGCGAGGAATCGATTTTCGCCGTGCAGACTTCGCAGTACACGGAAGATAACACTCGCTACGGGCGTGCAAACTGGTCGAACATGCTTAACGGCTGCTGGGGAATGTGGTCTTGCGGATGGGATTTCCACAAGCCTTCTCAGAATCTTGTGAACGCTTATAAGACCCGCGACGGCCTCCCCATGTTTGAAGACTATGACAAAGCCGACGCCTATCCCGTGAATGGCGTGGCATCTGCCCAGAAATGGGATCCGCGTTTGTTCCACACTGTCGGAATGCCTACATTCCCTTATAAGTATGAGTCGGAGTATATGATGACCACCAGCAACTCCCGCACTCCCAACACTTACGGTTTCTACACGTCGCTCAAGGATGTGCCGCAACGCAGCGGAGGCGAGACTTTCGACGGCTCTTGGCAGGCATTCGCGATGAACGACTATGTGTTCCGCTACACCGATGTGATGCTTATGCGTGCCGAGGCTCTTGTAGAGCTTGGCCGGCTTGAGGATGCTCGCTCAATCATCAACGACATTCGCAGCCGTGCCGCTGATTCTGTGGATAAACACATTTCTTATGCAAAAGATTTCTGCGAGATTGCACTATATTCTTCCTCCGATTTCAGCAGCAAGGATAAGGCCCGTGTGCGCCTTCAGTGGGAGCGCCGCCTTGAGATGGCTATGGAGAGCAGCCGCTATTTCGACCTCCGTCGCTGGGGCATAGCCTCCACGGTGCTCAATGCCTATTTCGAGAAAGAGAAGGATTCTTCTTACGATGGCGTGAAGTATGGCCAGTATTATGAGGATGCGCACTACACTCCCGGAAAGAACGAGTTCTATCCCATACCATACAACCAGCTCTATTATGTGCCCGGCCTTTATGTGCAGAATCAGGGCTATAACTAATTCATAATGCGCAAAGTCATAAGAGTTTGCTTAAAAATTAAGAAAATGAAAAAATACGGATATATGATTCTGATGGCAGCCGGAGCTCTCCTTGCCGGCTGTCAGGACAAGGATGTGGAGATTGCCGCCCCGATACTTTCTCCAATCTCTGCTGAAGAGTTGAAGGGTGAGCTTGTCGACAATGATTATGTGTGGACATGGACTCCTCGCGAGGGTAAGACCGTGCAAGTGAATGTGATTAAGGATGGACAGATATTCACCACTGAAACTTCATCCACAGGGTCGTTCACTCATAAGAATGTAGAGACTAAGGTGGCTTACACCTATATTTTCAAACTCACCGACGGCACAAACTTTTCGTCGGGAGTGATAAAGAATTTCACTCGGCAGGGCGCTGATGCAGTGAGCGGCATTTCTCTCACGCAAGTGGAGAAGGCTGACGCCACTTATGACGCATATGTGGAATGGACTCCGTCGGCCGATGCCAGCGAATTGACATTCAATGCCGTGGCAGGGGGGAGAACGGTGAGCAAGACCCTTCCGGGGTCGGCAACATCCTATACGATAGAGAATGTGGTCGACGGCGAGGAATGGAATGTGACAATCATCGCCTCAAATTCCGAAGGGAAATCGCTTCCGTCTTCCGGATCGCTTAAAATTGGTAAGACTGCAATCGGCTTCTTGAGCGAGTATGCCACAGAAGATGAGCTCATAGCAAACGGCGATGACGATGAGGCATGTGCATGGCTTTGGCTTAAAGCGGAATATCCTGCGGCTCAATATGTGTATTTCGGCAATATCTCGTCGGCCGATGACTTGAATCCGTATCGTGTATTGTTCTGGATGCGCGACCTTGAAGACCGCACGGAGGATGATGTGTTCAATATGCCGGCTGTTGTGAGCGAGGCCACTCCTTATGTGCGAGAATGGTATGCGGCCGGAGGAAACCTCTTGCTCTGGAGCCATGCGACTGCTTATGTAGGCACTCTCGGCCGTCTTGAAACTGACATGCTCCGCTCCAACGACCATGCAATCGGACTTGGCCGTGGTGGCTGGAACGGCGACACATGGATGATGGCTGTGCAGCTTCATCCCGGAAGCCGTTTCAAGAAGGATGCGTCAACTCACCCTATTTTCAAAGGTATGGACGTGACAACCACCGATCGCACCAAGCTCATAGCATTCAAGGGCGCCGGCTGGACAGAAGACCACAATTGCCTATATTTCAATATCCCGTCGGTGCTGACCGGTATTCCAAACCAGGAAGAGGCTTGTTATAATGCCATTACCGCTACCTATGGCATTATTCCGCTCGGCACATGGGATTCGCAGATTGACTGGGTGTCGCAGCTGAATGTGTGGGAGGCACAGCAAGGAAACACTGAATTTAAGGGCACAATCCTTTGCATAGGGAATGGCGGATGTGAATTCTCAATGAAGAATGCCGATGGCACTCCCGACATTTCAGCCTATCCGAAGAATAACCCTTATCAGGACAATGTGCTGAGGCTTGCGAAGAATTCTCTTGAATATCTCAAAACCCGCTAATGAAAGTCTTTAAGGTCTCTAAGGTCTTTAAGGTCTTTAAAGTCCTTAAAGACCTTAGAGTCTTTAAAGACCCTATTAGATTGTTAGAAATTTAATCTGAGTTATTAGGAAAATGATAAGAAATCTCTGCATCTTAATGGCATTGGCTTCCGTTGCTTTCTCGTCGTGCGGCGATTCAAAGTTTAACGAGCAGCCGGCGCCTCCTCAGGAGGAGAATCCTGAACAGCCGGGAGGCACCGCTCCTGAAGAGTCAAGACGCAATGAGCAGTACCGCCCGCAGATTCACTATACTCCGGCAAAAAACTGGATCAACGACCCTAACGGCATGGTTTATGCTGATGGAGTGTATCATCTTTATTATCAATATAACCCGCAGGGCAATGACTGGGGAAATATGAGCTGGGGTCATGCCGTCTCTTCCGACCTTGTTCGCTGGGAGGAGAAAAGTGTGGCTATGGTTCGCAATGAATGGGGCGATATTTTCTCCGGAAGTGCTATTGTCGACAAGGATAACACAGCCGGTTTTGGAAAGAATGCCATTCTTGCATTCTATACGGCTTCGGGGGAGCATCAGCAGCAGTGCCTGGCTTACAGCACTGATGGCGGAATGACCTACACGCAATATGAAGGGAATCCGGTGATTGCGAACACGGAACTTGGTGACTTCCGCGACCCGAAAGTGTTCTGGCATGAGGAATCTCGGAAATGGGTGATGGCTCTTGCTCTCGGATGGAGCTGCAAGATTGAATTCTGGGGGTCGGCCGACCTCAAAAACTGGAGCAAGCTCTCTACGTTCACAACAACTTGTCCGCGCAGCAATATAGGGCAATGGGAATGTCCGGATCTTCTCAAACTTCCGTATAAGGGGGGAGAAAAGTGGGTGCTGATTGTCAGCAACAATCCCGGCGGCCCTGTTGGCGGTTCCGGCACAGAATATTTTGTCGGGGATTTCGATGGCACGACTTTCACTGCCATGGATCTTGACTATCCTCTTTGGCTTGACTATGGGGCCGACAATTATGCGGGAGTGACATGGAGCAATATGCCCGGTGGCCGCACTGTCATGATTGGCTGGATGAACAATTGGAACTATGCCGGAAGTGTGCCCTGCAATCCTTGGCGTTCGGCAATGACTCTCCCCAGGGAGCTTGCGTTGAAAGAGGTGAACGGCACTCCTTTGCTGGCAACCACGGTTGTGAAGGAGATAGACGGAATTGCAGGGGAATGGAAAGAGGCGCAAGGAGGAAAGATTGACGCGTCAGATGCCTATGAGGCAAGATTCAAGGTCAGCCTCAAAGAGTCTTCATCGTTCAGACTTGAGAATTCTGTTGGAGAATACTTGGAGGTGGCGGTTAATCCGGCAGCCGGAAAGATAGTTGCTAGGCGCACATCTTCAACCGGCGCGGTCTCTTTCAATAATCTGTTTTCTGTTCCGAGCATATCCGCACCTTTCAATATTGAGGGTGAAGAGATGGAACTTTGCATATTTGTAGACCGTTCGTCTGTTGAGATTTTCAATTTTGACGGCACTATGGCTATGACAAACATAGTGTTCCCTAAAGAGCCTTACAACATAATTTCCGGCCCTGCAGATATTTCCTACAGGGATTTGAAGTCTATCTGGTAAGAGGTTTTAGCTGCTATGACTTTACAGGGCAAAGTTTTTCAATGTTTCGCATAAAACATTAGATTAGAAAAGAAATGAGGCCGTGATGTCGCGGCCTCATTTCTTTTAATCATCGTGGTGGTGATGTTTATGTTTTTTATGATGGTGCTTGTGTTTCTTGTGGTTGGGATTCTTTTTATGTTTGTGATGCTTATGGTGTTTGTGGTGGTATCCATAGTCATAGTGCGACGGATGGTCGCAGAATATAGGGCTGCAAGACGGGGTTATGACGAATATGGAGCATAGCATCATCAGAGGCAGCAGGCGCCTTAGAGTTCTTAGCGAGGCATGGAGAATATTTCTCATAGAAGTGGAATTTTATGTTACTTGATATATTTAAGATGATATTTAGGGTAAATAAGTTCAATCGGAAGAAAAAATATGCAATTTTATCTTTTTTTACGCGCATTGGCAAACCTGTTCATACCTTCGAGGCTGATTAATCCGTTTTCTGAAAAAGGAGTCTTATAAGTGAGAAAACAGGTTTGTCTTATTAAATTGTAAAGAAACATGAAACGCTTCAGATATTTATTTGTTCCGGTCGTTGCTTGCGTAATGATGCTTTCCGGTTGCGAAAAGGACACTCCTCCTGTGGATGTGTATTCAAGTCTGCAGGAAGTCAGCCGGCTTGAGCTTGCCCGCATGACAGTCGGCAAGGTAGGTAAGATTTCCGACCCATTAGTGTCGGATGCACATGGCTTTGCCGGAAAGTTTCAGGCGGTTGTCGATGCGATGAAAATAGGCACACGCATAGGAGTGTATTCTTACGACACCTATCTTGTGGCTTATCTTGACCTTACAAAACTTTCTCCGGAGGATGTAGAGGTAAATGAAGAGTCGCATATTGCCAAGGTTATTCTCCCTCCGGTGGAGATAGTCACCGATGGGCGCGACCCCCGATTGCATGAGGAGCATTACAGGGTGACGGGGCTGCGTTCGTCGATAAGCCCTGCGGAGCGTGCCGCTCTCAAATCGCAGATGGCTGCCGAGGTGAAAAAGGAATTGGCGTCTGACAAGGGAAACAAGGAAGCTCTCCGCAAGGAGGCTGAAATGAAGGCGAGGGCATGGTTTGCGGCATTGCTTTCCGACTGGGGTTATGAGGCTGAAATTGAATTTAAAGATTAAAGCTGCGACATAAAGAGTTTTTGAAAGTCCGGTTCAGTTGGTCCGGCATTTATAAAATTGGTGATTATGAAGATATTTAAAATACTGGCTGTAATAGTTGTGATCGCCGCATTAGGAGCCGGGGTTGCATATTGGCTCAAGCCGAAACAGGATGACAGGGATTATGACACACAGGCTGCGAGGGTTAAGACAATAAGCAGCATGGTGGAACTGTGCACGGCTGATATTCACGACGAGATGCCGATAAAGGATTCAATCAATGGTAAATGGATTGTGGCGCGTCAGGTGCTTGAGGGCAGAATCCGTTTTGACCTCGACGCCCTGCGCATTGAGGAAAGGGGCGACACTACTGTTGTGTATCTTCCTCCGGAACGTGTTGACGTGCTTGAAAATGCCGGGCCGGATGCCTACGAGGTGCTTGACGCGTGGGACGGGCGCAACATGATTTTTACGCGCACGCTCACTGCTGCCGAGGAGAATGCTCTTAAAAAGAGATGGCAGCGTCAGCTGGCAGGAAAAATTTACGATAAAGGATATGTGCGCCAGGCGAGGGCTAATGCCGTGAAGACGCTTGCTCCTTTATTGTCGGCCATGCGCGGCTCCACGTCCGGGCAAGGTGCGGTGATTGTGATTGACCCGACTCCGGAGGGCGTGAGATGACCACGATATAGATCAGATACAATACTTTCAATAATTAAAACACAGTGACATTATGAGATTTAAAAATGTTGCCACAGGCGTGGCCGCCGTTCTTGCGGCGTTTTCCGGTGTGTCAATATCCATGTCGCCGCTGTCGGCGATGGGTGAGAACCCTGTTTTCGATGGCTGGTATGCCGACCCGGAGGGGGGTGATATATGACGATACATATTGGATATTCCCCACATGGAGCGATGACCTTACGGCACTTGTCCCGTTTGATGACGGCGAAATATATCAGGAGGTTACCTATTTCCGATTCACCTTTCGGCCCTTTCAAACGAGTCGGCAAGATATTGCAACAGGATGCAGAGATCGCCACAGGGGCAGGTCATCATTCCGTTATGAATATTCCCGGCACAAATGAATATTACATTGTCTATCACCGTCGCCCTACGGGGGGAGACTGCCCGTGATTTCAGAGTCACCTGCATAGACAGGATGGAATTTGATAATGAAGGCCATATAAAGCCGGTAAAGATGACTCGAGAAGGGGTGGAGGCACGCCCGATAAGCCGTTAGCCGCGTGCTGATGGGCGGGAGGATGGAGGGATGTAGGAAATACTGTTAAGGAGGCGCCTGTTATAAAGGCGCCTCTTTTTGTCGCATAGCCATCCCCATTTGTTGAAATATATGATCATGTTGACGAGGTGTATGCGGAGCATACGGAAGCTTTTGCGGGATGCCGCCGCATGTTCGTGTATTATGCTGACTCCGGGCCAGTACATCGTTCTCCAATGCTCATGAATGCGGCGTGTGATGTCGATGTCTTCGGGGTACATGAAAAAGCATTCGTCAAATACCCCGCATTGCCTCAAGGCGTCATTGCGAAAAAGCAGAAAACTCCCTAACAGATATGGGCAGTTGATGGCAATGTCGTGATTATGCGGCGCCAGAAGATAGCGTTCCATTCGTTTTTTTGTGAGGGATGCGGGGAGAAAACGTTTGGCAAAGAGGTCGAATGGCGTTGGCAGCATACGGCAGGTGTATTGCAGGTCGCCGTCAGGATAAAATGTCTTTGGCATAACCATGCCAACATCCGGATTCTCTTGAAGGTAATTCAACAAAGGGGTCAGCACATCCCCTTCCCAGCATACGTCTGCATTCATCACAAGATGAAAGCCGCACGGATTTTCATTATGTTTCGCGTTGTCTGCATCTGATGCCGGCTCAATAACCTCTCGGAGGGCAATATTGTGCCCGGCTCCGAATCCGTTGTTTTCAACGTGCCGATAGTCTATTTTAGGCGAAAACAAGGCTATGGCCGACAATGATTCGCCGGGACTGTTGTCTATTATGTAAATTTTGTCTACATGGCTGTTCAAAAGGCAATTTATGGCCTTTTGAAGCTGGCCGGCAGGCGTTTTATGAACTACGATTGAGGCGGTGAGCATAAAAAATTAACGGCGCCGGCATTTAGCCGACGCCGCAGTGTATGAGGTTTGGTATAGTAGCAGGCATATTGCCTGCAAGGTTAGGGAATTATCTTAACGGATAAACTCTTTTGAAACCTTGTTGCCTTTCTTTACGATGTAAAGACCCTTTTCAGGATTGGCAACGCGCACACCCTGGATGGTGTAGTATTCGGGAGCGGCGTCATTGTCAGCATCGATGCTGTCAACACCTGACCAATCTTTCTTGAAGGCTAAAATCACTGTGAATTCGCTATCGGGAATTTCTTCATAATCTGTGATAACGCCATTTCCATTATAGTCGGAGATAATAACAGGTTTTACAGAAACTGTGTATTTTGACTCAGTGTCGGGGTTAACAGTCGAGAGGTGGAACTGCCACTGGAACTCTTTGTCGCCCATAGTCTCCTGGTCTGCAAGAGCAGCGGTGAAAGGAAGACTCACACAGTTGTCGCTGAATGAACCGTCTGCGAGATTCAGGTTTTTTGCATAGCATAGAGCAACAGTGCCCCATTTCTGATACCATTCAGTTGTGGTGTAGTCTACCGGTGGCTGGTTTTTGTATTCCTCTTCAGTAGGCATGTCGAGGAATCCTTGAGTAGTGTAAAGGCCGATGGCGTCTTCTGTCTGGTTTACAAAAGTTATGTTAGCCTCATATGTGTAGCCCATGTTGTAGCCAGAGTTGTCAGTGTTGTCGCTGTAGTGGTCGCATAGGATTGTGCCGCCGTTCTTGACTTCTTCACCATTGTAATACACCTTGAAATACTCAGCATAGTCTGCCTGAGCCGCAAAAGCACCAAGAATGAATGCTGTTGAGAGTAAAAATTTCTTCATAATATATTATTTGTTTGGTTTTGACATTTTGTGATTGAAAGAGTCGCAATGCGCTCAATTCAAGCGCAAATATAGTCAAAATTTATGGGTGTGGCAAAGTGTAAATGTAAAAAAAATATAAAACCCTTAATTTTTTGAAATCAGGTGAGGGTTTAAAATAAAAAGGATGCACCATGACGGCGCATCCTTTTTTAGTGGCTGCAATGACGCTGCCCTTGCGCAGGGATTAGTCTTTGCATTTTGCGGCGATGAAATGACGATTCATGCGGCCGATGTTTTCAAGTTTGATGTTTTTGGGGCACTCGGCAGAGCATGCGCCGGTGTTGGTGCAGTTTCCGAATCCGAGTTCGTCCATCTTGTCGACCATGGCTTTTGCGCGGCGATATTTCTCCACTTCGCCCTGGGGAAGGAGGGCGAGCTGGCTGATCTTAGCCGACACGAAAAGCATGGCAGAACCGTTCTTGCAGGCAGCCACGCAGGCTCCGCAGCCGATGCAGCTTGCAGAGTCCATGGCTTCGTCAGCCTTCACCTTTGAGATGGGAAGGTTGTTGGCATCCTGAGCGCCTCCGCAGTTGAACGACACATAGCCGCCGGCCTGCTGGATTTTGTCGAATGCGTTGCGGTCTACCATAAGGTCTTTAATCACCGGGAAAGCGGCCGAACGCCAGGGCTCTACAGTGATTGTCTCGCCGTTCTGGAAACGACGCATATAGAGCTGGCATGTGGTTGCGCCGGTGGCAGGGCCGTGAGGATGGCCGTTGATGTAAAGCGAGCACATGCCGCAGATACCCTCGCGGCAGTCGTGGTCGAACACGATTGGCTCCTCTCCTCTCTCAACGAGAGTCTCGTTGAGAATGTCGAGGGTCTCCAGGAAGGAGGTATCGGGAGTGGTCTCGACATCGGAATAAGTCACAAACCCGCCCTTTTCTCTCGGATTGGCCTGACGCCAAACCTTGAGGTTGACTTTCATTATATTTTCTTCCATGATTGAAATTTCTGTTTAGTAGCCGGAGGGAAAATTCCCGCCGGAAGAGGAATTATGACTTATAGTTACGTGTCTGCACCTTGATTGCCTCATAGTGGAGCTGCTCCTTGATGAGGGTCGGGGCCTGGTTGTCGTTGCCGGCATAGTCCCAGCAGCTCACATAGAAGTAATCTTTGTCATCGCGGAGCGCCTCGCCTTCGGGAGTCTGGTATTCTGTGCGGAAGTGACCGCCGCAGCTCTCGTTGCGGTTGAGCGCGTCATAGGCAATGAGCTCGCCCATTGTGATGAAGTCGTTGAGACGGAACGCCTTGTCGAGCTCTATGTTCATGCCCTCTTGTGTGCCGGGCACGAAGAGGTCATTATTGAATGTCTCGCGGATATCTTTGAGTTTTCTGAGAGCGAGTTCAAGACCTTCCTTGTCGCGGGCCATGCCCACATATTCCCACATGATGTGGCCGAGCTCCTTGTGGATAGAATCGACAGAGCGTTTCCCTTTGATGTTCATGAGGCGGTCGAGGTTTGCCTGGCATTTAGCCTCCGCTGCGTCGAATTCAGGAGTGTCGGTTGAGAAATGAGGAATTGTAATCTGGTCGCTGAGGTAGTTCTGGATAGTGTAGGGGAGCACGAAGTAACCGTCGGCAAGACCCTGCATGAGGGCAGATGCGCCGAGACGGTTGGCGCCGTGGTCGGAGAAGTTGCACTCGCCAATCGCGAAGAGACCCTTGATTGATGTCTGGAGCTCGTAGTCCACCCAGATGCCACCCATTGTGTAGTGGATAGCGGGGAAGATCATCATCGGGTTGTAATAGTTCACGCCGTTAACTTCGCGAGCGAATTCGCCGGGGTTGACGTCGGTGATTTCCTCATACATGTCGAAGAGGTTGCCGTAGCGCTGGCGAACCACGTCGATTCCGAGACGGTTGATAGCCTCAGAAAAGTCGAGGAACACGGCGAGACCTGTGTTGTTGACACCGAATCCGGCGTCGCAACGCTCTTTGGCAGCGCGTGAAGCCACGTCGCGGGGCACGAGGTTACCGAATGCCGGGTAGCGGCGCTCGAGATAGTAGTCGCGATCCTCTTCGGGGATGTCGCTGCCCTTGATCTGGCCTTTCTGAAGTTTCTCAGCATCTTCTTTCTTCTTGGGCACCCAGATGCGGCCGTCGTTACGAAGCGACTCTGACATAAGTGTGAGCTTAGACTGCTTGTCGCCGTGCACGGGGATACAGGTGGGGTGAATCTGCACATAAGCGGGGTTTGCGAAGTAAGCACCCTTGCGGTAGCAAGCCATCGCAGCCGAGCAGTTGCAACCCATAGCGTTGGTAGAAAGGAAGTAGGTGTTGCCATAACCGCCTGTGGCGATAACCACAGCGTGAGCGGCGAAGCGCTCGAGCTTGCCTGTCACGAGGTTCTTGGCGATGATGCCGCGTGCGCGCTCCACACCGTCTTTGTCTTTGATGAGCACCACGTCGTGCATTTCATAGCGGTTGAAGCTCTTCACTTTGCCGGTCTGGATCTGACGGTTGAGCGAAGAATAAGCGCCGAGGAGGAGCTGCTGGCCTGTCTGGCCCTTGGCATAGAATGTGCGGCTCACCTGAGCTCCACCGAAAGAACGGTTGGCGAGAAGGCCGCCGTATTCGCGTGCGAAAGGCACACCCTGTGCCACACACTGGTCTATGATGTTGTTTGACACCTCAGCAAGACGATAAACGTTTGCTTCACGGGCACGGTAGTCGCCGCCCTTTACAGTGTCGTAGAAAAGACGGTAGATAGAGTCGCCGTCGTTCTGATAATTCTTGGCTGCGTTGATACCGCCCTGCGCTGCGATTGAGTGAGCGCGGCGGGGGCTGTCCTGAATGCAGAAGTTAAGCACATTGAAGCCCATTTCCGCAAGTGTGGAAGCCGCGGAGGCTCCGGCAAGACCTGTGCCTACCACAATCACGTCGAGACGACGCTTGTTGGCGGGGTTCACAAGTTTCTGATGAGCCTTGTAGTTGGTCCATTTCTCAGCGACAGGACCCTCCGGGATCTTGGAATCAGCCGGATTCATTACTTTGATATTCTCTTTTATATTTTCCATATCGCTAATTAGTTTGCAGGTTGGGGATTTTCAGCGGGTGCGAGCTCCTCGGCGGGAACATCCACATCGAGATAGTCGATGAGTTCGGCAGCGCGTCTGATAGTTTCAAGACGGGCGGGGAACTGAGGGTCGTTTGCGAAATAGCTCTGAGCCTCGGGCTGTTCCATCTGAGTGAGAGTGCCCTTGACCATCTGCTTCATCTGGTCGAATGGAGCAGAAGTGATAGCCTGAGCTGCGTCGGGGCCGAAGTCTTTCTCAAACATGGGGGCAAGCATCTCTTTGTATTGCTCGCGGAGAGTTTCATTGGTCTTGTAGTAGTTTTCGTGAGCCTTCACTGTGAAGACGATAGCCTGGGCAATGAAGAGAAGCACCACGATAGAGCTCCACCAGCAAGCCACCTTTTTGAGGCGGGCAATCCACACCTGGTTATCCCAGCCGATAGACTGGAACATCGACCAGAAACCGTGGTTGAGGTGGAACCAGAGGGCAATGAAGCCGATGATGTAGACAATCGGAGTCCACACAACGGAGAAAGCCTCCTGGATGAAAAGTGTGCCGGCAGCGGGAGGAAGCACGTCGTGAACGCCGAGAATCTCCTTGAGCTGCATCTTAGCCCAGAATTGGATGAGGTGCACAACCAGGAAGGCGAGGATGACCAAGCCGAGCACGAGCATGTTCTGGCTTGACCATTCAACCGTCTTGGGACGCTTTGAGATGGCGTAGCGGTCGTTGCCGCGGGCCTTGCGGTTCTGGAGCGTGAGCACTACCGCATAAATGATGTGGATGATGAAGAACAAAGCCAGACCTGCTGACGCTATAAGCGCATACCAGTTCGCGCCTAAGAATTCGCATACGGAATTATAGGCGGCCGGCCAGCAGATGGCTATGGCGTTCATCAAACAGTGAAATGTGAGAAATAGGACGAGAACGGCGCCGGTGACGGCCATGACGAACTTCCGCCCTACAGATGAGCTTGATAACCACATAGCAGTTCTGATTTAATTTAAGTTATTTTGTTAGTTATTTAGTTTAGTTTCTAAGGTTTGCGACTTTGAGGAAATCGCATGCCCCACTGAGTTTTATGCATACGCAGTGGAATTATGTGCAAATTTATGTTTTTTTGTTCATTCAGACAAAGTTTTCAGGGTGTATTTTTTCACATTTTTCAACATTTCGATACTTACACGGGGTCTGCACGCTTTGTGCAGACCCCGTGCGATTGTGCAGAGGGCTGTTTTTTGAAGTGTCAGACGATGCTCTCTTTTATGGCTTCAACCACTCTTGCTATCTCTTTTTCTCCCACCCATGGCCCTGCCGGGATGCAGAGGCCGCGGCTGAAGAGGTCTTCGCTCACTCCGTTCACATACGACGGGCATTTTGAAAACACGGGCTGGAGATGCATGGGCTTCCAAAGGTGGCGGCTCTCGATGTTATGCCGCTCGAGATTGCGACGCATGGCCTCGGGTTTTCCGCAGGAGTCTGCTTCTTTAACTCTGAGCTCCGGGCTGAGTGTAATGGCGCAGAGCCAGAAGTTGCTGTCGAATTCAGGCCCGGGATTTTCGTGGAGGCTGATTCCTTCGACGCCGGAAAAGAGTTCGCGGTATCGCTCCTGCACATGGCGATGATGGGCAATGTGCTCTTCCGCTATGGTCATCTGCCCTTGCCCGATGCAGGCCGATATGTTGCTGAGGCGATAGTTGTAGCCTATGCGCTCATGCTGATACCACGGATAAGGCTCGCGGGATTGTGTGGCATAGTTCATCGCCAGTTTCCATTTCTCTTCATCGGGACATATCAGGGCTCCTCCTCCGGAGGTGGTTATCATTTTGTTGCCGTTGAACGACAGGATTCCATATTCGCCGAAAGTGCCGCACATTCTCCCCTTGTAGCGGCTTCCGAATGCTTCTGCGGAGTCTTCAAGTACCGGGATGCCCCATTTCTCTGCCACTTCCAGAATCTCGGAAATCTTTGCGGGCATTCCGTAGAGATAGACGGGGATTATGGCCTTTGGCTTTTTGCCGGTTTTCTGTATTCGGTCGGCTATCGCGTGGTCGAGCAGGGCGGGGTCCATGTTCCATGTGTCGGGCTCTGAGTCCACAAACACAGGTGTGGCCCCGACATATGTCACGGGATTGGCAGACGCGCTGAACGTGAAACTCTGCACAATCACCTCATCGTCGCGACCCGCTCCCAGCGCCACAAGGCCGAGATGAATGGCTGCTGTGCCTGAGGCAAGGGCCACTATTCTTTTTCTCTCCAGCCCCGGAGGATATGATAAAAAGAACTTTTCAAGGTCTTTTTCAAATCCGTTTACATTGGGGCCGAGGGGCACTACCCAGTTATCGGCAAATGCCTCGTTGATAAAATCCATCTCTTTGCCGCTCATGTGGCAAAGGCAAAGCAATATGCGGTCAGACATTACTATATTTTGTTTGGTCAGTTCAGAATGTGGAAAGTGGCGAGGGAATCGTTGGTCTCGGCGTCGCGTATGTGGTAGACGCCAGTTGCGGGGCGCTGCCCTGATGCGTTCTCTCCGTCCCACTGAATGCGTCCGGCATTGGCTTTGCCGAGTGCGCGAATGGTTTTTCCGGAATTGTCGGTCACAATCAGTTCCCGTCCTGCCGGTAGGCCGGAAATTGTCACCCATCCCCTGAATCCGGGAGTGATGTCGGAAGGGGTCACTGTCGCCCCTTGCATATGGCTGCCTCCAAGAAATTCGGGGAAAAACTCTGTAAGGCCGAGGGCTGTGGAAATCATTATTGAGCCTCGCTCTGGGTTGTGGCAGAGTCCATACACGCGGTCGGACGGTAGCGCAGAGCCGGCTTCCCTCAGTTCGCCGAGGAGTGTTTCCCGGTCGGGAGAAAGGCAGATCACTCCTTCATCGTGAGTGGCAATCCATAGCCTGTTGTCGGAGTCTGTGGCGAATGCGTTTGCCTGGGCAGATTCAAGAATCTGAATTTCGTTCATTTCGCTGTCGCCCGATTTCACAGTGTGGCGCACTGCCAGTTTCGGATTGTCAAACGCCTCGCGCGGGTTCACGCGGAATGTCCCGGCGTGGCATCCTGCCCAAAGGTCGGCGGTTACGGGGTCTTCCCATAGGGTCACGGGGTAGATCTTGTCAATCACTTTTCCTGTGGCTGCATCGAAAAGTTTGTCGAGAGTGGCGAGGCGGTCGTCGGAGGGGTCGTCTGGGGTGCCGTTATGGTCAAGGATGTAGACAGGGCTTTGATAGCTTCCGTTGTGAAACGCGATGAGATTACGGTTGGCCGGGGCGCAGAGGGGGAGAAGAGCCTGGTTCTGCCCGGCGTTCTCATTTATTTTCACAGTGATTCTGTGCATATCGCGGTAGCATCCGGCGTCGGTGTTGGCGTTAGCCATCTCTCTGAGTTCATCGGCAGTGTAGAAACACAGGGCCATGGAATAGGCGTTGGCCGCGCATTCGTCATAATCCTGATAGGCGGTCCACATCCTCCCCTCGGAGTCGAATTCGGGGGCGGAGAAATTGCATAGCGAAGTCCATGCGCTGAATGCCGGGTAGCCGTTGATGAATCCGGGAAGCTGAGCGGTAGAGGTCTTTTCATTGCCCACGTGAAGAGGAAGCTCGCTCGGGTCGTCGAGGTTTATACGCGCCCATCCGGTTGTGACGGAGCCGGCATACGCATATTGCGGGTTTGCCGGGTCGATGGCCAGTCCGTCGGGGTGGACAAGCGGATAAGAGTCAGCCTTTGAGTTGAATATTTTGTATAGATTCTCATTGCCAGCAATCTCCTTGGGCGGGAAAAACACGGGCGAGAGCTGTTTCCATCTTCCATCTTTGAGGGCGCTGACAAGCCACGGGATGTTTGGTGAACTTTGTTGGAAATTCTGGCTCACGGGATGTTCGCTCACAAGCAATCCATGCATTGGATGCCATTTCATGAAAGGGGCGCGGAATGGAGCCGGTGCGTCGGGCCATATGGTGTCGGAGACGCTTTTCCATGAAGAACCGTCGAACGAGCGGCGGTAGAAACCTTTCCTTTCTACAAAGAACCAATAGTTTGAATAATCCCAGGAGGCAGATTCTCTCCAGGTGTTGTCGGTCTTAAAGACAGAACTGTAGATTTTTTGCTTATAGTCATCGGCCGGGTTTGCGGCAGAGAGGTCCGGGTCAACGCCTGCCAGAAGCTGAATGCCGAAGTTCTGGGCATGGAGATAGTACCCCTTTTTATTGGGGTAGGCATTGTTGGCTGTGCGCGAAGTTACCGTGTGGTCTTTGGTTAGCATTCTTATCTCGCTCTCCACGATGGGGAGAATCCTCCATTTGTCGCCATTGCGTGTGGCTGCGGTTATGGTGCGGAGGTTGGCCGATGAGGCAGCCGGAGCGAAGAATGCGAATGTGTTGTCGGTGAGCGGCATCAGTGATGCAGGCTCTACGAGTTTCCCGTCTGAGTACATATAGTCAGCCACCTCTGAGTCTGCGGTTAGCGGTTGCAGGCTGCTCAGTTTTGACGGCAGCGAGGCCACCGGATTTGCATAGGCCGATGAATTCGCGAAAATAACCAGTGAGCCGCCTATGGGGCACAGCCAGTCAACCGGGAAGTCAGTCCTGACCATTTTCTCCAAGGAGTGAGTGGCCGGGTTTATTATTGCATAGCCATAGGAGGCTGCCAGCCATAGTTTGCCATCGGCCGGATTTTCGGTGATTGAGCGCACGGCGGGCTTGCCGGGGAGATTTATATTTTCAAGGCCGTGGATGGCAAAAGGGTACGCATCGTCAGGAATAATCCAGATTGTGCCCCTCTCTGCTACGGCGGCAAGATGACGCCGTGACGGGGAGTATGTGGCAGCCCTGAAAGATTCGGGGAGCCCGTCATATTTGGAAGAGAGCGGCATTATTCCGGCTTCGGGATTTTCTTTGTCGTAGACGAACAGAGTGGCGGTGTTTATCTTATGGTCTTCAAAAGAGGGAGCAAATGCCTGCTGGTGCAGCATAAAATAGGTTTTTGTCTCGCCGTCGATAATCTTTTCAATCTGCTGATAGAAGGATGGGTGAGCCTGCCATCTGCCCGGCAGCGACGCCGCCCGGGCTGACAGCGATGCGAGTAAAGCCGTTAATATACAGACTGCGGCGTTAATGCGGGCTGACTTGAGCATCAGGCGTATAGATATGGTGCGCGTATGGGTGAAATGGTGTATATATTTCATGATTTCAACACTTTTCAGCAAAAATACCTAATAAAACGCAAAGAAGCAAAAAAACGGGTTATTTTCATTAAAAAAGATTTACGCGAAGTTTTTGATTTTTTTTGAGTTCAATGGTGGTTTAATCCGATTATAAGGATTAACTTTGCTAACGGACATTCCTACTGCATTGAACGCAATTCGGAGCATAGAAAATTCCGTGCATAATGATTAAGGAGTGGACGAGAGCGGAGTCAGCTCGAGCGAATTATAATTAATCGATTACTTTGGTGCTTAAGACATGATTGAGTTGGTTGCTTTATTACTTTTGACGATGTCATCGGCAGCGGTTACGCTGCCGGTCGACACAGCGACGTATGCTGGCAGTTTTTATGAGGAGACAGCCTCGCTGAATCCGGAACGGCTTCTTGCAGTGGCTGACAGCGCTTACAAGGCGCGCGACAACAGCCTTGCCATGTCGCTTTATCTTTCGATATGTGGAAGAGATTCGGAAGATTTTTGCCCCGAAATAAAGATTAAGGCATATATAGGTGCCGGTGATGTCATGATGCGCAAATGTTATTATCCGGGGGCGCTTGAATATTATGTAGAAGGATTGATGCTGTGCGAGACTGACACTGCCATGTGGCGCCGATATTCCGGAGAATTTTATAAAAATATAGGGAATGTGTATTCTTCCCTCAATGATTATGAGCAGGGTATTCATTATTATAAACTCGCTCTTGAAGAGAGCGACCCTAAGCAGAATGGTCTTCGGGTGCGCACATTGTATAATCTTGCAGGATTCAGCACATATGTGGGAAATGCGAAGGAAGCAAGACAATATCTCGCTCAGGCACGCAAGTGCAACTATCCATGGAACGATGTGACGCGGTTTCTGGACGTGTTTATAGAGGGTCTGGTGCTTGGTTGCGAGGGTCATAGCCGTGAGGCGATAGCAAATCTGCGCAAATCGGAGAAATATGCCATTGATCATGGCATGAGCGCACGTTATCTGTGTTCTGCCCGTCAGCATCTCTACGTGTTATACGGTGAAACAGGCAGGACAGACTCAATGTATTATTATCTTAAAGGCTGTGAGGAGAGTGCCGAAAGAAATGGGATCCGGCAGATGTTTCCGGGGCTTCTGTCTGACATTGCCGACTATCATTATAGTCATGGCGATTCTGTGGCCGGCAAGGAATACCGATATCGCTATCTTGATCTCAGAGATTCTATTGGAAATGAGCGCGAATTTGATGCCGTGAAGCAGGTTCAGTTTCAGTATGAGTCTCGTAAAGTGGCCGGGAAGATTGAGTCACTTCGTTTGGAGAAGGATAAAAGCGAGGCGTTGATCGTAAGGCAGCGTGTCTGGTTGCTTGCAGTTGGGGGCGGGCTTATAATAGTTGGTGCGTTCCTATGGATTATCGCCTGGCAGAATAGAAATCTTAAAAGGAGTTATCTAAGTCTGTATAATATAAACCGAGACAGTGCCCGCAGAGAAGAGGAGCAGAAGTATGGGTCGAGCAATCTGAAAGAGGAGCGCATCGGCGAGTTGGCTAAGGATATTGAAGAACTGATGGATGGCGAAAAGATCTATTGCGAGCCTGAATTTTCATTAGATATGCTTTCAGACCGAGTCGGTGTCAACAGCAAATATGTTTCGCAGACCATCAACATGGCATTCGGAAAAAATTTCAGTAATTATGTCAATGACTATAGGGTGCGACTTGCATGCGAGAGGCTCGAGGATGACGCATATTCCCACTACACAGTGGCGGCAGTGGGGGAGAGTGTGGGCTTCAAATCGCAGTCATCGTTTACAAGTGTGTTCCGTAAGATTACAGGTTTAAGTCCGTCTATGTTTCGTAAGATGTCAATTTTTGACAAAAATAGGGAACAATGCTCAAAAAATATATCAGATTCATGAATCTGGCGATATGGGGCTTTGGGAAATTGCAATACTAATGTAAATTTGCAAACGAACATAACGACTAACTATAACAGTTTAATTATGGAAATGAAGCATTTTTACTTATCTATGGCGCTGGCCGGAGCACTGACTGTTCAGGCAGTTCCTGTTGCTAAGCCTTATTACGGGCAGGTGTCAGAACCGGGTAAAAGCAGTGTGCTGCTTGACCGTGCTGCATGGCGTGCGCCCATGCGTGTGACAGTTGACGAGCTCTTCGCTTGTCCTGGGAATACGGTGCTCGACGGGCCGTTTAAATCGGAAGAAGTCGGCTATCAGGGGTTCCAGAGTTCAGACCAGGGTCGACCCGGTATGCCCACAAAGTTCTATCAGGCGTTTCATGGCTGTTATAACAGTGTGAATGCAGTGAGAGTCATTGGCCTTTTCAATTATTTCGACGATGAGGAGTATACCTGGTATGGCTGCGACAGTCGAGGAGGAGTTCAAGACGACTATACAATGACAGAACCTGTCACCTTCGAGGTTTCTTTCTACACCATGGGGGCTGACGGTCTTCCCGGAGAGTGTGTCTACACTAAGAATATCGACATCATCGGGCGTTATCTTGGTGTCACTTATGGTTCAGGCGACGATTCTTCAGCGTTATACGAGTTTAGCACAGAACTTGGTGAGGAGGTGCGCCTTGAGTCGGGATTTTTGTCGTTCAGCGCAGCGGACCTCGGAAATGAGCCGTCATGCTGGTTCTCGCTGTTCACAGCCGACACATCAATCGACTATGGCTTTGTGCTTCTTGGCGACTACGGCATGAACTATTCTAATCTTCCGTCTGTGTTCAGCCTTATGGGCGACGGTGGCCCTGTAGCTCAGAAAGCTTTGAGAATTGACAAGCTGTCAGCTCCATCGTCAAGTGCAACCGGCACACACGAGAAAGTAACGGTTAAGATAATCAATGTGGGAGCAGAAGAATTGACCGACGTGGTTCTTGATCTTCTTGTTGACGGCAAAGTGGTTGCAACAGAGGCTGTGCCTGCGTCTATCGCCTCTCAAGGAGCATGCAACTATACATTCCTTAGGAGAGTTGACCTCTCGGGCGATGGCGAACATCTTGTGGAAGTGAGAAACGCAACGCCCGGCGATGAGGGTGTGAGCCTTGCGTCTGCTTCTGTGAAAACTTACACATGCTCGGAAGGTGAATGGTGTGGCTCTGGAAGTCAATATGAAAATGACGAGATAAAGATTTCTCGCGTAAAGATCGGCACAATCGACAATGAAAGCGGAGCCGGCAGTTACAGCGATTATTATGATGATATTTTCACAGAGATACGTCGAGGTGAAAAATTGCTTCTTGAAATGGAGCCGATGGAGACGGCCGTTACAGGCGTGTGGGTAGACTGGAATAATGATGGCGTATTCTCCGGCCCCGGCGAAGAGATTGGCTATATCTATGACAAGCCTCTTGAAGTTTCGATTCCTGATGGCATAAGTGTGGAGGAAGGCATGAAACGCATGCGCATCGTTATGGATGTTTATGGTGAGCCTACTCCTTGCGGAAGCTATTATTTCGGAGAGACTGAGGATTATGGCCTTATGGTAACACGCAATTCAGGCACACCGTCGCTTGGCCTAAGCCTTGCCGAAGTCGCAGCCGACATGTCCAAAGGAGAAGAAAAGGAGGTTTCTTTGGATTTGTTCAATAACGGTGACGCTGTTCTCAATGCGAAACTGAGTGTGAACTATTCGCTTCCCACGGTGTATGAGCCGCGTCAGCTGGCTCCTGTAAAGGATTTTGGCAAGAAGGTTATGAATCGCAAGGTTTCAGCCAAGGTTTCTGAGCCTGTGGTTGATGCCGATGTCAAGAAGGTGCTTCGCTACGACGGCGGCTTTGAATCGTCGGTAGCTCTCGAGAACTACTCTTCTGCGATATTTGCACATTATTATCCGTCAGATGTAATGCATGCTCTTGAGGGTATGGCTTTGTCGAGTGTGGATGTCTATATCAATGAAATGCCTGCGAAGGCCAAGATTAATGTCTACGGACAGGGAGAAGGCGGCAAGGCCGGAGCCTTGATAGCCGAGCAGCCGTTCGAGGCCGTTGCAGAGAGCTGGAACCATGTGGTGTTTGACACTCCTGTGTCCATCACCGGAGAAGATCTGTGGTTCGGTGTTCAGTTCGATGACATGGACAGCAAAGGATATTACATAGGAGTGGACGGCATATCAGCCGTGGCCGGATATGGCGACCTCTGCAATATTGGAGGAGACACATGGTGGTCGATGATGGAACTTGGAATTGACCATAATTTCTGCATCCGTGGCAATGTAACCGGCGCTGTAACTGCTGCGCTCGACTGGCTCAGCCTTGATATAGATGACATGGCTATAGCAGCCGGCGATAACGGAACTGTCAAAGTTGTGATGAGCACCGAGAATATTCCTTCCGGCATGTATGAGGCCACGATAGAGATTCGCTCGAATGACGAACTGAAACCTCTTTACAGTGTGCCGGTGTATGTGAGCAACGGCATTATGACCGGAGTGGACAATGCTTCGCTGGTTCGCACTCAGGTGAAAGTTGAGAACGGGAACGTGGTGATTGTTTCTGATTTCAATATGCTTGGCGTTGACGCATATGATGTGGCAGGTCGCAAGGTTGCGTCAGAGCGCACAATGGGATGCCGTCATGAGATTGGCCTTGACAATTTTGGGGACGGAGTGTATGTGTTGAACGCGATTTACACCGATGGCACGCGCGAGACATTCAAGATTGCAGTTGCCCGTTGAGTTTTATCTCTCGGAATATGTCAATAGCAATATTGTGAAATAATAAGACTGGCGCCGGAACATGTTCAACGTTCCGGCGCCGGTTGTTTTTTTTGTTATCGGAATTAAAGAAAGAGGATTACTCTTCGTCTTCCTTCATGTTGTGGAACACGTTCTGCACGTCTTCGTCGTCTTCAAATTTTTCGAGAAGTTTCTCGATTGCCTCGCGCTGCTCGGGAGTGACCTCCTTGTAGTCGTTGGGTATGCGCTCGAATTCAGCCGACACGATTTCGAGCCCGGCCTCTTCGAGATATTTCTGAAGGTTGGCGAACTGGTCGAATGCGCCGTAGATGAGCCATTCTTCGTCTTCAGCCTCAAGTTCAGCCTCAAAGTCCATGAGCTCGAGCTCGAAGTCTTCGAGAGAAGTGTCGGCGTTGGGCTTCACATGGAACACGCTCTTATGGTCGAAGAGGAATGAGAGAGACCCCTGGGTGCCGAGAGAGCCGCCGTGCTTGTTGAAGTAAGAACGCACGTTGGCCACGGTGCGCTGGTTGTTGTCGGTGGCAGTCTCCACCACAATCGCGATTCCGTGAGGGCCGTATCCTTCATACACGATTTCCTTGTAGTCGCCGGCATCCTTGTCGGTGGCTTTCTTTATGGCGCGCTCCACAGTGTCTTTCGGCATGTTTGCGGCCTTGGCGTTCTGCATGAGCACGCGGAGGCGCGGGTTCATGTCAGGGTCGGGGCCACCGGCCTTTACGGCAATAGTTATTTCCTTGCCGATGCGGGTGAATGTGCGGCTCATGTTGCCCCAGCGTTTCAGTTTTCTTGCTTTGCGATATTCAAATGCTCTTCCCATTGTTAGAATTAGCAATTATAGGTTTTATGATGTTATCTTAGTTCGGCTCCGAGTTGGCGGAGTGATGTGATAATCTTTTGCATAACGGCGTCAATCTGGCGGTCGTTGAGGGTCTTCTCGTCGTCTTGCAGGGTGATGGCTATGCCGTAAGATTTCTTGCCTGCGGGGAGGTTCTTCCCTTCGTAGACGTCGAACAGCGACACGCCCTTGAGAAGTTTACGCTCAGCCTTCTTCACGGTTTCCTCAATCTGCGCGAATGTCACACCGGTGTCAATAAGAAGGGCAAGGTCTCGGCGCACGGGCTGGGTTTTCGGCAGTGGTGCGTATGTCACCTGATGGTTTGCCACAAGCTTGAAGAGTGTGTTCCAGTCGAGGGCGGCATAAATGACGTCTTGCTCAATGTCGAAGCGTTTGAGCAGGTCGTGACGGAGAATCCCGAGTTCGCCTATGCGCTTTCCGGAGCGGCTCTTGATGTTGAGGCGAGCGGAGAAAAATTCGTCGGAGTCCTGACTGTATGTCACTGCTCCCTCAGGGAGACCGAGCACTCTGAAGATGTTGAGCACAATCCCTTTCATGTCGAAAGCGGTGGCCTTTTCAGCTTTTGCATTCCATGCAGGGAGTGTGAAATCTCCGGTGAGCCACAAGGCAAGCTCCATCGACTCGTGGAACGGGGCAAGCGGTTTTTCCGAAGTGCTCTCCTTGTCGGCGTCGCGCCGGTAGATGTTGCCGAATTCGAAGAAGCGTAGGTTTTCTGCTTTACGGTTGATGTTGTGGGCTATTGACTCAAGACCGCCGAACAGGAGAGTCTGTCGCATCACCGAAAGATCGTTGCTAAGAGGGTTCATCACCTTCACGCAACGTGAAAGGGGAAGCTGTTCGGATTTCTCGTAGTAAGATATGGCCGAGAGCGAATTGTTGAGTATCTCCAGGAACCCTTCGCCTGTGAGGCGGTTGCTTACGAGCTGCTGCAGCGAATAGCTGAGGTCAGTGTCGCCGGCAGGAGAAAGGTTGGCGTGCATTTCGGTGCCAAACTCTACATTGTTGTAGCCGTATACGCGCAGAATCTCTTCCACAACGTCGCATGGGCGTGTGACGTCTACACGATATGTCGGTATGCGCAGGCGAAGTGTGTCGGCGTTGTCGGCATCGCGCTCCACATTGATTTCAAGGGCACGCAAGATGGCGATGACCAGCTGGTCGGGGATGCGCTTGCCTATAAGCGACTCGCAATAATTAAGCGAGAATTCCATCTCGGCCTCTTTTACGGGGGCGGGATATTCGTCGGCCACGTTGCCGCAGATTTCTCCGCCGGCAAGTTCTTTGATAAGCACTGCGGCCAGTTTTGCGGCGTAGACTGTGATGTTGGGGTCAGCGCCACGCTCGTAGCGGAATGAGGCGTCGGTGTTGAGGCCGTGGCGGCGTGCGGTGAGGCGCACACGAGTCGGGTTGAAGTATGCGCTTTCGATAAACACGTCTTTAGTGTCGGCGGTCACTCCGGAGTCAAGACCTCCGAACACGCCTGCGATACACATCGGCTTCTCGGCATCGCAAATCATGAGGTCGCGTTCGTTGAGCGAACGCTCCACGCCGTCAAGGGTAGTGAATTTTGTGCCTTTGGGACATGTGCGCACCACAATTTTCTCTCCTGTCACTTTGGCGAGGTCGAAACAGTGGAGCGGCTGGCCGATTCCGTTGAGTATGAAGTTTGTGATGTCTACAATATTGTTGATAGGACGCTGGCCGATGGCGAGAAGGAGGTTGCGAAGCCATTCAGGCGACTCTTTCACCTCGACGTTGCGGATTGTCACGCCGGAATATCTCGGGCATCCCTCTTTGTCTTCCACGTTTATTTCCACTGCTCCGTCGGCGCGGTCGGTAGCGAAAGACTCAACAGAGGGCATGCTGATTTCCGGCATGGCCGATTCCGGGTCTTTCTCTGCGGCATTGCGGGTGAAGAGGGCCTTCAGGTCGCGTGCCACGCCATAGTGGGAGGCTGCGTCAACACGATTTGGAGTAAGTTCCACTTCGAGGCAGTAGTCGCTCTCTACATTGAAATATTTTGCTGCGGGTGTTCCGGCCGGGATGTCGGAAGGTAGCACCATGATTCCGTCATGGCTTTCGCCGATTCCGATTTCATCTTCGGCGCAGATCATGCCGTTTGACTCCACGCCACGGATTTTTGACTTTTTAATCTGGAATTCCTTGTCGCAGTCGTAGAGGGTTGTGCCGAGAGTGGCCACCACCACTGTCTGTCCTGCCGCCACGTTCGGGGCCCCGCACACGATTGTCTGGGGCTCCCCGTTGCCGAGGTCGACGGTAGTGATGTGAAGGTGGTCGGAATTGGGGTGAGGTTCACAGGTAAGGACTTTGCCGATCACGAGTCCGCGAAGCCCCCCTTTTATGCTTTCCACTTCCTCCACATGGTCACATTCAAGACCCAGCGATGTCAGCGCGGCGGTGAGTTCCTTCGGGGAGAGTGAAAAGTCGATATAGCGTTTAAGCCATTTATACGAAATATTCATATAGATATGATTCTGTTTTCCTGATAAGAAAGAGGAGAGTTATGCGTTTTAGAAGCAAATTTTTATGTAATCTCCTACAAAGTTGCAAAAGTAACAAAAAAGAGCGATATACACAAGTTAAGATTCGCAAGCTAATAAAAATAATGGGGCCGTTTTTGATTTAGGTCAGGGTTGGGGAACTTTATGCGGAAGGTGTTGGCAGTGGTGATTGTCAGCGAGCCTTCTCCACCTATTATCGACAGTCCATTTTAACAAATCACTTACGACAGAAGCAAAATCCGCCATGTCAATTGAATATTTGTGATGATATTGTTTTGATTATATTGATTGTGTCATCCTTGGCGTTAATTAGCTTCGAAAATTTAAACAAGCCATCAACAAAATCCCGGATTGTTACAACCTTTAAATCAGCAATTCTCATTTTTGCGTAGCTGAGGATAGAAATCAAACAGCAATAATGACCTTCTCTCCCAATCTTCTTCAAGGCTTGGTATACGGCATCTTCATCAAAGTTAACTTTCTTGCCGTATATGAAAAGGCTTGATGTCAAATTAGCCTGGCGGAATTTTGAAATAGCATGAATAACATCCTGCTCTGAGAAATTCTTGTCCTTTACCTCAATTGCATTTACCAATGTACCCTCAGAGTCAAAGATGTCGATGTCTCCAACTTCTTTTGAAGATGAGCCGCTCTCATTGACTTTATGGGGAACAACCTTATAGTCTTTACCAAGATATAGGCGTTCCAGTTCAGCAACCACTAATGGACATATCTCACCGTCCATTGTGTGATTTGTAATTTTATAAATGTAGTCGAGAACCAATTGCGAAAACTCACTTACGTCAATCAGTGCATCACCTATTGAAAATTTTTTAAGGTAGTTTTCATGATTCTGCTTCAGCACTGCCATTGCAGATTTAAGATACTTATAGGCTATTTCACTGGTTGTGACGCTTGATAGTACGCGAATAACACTTTCAAGGGTTTCTCTATCTCGTCCTGCTCTTACTGCATTATCCGTAGATAAAGTGACAAAGCGTGCGGGTTTATTAAGGAATGGCTCATTTGAGTCTCCAAGACTACCTTGGAGTTTTAGCCGTTCAAATGGAACAATAACCTTATGACACAAAGACCTTGCATCAAATTTGCCTTGCTTACCGTCACCTTTCTGAAGACTTAAGGCATCTACCGCCTGATTTGTGGCTTTTGCAAGTAATGCATTAACCAAGATATAACGATAAGTTTTGAGGCTGCCGGTAAGGACGGAATATATGGTTTCTCCAATATCGTCATTGGCTGGATCAGCCTCTGCTAATGCTCTTTCTAATATCAACCCTGCGGTTCTAAAATCAATTGTTGCCATAATTAGAATAGTCCTGAATAAATAATTGGAGCATTTCCTTTAATTACGTCAATAACCATAGAGCATACAGCTTTAGAGAGATTGCAAGGCACTGCATTTCCTATTTGGGTATACTGTGCTGATTGTGAACCGCAGAATTTATATTCTAAAGGAAATGTTTGGATAACTCGTGCTTCATCGACAGTCATTCGCCGCAAATAGCCGGGTACTATCTCTGTTTTTGCAATTGACGAGTCTTTTTCAACTCTATCTCGGTAATCCTCAATCCAAGGAGACTTACCATTGTACAAAGCGTTTTCATCAATTATAGGGGTTTTATTGCCCCCCATTGAAGCAGGTAATGTGGCGCTATAGCCATCCAATTTTAACGGACGACCAAGCCCGTTGAAAAGCATTCCGGCATAAGCAGATTTCCGTAATACGGGATTCTGTGTAAGAGTTATTCGTGCTTTACAAAGATTTTTATTATTACCTTCGCCGGCCTTATCAAGAACAGCTAAAGCTTCTCTTACACTTTTAGCCTTTACCTTGTACGGAATAATCATACTATCCAAGTCTGGAGGTGAGGGTGACCCATTATGAAATCCCACAAAGAAAACTCGTTCTCTTGCTTGCGGAACATCAAAGTCTGAGGCATTTAAAACCATGAAATTCACGGAATATCCCAAGTCTGCAAACTTTGCCAAAAGTGCTGCTCTTACAGATGCCCACTTTTCGAGGGTTGCAAGCGCCTTTACATTTTCCATGACAAATGCTTTCGGCTTAACTGTTTCTATGACTTTAGCGTAACTCCATATTAGTTTGCTTCGCTCATCGTTGGCATCCATTTTGCCTGCCACAGAAAAACCCTGACATGGCGGACCTCCAATAACCAGGTCTATGTTATCGTAGTCCGAAAGAGAAGGAATATATGAGTTTATGTCACCTTGATGGATGTGTTCTCCAATATTCAAGGCATAAGACTCACATGCCTCTTTCTTCATGTCATTTGCCCATATAATCTGAGCTCCTGCATAAATAGCGCCAATATCCAATCCACCTGCACCGGAGAATAGAGAGATGGTTCGAATAGTATTGGAGGCTAATTTGTCTTTTATTTCCTTCATATATGATAAGAACCACCAGGTAGGCTGACAGGCGACCAAACCTTTGCGTCTACAAGGAAGTTCCGTTATATCGTGTGATAAGATTTCTCTTACATTATGGGTGGTCTTTGTCAGCGAAGCGCTTTAGGTAGCAAATTTAGATAAAAATCCTGAGATTTCTACACCGGCAAAATAAAGAAATGATTTTTCTTTAGAGGAAAGTTAGTGAAAATTTAGTAAATCCAGGCGATTGCGACACAGTTTGTTTGTAGAGTAAAGGTGTAATGTAAACCGAATGTGTGTTAATTTGCTGCGGCCTGAGAGGCGAAATAACACTTTTTAAGCCGGTCTGTGGTTGACTGAGATAAGTTTTGTGCAGGCCCGGCCGGGCCTGCACAAAATTTAGAAACTTACCTGAAGCATGGCCTCAAGGCGATTGTCATGAGCCTGCATACCTCCGTAGTCAACTCTTCTTCCGTAGATGTATTCCAGTCCTACCTGCACTATGGAGTTGATGTTGTAGAACATATTGCCTAAAACATATTGTGCATATTTGTAACCTGATTTCCAAGGCGTCGAAGAGTCAGAATATCGACCGGCATAAGTGCGGACATGACTGTAGGTGGCAGAGCAGAAGAGTTTGGGAGAAAAACGGTATTGAAGCGATGCGAAACCAGCCCATGCTTTCACAGGGTCAAGCGCCGCCGGGTTGGCAGGATCCGGCATAAGGTCCATTCCGCATCCGGTGAGGTCTTGGATGTAGCTTGCAATCCCTTTTCCGTAGACAGCCTGATAATATGCAGAGAGGCCGCCTATAATCGGAGTGGTGCCGCTTGCTTTTATGCCCCACCCGATCTTGTCGATATTTCTACCTGCGGCATCGTTGCGATAATATAGATTCCTTATGATTCCCGAAATCCTTAGCCATCCGGCTCCGCCGGCCCAATTGCGCTGTATGTAGAATGGAATGTCCGGCACTCGTTGCGACACAGTGGCGGTGCCTGTGGCGTTTGTGAAAGAGTTAGCCGGCATTTCAAATCCTATTCCGGCTTTCCATTCATGCTTTTTCCCGAATTCCGGTTCATATCCTATAATGCCGTGAATCACGGCGGTGAAAGCGTTCGGCCCTTCATAATCTATTGAGGCCGGCGCGGCCGCCGCGTCTGTAAACAATGAGAAAGTGTAGCCTGCCGTGATACCTCTATATTTAAGATAGGCATGCTGCAGATAGGGGCGATATCCGTCGTTGAGAAAATTCATTGACACATACGCGCCGAGCTGGTCTTTAGTGCCCGGGAGGGCCACCACATTCAGATAGATGTTACTTTGCTGGGCAGAGACCTGGAACTGCGCTCCGTTGCCCGGCTGCATTGTCATAGGAATCGCGGAGGTGACAAAAAGGCTGGGGCTGCTTATAGGGCTCCCGAAGTCATAATTTGCCACAGCCTTTATATTGGCGCCAATGCCCATATAAAATTTAGCCTCCTTGCCTAACAGGGTGAAGCGAGGCACATCTTTCATATTGACAATATGAGGCGCATTTTTATGCAGGGTGACATAATAGTCGGAAGTATCGTTATGCTCCACAATTTTAATGGTCGCATCTCCGGTCTCGTAGATATTCTTGGATTCTCCGTTTGCCAAAAGCGGGAGAACAAGAAGCGGAAGCAATAATAGATTCTTCATAATATAATTTTATAGAGTTTTTATCCGTAGGAATGAATGCGGGGCGATGCTTGTCAATAGAAACTCTTGTTCACAGAGAATGCGAATTTCTTTCGGCATATAAAGGAAATTGCGGTGTAGACTGTCAGCGAAATGAAACAGACAAAAAATGCGAATGTCTGATGAGATTGTGCGTGCAACAAATTGCGCAGTCCGTCGATAATCAAGGGCGTCGCTACTATGGCTATATAGTTTGAAGAAAGCACCAACGCAAGAGCGAGAGTGGATTTCGAGTCAGACGACACCGCACGGCTTGCCTTGTCATAGATAAGTGGCTGGCATATTCCATAGCCAAGGCCGGCAAGAGAAGACCCGATGCACATTGCCAATTGGTCTTGAAAGAAGGCGAATAGGGCAATCCCGATTGTCATCAACAATGCGGCATAGAAGAATGCGCCGCCTTTGAGCAATTTTATAATCCAGGGGAGAGAAAACCCCGGAATAAGAATAAATAGATAATAGAGTGCCGTTACCGTGCCTGTAAGTGTGGGGCTCCAGTCGTGTTTCTCGGACAGGAAGGGGCAGAAATAAGATACGGTCACGGTAGAGAATGTAATGAAGGCGTACACGCCGATCAATGCCCATATCTTGTTGAAATAAATTCCCGAACGTGAAGGCTTGGTTGCATTGTCTTCTGAGTCTTCCGTAGCGGAGGCCGTAGTGTGGCTCCTGGATTCCGGAAGGATTACCGATTCCGGTATAAGTTCATTTTTAGGAATTTCCCGCAGCCAGAAGGATAGCGCGAGTGGCACCAGGCATACCAGATAGACGATGAAGGGGAGATGCCAGTTGCCGTGGCTTAGCCAGCCAACGGCAAACGTGGCGATCACTAATGAAGAATTTGATATTCCTGAGACGAGTCCCATTTTGTCCATGCGGTATTTCCCTGCGAATGTGTCGGAGATAAGACCTTTGGAAAAAGGGATTATCAGACCTGCTCCACATCCCAGAATGCAGCTTACCACAATAAGCCAGACCATGCTGTCGGCAAACAGATAGGCTATAGAGCAGGCTGTGAATATAAGCAATGCCGTTACTATCACTCCTGTCTTATGCCGTGACAGCGATAATTTGCCTGAAAGAAAGACAAAAGGGATTATGGCCAGATTTGGAAGCAATGTCAGCAGTTGCTTTTCGAGCTGGGTGGTATCCGGAAAAATTTTCGAGAGCGAACCGAGCATGGGCGTGACTGCCAGCCCCGGAAGGTTTACAATCAGGGAAATAGACAGAATGGCACAGAATGTCATCACTGAAATCGGGGTTTTGCCGGTCTGGATCATAAGTCTTATTTTTTAGCTTGGAGCGTTTTCATGCTGACGGGGCCTGACTCTCCGTCTTCCCATTTGACGGCATGTTCGATTTCTTGAGGAGTGGGCACATATCCGGCCGGCCATTTTGATACGGTGGATGGAGTGCGTCCTTCAATTTCCCAGTCAAACGGTTCAAAGTCTGTCTGTGGGTCACGCCATTGAGGTTTGCGTTTTGCATAAACTACGAACGGCACCACAAGGAAGAAAACAGAACCGAGCACAAGGATTATGACATATACCAACGGGCTTCCGGTGTTGATTTGTGTCGGAGGCACAAAACTCAGCACCATTGCCAGGAGGGCTCCGATTACGCCGACACCGGTTACAAGCCATTTTCCGAATTTGCCGCCGGGCACGCGGAATCCGCGTCTCACGTTAGGCTCTGTGCGGCGTAGGCGTATGAATGTGAAATATATAATGAAAACCATTGCCAGATAGATGATTGTAGACATTTGGCTCAGAATCTGATAGGCAGACTGCACGCTCGGCAGCACCACAAGGGCCAGCGACAGAACCGACACCATGATGCCCTGCACCCAGAGGATAGATGTCTGGATTCCGTTTTTATTAGTTTTCTGAAGGCTTCTGGGCAGGTAGCCTGCCTTGCCTACTGTGAGTATGCCCGAAGAGGGGGCGACAATGACGCAGCTTACTTGTCCGATAACGCCGAATGTAAGGAACAATGCGACGACATGGCCGAGCCATTCGCAGTGTATTGAGGCGAACAGATTGTTATATGCAACAAGAAGAGACGCGAGGAGGTTGATGTCTTTCTGTGGAATGACAAAGCCGATTGCCAGTGTGCCGAAAATGAATACGCAGAGGATGATTAACACTGCTAAAAATACGGCTTTCGGAAAAGATTTTGCCGGATTCTGCATGTATGGCACATGCACGGCCTGCATCTCCATGCCTGCAAAGAACAGGAATATTGAGGCCGCCAGCACTATGGTGCCGAATTTGGAGAAATCCGGCCAAAAAGGCTGGTGAGCATCAATATATATATGATTACCCATGCACACATAGATTATGCCAAGGATTATAAGAATTGCTCCCGGGATTATGGTGCCGAAAAGACCTCCCATGGTAGAGAGCTTATTGGCATATGCCTGTCCGCGGAATGAATTGAAATTCGCAATCCAGTATACTCCAAGAACCACTGCCAGGGAATATATCACATTTGAAGAAAGTTTTGAGTCGAATGATTCCGGCCAGAAGATATAGGCGAGTGTGACAGCTCCGAACATTAGCACGGCAGGGAACCAGATCA
Source organism: Muribaculaceae bacterium (assembly GCA_009775365.1). Lineage (GTDB taxonomy): Bacteria > Bacteroidota > Bacteroidia > Bacteroidales > Muribaculaceae > Lepagella. The sequence continues at coordinate 89,202 of VSPM01000001.1, forward strand.
CCACCATCTGCCAGTCATAATACATGGCCGCCCATCCCCATTTAGGCCCGAGGCCTTCGCTGACCCAGCGGAACAGTCCTCCGCTTTTTGTCCAGGTGGAAGCAAGCTCTGCGCAGACGAGAGAGTAGGGGATCAGAAAGACAAGACCCGCGAATACATAATAAAAAATAGACGTGTACCCATATTCGGCTTGTGAGGCGAGCCCTCGCATGCTTATGATATTGGTGACAATAAGAATTGTCATAGCCCACATTCCGATAACCGGCTTTTTAATGGAACTGTTGGTGGCTCGCTGGGCTTTCCCCGAAGAAGAGGGAGTAGATTGAAGATTTGCCATAGCAATAGGTGTTTGTGTTTTTCTTTAATGGGTCTGAGAGGCGGCGAGTAAGATTTTATGTTTTCACATCGCTGGCATCAACCCTTTATTTATTGTAAAAAGAACATGTATTTAAGGCAATTGGTTTAGGAAGATGGCAAATTTCATACATAAGGTCTGTCAATGGCTCGGATGTGAAATTGTTTTTAGGTTAGATGTAAACTTTTTTAAGCAAGAAAGTGTTTTAGGTCTAAACAATCGGTCATTCGGTGTTTCTGAATAAGAGACTTCGGGATTGTTCCGACGAAATTATAGTTATACGCCGGTATTATCTTGGAAAATCTGAAATCTTAATCTTAAGACAACACATAGTTCCCACTTAACCCGGTATGTTATTCATTTAAAATCCTTATAAAAATTATGGCAACAAAAAATTATTCACCTGTTGTGCAGGAGCTTATTGACTTGATAGCCAAGAATGGCTGGGAAGATAGGTTCCAGAAAGCCCTTGATGCCTGTCATGCGCTTAACACTATTGAGTATGAAAACATCAAGACCCTTGATGACTATTACGATTGGCTGGAAGGAGAGTTGAAATGGATTCCGGTAGAGAATCCAGAAGGCACTATTGTGTATGAGCATGTCACGATGTTCTATTTCCTCCTTGACCAAAGCCCAGTCAAGGAGCTTCAGACTCCAATCATTCCCTCAAAGCTAAAGGGCAACGAAGAGCCTCCGCTTACTCCTTTGTCGCAGTGGATGCGGAAATATGTGGTTTCATTCGGAGCATGGATGGATCAGCCGGAGTCGCTTAATGATGAAGCTGTAAAAAGCTATTATGATTCTCCCCGTTATAATATGGGAGACTATGAGATGCCTGAAGGGGGTTGGAAAACGTTCAACCAGTTCTTTGCGCGCCGCAAGAAACCGGGATATATGCCGATTGCCGCAATCAACGACGACCATGTGATCACTTCTCCGGCCGACTCCACCAATGACGGCCAGTGGGAGATTAATGCAGAATCTAAGGTTAATATCAAGGGCCTGGAATGGAGCATAGAGGAGCTCCTTGAAGGATCTGAATATAAGGATGACTTCGCCGGCGGCATATGGATTCACCAGTTCCTTAACACTACCGACTATCACCGTCAGCATGCGCCTGTAAGCGGCACGGTTCTTGAGGCAAGAGAATTGCAGGGTGTTGTATACCTCGGAGTGGAGGCAGTTCCTATCGAAGGTGATGAAAAGGGGCGCACTCACATTGTTCGTCGTAAACTTAATGCTCTTGACGAGGCCGGCTATGAATTCTTGCAGATGCGTGGCCTGATTGTGATACAGTCTTCTATAGGAAAAGTTGCAATCCTTCCGATGGGCATGGCTCAGGTTTCGTCAATTGTGGTGACGGCAGAGAAAGGGACAAAGTTGCGTAAAGGCGAGGAAATCTCTTATTTCCAGTTTGGTGGTTCTGATATCGTCATGGTGTTCCAGCGCGAATCGAATGTGAGCATCACAGCCCAGCCGGGTGTGCATTACAGGTCCGGCACACGTATTGCCATGGCTTATCCCGTAGGAGAATGACAAGTGATGGGCCTTATAGATAACTTCGGATGTTATCTTGGTTTTTGTGTATACTATTAATAACCTGACTCCCGATAGAGCCCGTTGATTACTATTGGCGCCCTGTCGGGAGTCTTTTTATTTTCTGCTATGAACAGACAAACTGTAATTCCTAAAGAATCGCCGGTGACATCGTCAGGACGTAAAAAGAATCTGTCTACAGCGCATGGCTCTCTCTCGATGTGGGCCATGGCTATATTGATAATCACCTCGATACTTAGCCTTAGAGGATTGCCTTCTGAGGCCAAATATGGTGTCCAGTCTATATTTTTTTATTTGTTTGCGGCGGTTGTTTTCCTTCTCCCGTTTGCGCTTGTGTGTGCGGAGCTTGCCTCTACCTACACTAAATCGGGAGGGCTTTACCGTTGGGTGTCGGAGGCGTTCGGGCCTCGGCTCGGATGGCTTTCGATGTTTCTTGAGTGGCAGACTATTGTGATATGGTTTCCTACGGTGCTGATGTTTGCGGCCGCCTCGCTGGCTTATATGTTCTGGCCGGAGAGTTTTGACGAACGGCTTGCCTCAAACAAGTTTTATACGCTGGCTATAGCATTGCTGGTTTACTGGCTTTCCACTTGGAACGCATTCCGGGGGCAGAAGTCGGCAAACCTTCTTAGCACTTACGGCGGGTTATTGGGATGCATAATACCGGGTGCGATCCTGATTGTGCTTGGCATAATATATGTGTGCATCGGAAAGCCCGTGCAGTTGGATCATCTGCCGTTCTTCCCTGATTTTGGTGATGTAGGAACAATAGTGCTTGCCGCCTCTATATTTCTGTTTTATGCCGGAATGGAGATTCAGGCGGTTCATGTCAATGATATGCGTAATCCTGCCAAGGATTTTCCGAAAGCTGTTTTTGTAGCAATTCTCGTTATAGTCGGGGTTTATTCTTTAGGCACTCTCATAATCGGAATTGCCATACCCTCTAAGGATATTGACCTTTTGCAGTCATTGCTCGTGGCCTATAAGACACTCTGGCAGAGCTTCGGTTTGGGCTGGCTCGGCAATGTTATGGCGTTGCTTATCATGTTCGGTGTGATAGGGCAGGTAAGCGCTCTTGTGACCGGCCCTTCAGCCGGTCTGATGGCAGTGGCTCAAAGCGGTTATCTTCCGCGTTCGTTGCAGCGTGTCAACAAGAACAATGCCAATGTGCCGATTCTGCTTGTGCAGGGGGCGTTTGTGTCGTTGCTGCTTATGCTTATGATTGTGCTTCCTACCGTGGAAGCCGCTTATCAGATTATGTCGCAGATGGCTACAATAATTTATCTGGTAATGGTGATTGTGATTTATTGCGCTTTTATACGTCTGCGTCATACACAACCCGGCAAGACAAGAGGCTTCAAAGTGCCCGGAGGCAAGTTCGGTGAATGGCTGGTTTGTGGAATAGGAATATTGGGAGCCTTCCTGGCATTGGCTTTAAGCTATCTTCCTCCTGAACAGATTACGACCGGTTCTCCTGTGACATATGTGAGTATAATTGTCATTGGGGTAGGCGTCATACTTGCGTTGCCTCTGATAATTTATCATTACCGTAAACCGTCATGGCGTAATCCTGACACTCATTTTTATCCGTTTGACTGGCAGATAGAAGGACGTAAGCCCTCGGAAGTGTCGAAATGGCCGGCCGGTTACGTCCCGACAGAAGAAGAGGTTGAGAAGGTGGAAACTCAGGCGATAGCCACTCATGCATCCGACAAAAAATAACAGTGGAGTGTCAAGCGGGGGGGAGCTCGATGCGGAAGGTGGTGCCTTTGCCGAGCTCGGAGTCTTTGACGTAGATTTTGCCGCCGTGGTAGTCTTCGATGATGCGCTGCACGAGCGTGAGCCCGAGTCCCCAGCCACGTTTTTTTGTGGTGTAGCCCGGCGAGAACACGTTTTTGAAGTTTTTGCGCGCTATGCCTTTCCCGGTGTCGGCCACGTCAATCCACACTTTCCCTTTCTCGGTGCCTGTGGTGATTGTCAGCGAGCCTTCCCCGCCCATGGCGTCAACGGCGTTTTTTGTGAGGTTTTCCATCACCCATTCAAAGAGCGGGGCAGAGAGCAGCACCCCATGGTCGTCTTCCGAAAGATTGAGCGAGATTTTAACTTTGCCGGATATGCGGCTTCTCATATATTGAAGTGACTGCTCTACAACCTGGTTGAGGTATTCAAGCTGCAGTTCGGGTCGCGACCCGATTTTTGAGAAGCGGTCGGCAATCACGGAAAGACGCTTTATGTCTTTGTTCATCTCGTCTGTCACCTCTTTCTCGGCGCCGGTTGAGGCAAGATACTCATTCCATGCCATGAGAGAGGATATGGGTGTGCCAAGCTGGTGGGCCGTTTCTTTCGACAAGCCGGCCCACACTCTGTTTTGCTCCGCTTTCTTGGTGTAGATCACAGCGAGATATATGATCAGGGCCAGGATTATCATCACTCCGAGCTGAATGTAGGGGTACATGCTCAGTCGCCGGAGCAGGATAGAGTCTTCGTAATATATATACTGGTAGGCGTTATAATAAATCTCTACCTTGATGAAATGCGGGTCGGTTTCGGAGAGCTGGCGCAGGGATTTCCCTTTTCCTGCTTCTTTGAGTCTTTCGGTAAGGTATTCGCGGTTTTGTTGCGACAGTTCTTCAAAGGCGGCCTTGTCGGCATCATTCTTGTCGGGCAGGCTGAAATTACGGAAATCGAGAATGTTGTAGGCCGAGTCGGATACGAGCACCGGAATCGAATTGTTCTGGCTGATGATTGCGAGCAGGAATTCAAAGTCGGAATCGACGTTGGCCTTGGCAAGGCGCTGGGTTGCGCTGGCCCATATGTCCATTCGTTCGCGCTCCTGCTGCGCGAGCTCCTTCACAAGGCTGTTGCTCACCAGCAGAAACAGGATGATGGCGAGAATTGATATTGCAAGAAAAATCAGTTTTCCTGTTCGTTGGCGTTCGTAGATTCCCAAGGGAGATGATTTTAAAGGTTATCGTTGCGTGTTGAATCTGCAGAATCAGAGTTGCCGGCGGTTATGGCTTCGAGAATGAACTGCGCCACAGAGTCGGAAGTGTTAGGCCCGATTATTATGTCGGCCACTTCTTTCACTTCTTCTACAGCATTTTCCACTGCTATTGCCACATCGGCCACACGGAGCATGGGTATGTCGTTGATATTGTCGCCAAAAGCGGCCACACGGTCTGCCCCTGTGTGAAGTTTCAGCCATTTCAAGGCGTCGGCTTTTGACGCTCCCGGGGCAAATATTTCCATCAGCCCGATTTCCGGCCCATATATGTCGTGATAGAACACCGCGTTGCAGTCATTGTGTGCCCGGATGTCGTTATAGGTGCTCTCCACAATGTCGGAAGGCTGCATGGCATAGAACAACACAACGTTGTCAAGGCGAGCCGGAATGTCGGAGCATCCGTTTTCGGCTATGTGAAAGACTTTATAAATTGAGTCGTCGCGTTCGGAGATAAAATTTTTCTCGCCTTCAGACAACGGGCCGGTGTGATAGATATGGATCACATTGTCTTTCAATGTGTAGATAAAAGCCGGGAGCGAGTGTGCGTGAATTGTGGCAAGTATTGACTCTGCCGTTTCCTGCTTCATGGTGACAGGATGAGAGAACGTCTTGTCGAGCGGATTCCATACTGCCGCCCCGGTCATGACTATGAAGGGGAGGCGGGCCTCTACGTCTTTGAGGAGAATTGCCACTGTTGACGGCGTGCGGGCGGTGGCAACACTGAACAACGCGCCTTTAGAGATTGCCTCGTTTAGCATTGCGACGGTGTTGGCCGACAATCGGCTGTCGGATGACAGAAGAGTGCCGTCGAGGTCACTTATAAATAGAGTTTTTGCCATAAGATTCACAATAAGAAAACCATTCCGGCTTCGCTGTCAGTTTTTGATTTCCTCCCATTCGGCATCGCTCACCTGGCTTTCCTGATAGGAGGAAGAAGAAGCTCTGCCGGGTTTGCCGTCGGTGCGTATTTCGGTTTCCGAGTAGTCGATGGTTTCCACAAATTCCACGTCTTCGGCATATTCCTTGGGTATGATAGGCCCGTTTTGACGGCCCCGGGGGCCGCTCCTTCTGCGCGAGGAACTGCGGGTTCCCTCGTAGGTGTAGCCGCCATTGTCAGAGCCGGAAGAATTGGCTGCATGCCGGGCTTGCTGCCTGGCTTTCCTTGAGCCGGGGCGAGGCGGCATTCCGGCGGCATTTCTGATGAAGTCTTCCGCGCGATTGGCCATGAACCGGGCCATCCAGCGTTTAATCATGGGCCAGCAAAGGAAGAGAAGAATTAATACTATTAAGAATATTCCCATTTTGGGTTGATTGTCTAAGATATAACAGATTTTGAGAGTGCGAACTGATGTGTGTGACGCCTGCGGCTCACTTCCTGAATGCTACAGAGAGAAGAATGTAGAACACGATCAGCCAGAGCAGCCCTGCCACTCCGAGGGTGAAGCAGAACACTGCGGCCGCCACAATGAGCAAGAGCTGTGGCGCATTGTCTTTAAAAGAGAAGTGCTTTATTTTGAGGGAGAACATTCTGAGCGGAGAATTCATGAGCCAGCATTCCACGCAAAGGACAGGGATGAAGCAATACCATTCGGCAAGGAAATCCACTCCTTGCGACATCAAGGCCGCATATCCAATCCAGAATATGGCGTTTGCAGGAATCGGCAGCCCAATGAACGAAGTGGTCTGCCGGGTGTCGATATTGAATCTTGCGAGTCGTATCGCTCCTGCCACCGGAATCAGCAAGGCCGCCCAGCATATCCAAGAACCCGGCTGCTGCGCAGCGAGGAGATTGAACATTATCATTGCCGGGGCCACTCCGAATGTCACCAGGTCGCAAAGCGAGTCAAGCTCCTTCCCCAAATTTGAGTATGCGTGAAGCGCGCGAGCCGCAAACCCGTCGAAGAAGTCTGCCACGGCGCCGACGGCTATGAATATGAAGGCCCATTGAAAAGCCATCAGCCCCCAAAGCGGGTCATAGGCATGTGCGGCGGCCACTATGGCCATACACCCTGCAGCGAGGTTGATGCAGGTGATTGAGTTTGGAATGTTTTTTACAATCGGATTCATTTCGTTTTGTTTGAAGAATTGAGACGTGCCACAGGTGTAACACCTCCCTTGACGATTTGTTTCATTCCAACGAGAATTTCTGCGTCAATCGGGAGGTAAAGGTCAACTCGTGAGCCGAATTTTATGAAGCCGAGATGCCCGTCGATGTTGGCCTTATGGCCTTTGCGGGCATAAGTCACGATTCTTCTTGCCATGGCCCCGGCTATCTGTCGGGCCACGATAGTAGTTCCGTCGGGAGTGGTCATGGCGATAGTGCTTCGCTCGTTGTCGGTGCTTGCTTTCGGGAGGTAGGCGGAGAGGAAGCGCCCGCGATGATGGCGCACATATTCCACGGCGCCGTCGATAGGATACCAGTTGGCATGGACGTTCAGGGGTGACATGAACACCGATAGCATTATCACCTCTTTTTTCAGGTATTCCGGCTCAAACACTTTTTCTATTGCCACAACTTTCCCGTCGACAGAACTGACCACCATGTTCTTTCTGTCGCCTTTGTAATGGCGTTTGGGACAACGGAAGAAATTAAAGACGAAAAGGTATACTACAACCGAAATTGTGGAGAAGATAACGGGTATGGCATGCGGAGGCATAAAAAGCCACACCGGCACGTTGAGCGCGGCAAGCACGAGGAGCAGTAGGATGAGTATGTTGGTGCCTTCTCTATGAATTTTCACGTGATCTCTGGCTTTTGTCGGGTTGAGGGGTATTGGCCTGACCCTAAGGTCCGGGAGAGGTGTGCCGGATTAATATTGAATGCAAATTTACTGTTTTTATCTGTGTTTCGCAAATTTTTCGTAACTTTACATGCCTTTTTCACTGGCCAACTAAGACGAGATGGAACAAAGACAAGCATTATTGGTTATAAATCCTGTGGCCGGCACACGGTCAAAACAGGGTCTGGAAGAAGTGGTTTCGCGCCGTTTGGAAGAAGTGGGAGTGTCGGTGAAGACAGTCCGGACTTCAGGCTCCGGCGATGCTGCCGAGTTTGCAGGCAGCGCGGCGTCAGACGGTTATGAAATGGTGATTTCAGCAGGGGGCGACGGCACTGTGAATGAAATAGCCGGGGCTTTGTCTCACACAGACACTGCTCTCGGGATACTTCCGTTGGGCTCAGGCAACGGGCTTGCGCGTTCGCTCGGCATACCACAGGATGTGGTGGAAGCCTTGAATATTATTGCCGAAGGACATTCAATCAGATGCGACCGGGGGATTGTGAACAGCCTGCCGTTTTATTGCACTTTCGGAGTGGGTTTCGATGCTGCCGTGAGCGAAAAATTCGCGTCGATGAAGAGGCGCGGGAGAGTCACATATGTCAGAAGCGTATTTCAGGAGTTTCTGAAATATCGCAGCCAGCCTTATGCGCTATCTATCGGAGGAGCGGTCATCACCGAGCAGGCATTCCTGATAGCTGTGTGCAACGCTTCCCAATATGGCAACAATGCCTATATCGCTCCGCAGGCCAAACTTTCCGACGGGTTGCTCGACATAACAGTGGTGCATTCCGGCTCTCCATTGTCGACTATGAAGGTTGGCGTTGATTTGCTTACGGGGTATCTTGACCGCAACACGAGTATTGACACATTCAGGGTGAGCGCGGCCACGATCACTCGGCTCGGATGCGGGCCGGTGCATGTTGACGGCGACCCGCTTACGCTTGGGAGGAGCCTTGAAATCACATGCGACCCGGCGGCTCTCACAGTCTATGCACCGGAGAAGGAGTCGGAGTTCAAGCCTATAATGTCGCCGCTTCGTGCCATGCTTGACGATCTCCGCTATGATGTGCTTTCCAAATTTCGCTGATTTTAGAGCGCGCTCTTACACATGGGTGCTCCCCTCGCCGAATAACGGCAGGCAATTTCAGCCGGGATTTGGGATGATTATCTGATTGCCTTGATGATGAGGTAGGCTATGTAGGCGGCGTAACCGGCTGCGAGGATTGCCCCTTCCCGGCGGTTGATGGTGCGCTTGCCCCATACCCAGCCGAATATCCAAAGAAGGATGGAGCCGGCGAGCAGCACCCCGAAGTCGATGGCGTTAATCGTGCCGAGGTCAAGAGGCTTCACTGTGGCGCAGATGCCAATAATCATAAACACGTTCAGCACGCATGAGCCCACGACGTTGCCTACAGCAATTCCGGAATGCCCTTTCAGGGCAGCGACGAGCGATGTGAACAAATCGGGAATTGAGCTTCCTATGGCAACTACTGTCAGCCCCACCATAGCTTCCGACATTCCGCATTTGCGGGCTATCCCGGACGCCCCGGAAACAATCCAGTTGCCGCCAACCACGAGGGCCGCAAGGCCGCCGGCTATCATTATGCAGCAGAGCCATATCCTGATAGGCTTTTGAGGCACAGGGCTGTTGCCTGCGGTGGGTGGTGTGTCTTGCATACGGGCAATCATATATGTGACGTAGCCATAGATTATTAGGAAACATATAAGCACAAGCCCGTCAGAGCGGTTCATAATGTCGACCCGGGCATTGTCTACCAGTGTGTCGCAACCGAGAATGAAAAGCACTGCCGACGATAGAATCACCATTGGAAACTCTTTGTGGAGAGTCTGGCCGCTCACCAGGATCGGGCGCACCATGGCGCAAATGCCGATTACGAGAAGTATGTCGAAGATATTGGCGCCCAGAATATCGCCGACGGCAATCTGGGCTTTGTCCTGAATGGTGGATGTCAGCGAAATTACGAGGTCGGGCGTGGAGGAACCGAATGCCACTATCGTGAGGCCGATCACAAGGTCTGACACTTTGAAGCGACGTGCTATGGCCGAGGCTCCGTCGGTGAGATAATTGGCTCCTCCCATCACAAGGACAAGACCGAGGCAAAAGAAAAGAATCTCGTGGAACATAGTGTAATGATTAAGGATTTCAAGATAATATAATAAGGAGAGGGGAAAGAGCCTTGCAATCGTCATGACCGCCGGCCGGTTCAACAACAAAAGGCTCTTACGAAATTAAAACGTAAGAGCCTTTCCTAAGGTTTTAAACCTGATATATTGAGAAAACTGTGGGCTATTCGTTGCGGAGGTGGTTCACGGGGTTGCTTCTGGCAATGGAGAGGCTGTTGATGGTGACCACTGCGATAAGCACCACGATTATCGCCGCAATGCAAAGCGCCATGGTGAGCGGCGACAGGCTTGTCTGTTCGGAATATTGCGACAGCCACCGTCTGCCGACAATGATGGCCATGGCTCCTCCCATCAGAAGCGAGGGGATGGCAACAATTAATATGTTTTTGCAGAACAGTTTTACTATCTCGGTGGCCGGGGTGCCTGATACCTTGCGTATTGCAATCTCTTTTGCCCGACGCTGCACTTCGTCGGCAGTGTATCCTATCAGGCCGATGACAGCGATTACAAGGATTGCGATGCCCACTACCATAACCGAGGTGCCGAAACGTTTCACAGGAGCTGTGAGAATCTCCATGCTGTTCTTGCAGGGGGAGAGATATGGCTCCGTCGGCAACCGGAAACTGTCGATAACCTTCTGGGCATTGCCAAGAGTCTCCGGCGTGAGATTTGTGAATTTTAGATAGAGGTTGTCTTCCACTTTTGACGATGGGAACATAACGGCTCCCCGTTTGTCGGCTGTTTCTTCTTCTATTCCGCCCTTTTTTATGGTTGCGATCACTCCGCAGATGGTGAATTCGTTAAATCCGTCGAGACCCATGTGCTCGGTTATATGGAATGTGCTGCCGATTGCGTTTTCAGGATTCAATCCGTGATACTTTTGAAGCATTTTAATGAATTGCTCGTCAACGATTGCCTGATGCACAGTGCTGTCGGCATTCTCACGGAATGTTTCGCCTTGAATCAGCCTCATTCCCATCACGTCGATTATGTCGCGGTTGGCATAATACATGTCGGCTGCGTTGAAAGTGTTATAAGTGTCGTCGTCAGATTTCCACACATTGTTGCCGGATATTCTTCCAAAATAATCTTGATAGGCGGATGACACCCCTTCCACGTCGCTAAGTTTTCGCAGTTCGTCAACTAATGCCTGACGGTTTTCCATAGGCACGCCATAGAGGGGCAGGCGCGCTACATTCTCATATTCAAACCCCATTTCTGTATTGTTGAGATGAGAATATTGCCTCCACACAAGTGAGAGCAGGCACAGGAGAAGCCCTGTGGCGAAAAACTGCACGGCGAGCAAGGCCAGTTTCCAGTTGCGTCGCCCCTGGGTGGCTGTGCGGAATGCGGCGGCTACGGGAGTGTTGCAGTATATCCACGCCGGGATGCAGCCGGTTATTACAAGCAGAGCCACGCACACCAGCACCTCTACGAGCCATACGCTTCCGGTTGACAGCAGCTGATCCGGAGTGTAGCCAAGCAGCTCGCGGCACAAGTCGGAGAAGCACAGCACAAGCAGCACGGCAAGCGCCATCGACACTATGAGGAAAAACAGGCTTTCTCCCATCACTCGCCCGAACAGAGGCCCGTTGCCTGTGCCGTAGCATTTACGCACAGCCATCTCCTTGCCGCGCTTCCCCATTTGTCCAAGACATATGAGAAGATAGTTCAAGGCTGCGCTCATAAGCATAATCACTGTAAGAAGAGATAAAATCCATATCATTGATTTCACACCTTCGCGATTGTGATAGCTGCCCACAAGCGGGTGAGTGACGTTCACCTTATAGTTGACCATGGCAAGTGTCTCCGAATCGATGTTGTCTTTGAGCATGCGCTCTATGTGTGGCTTAAGCTCGTCGGGAGATGCATCTTTTGCAAGTTTCACAAAGCTGATGTATCGGTCGTTGCCAATCCAGTTGTCAGTGCCGTCATAAGAGAAAACGCCTATCGTGGGAAGACTGAGATAAATGGAGTTTGTGATTGTGGAGTTTAAAGGATAGTCTTCATAGATGCCTCCGATTGTCACTTTATATTCCTCAGAGAGCTCAGGGTCGCAAAGTTCCATTCCTACGGGGCTGCCTCCGATTTTCTCAGCCAGCGAGCGAGGAATCATAACGCTGTTTTTCACCGCCAGCACTTCGTGGGGATTGCCGGCAAGGATTGGGGTCGCGAATATGTCGAAGTGGCAGCTGTCGGCCATGATGATTCCGAGGACATCGAAAGTGCGGCCATCGTTGGTTCTGACAGAGGTGTTATACATCAGAGGAGTGTGGCGGGTGGCGGCCTCCACCTGAGGCGCGTATCTTTTCAGACCGGGGGCGGTGGCCCCGGGAGTCTGGTAATACTCTTTGTATTCCTCGTTCTGGGTCACGCTTTCGGCGACGTAGTATATGCGGTCGGCGTCGGGGAAGAAAGTGTCGTAGGTGTCTTCAAAATATATCTTTGCCACCAGCAGAAAACCGATTGCAAGCCCTATTGTGAGGCAGATGATTTTAGTGATGTTCCGGCGAAGGTCGGAAGTGAAGAAGCGTAGCATGGTCACATTTTGTCGTTAAGGTTTTCTACTATCTGTCCGTCGAAGAGATTTATGATTCTGTCGGCGTTAGAGGCATCTTTGTGGGAGTGAGTCACCATAATGATAGTGGCTCCGTCGCGGTGAAGCTCGTTGAGGAGCTGCATCACTTCCGACCCGTTCACGGAGTCAAGATTTCCGGTGGGCTCGTCGGCGAGAATCAATCCCGGTTTGGCTACTATTGCGCGTGCTATGGCGGCACGTTGCTGCTGGCCGCCCGAGAGCTGTGAGGGGTAATGACTGCTGCGGTGAGATATTCCCATGCGCCTCATGGCCTCGTCCACACGTTTCTCTCTTTCGCTTCGCGATAGTTTAAGATTGTTGAGAGGGAGCATGATATTATCGTGGATGTTCATCTCCTCGATGAGGTTGAACGACTGAAACACGAACCCGATTCTCCCTTTGCGCCATGCCGTGCGCTGGTTCTCCTTCAGGTTTGCCACCTCCTCGCCGTTGAGCATATAGCTTCCGGATGATGGGTTGTCGAGAAGGCCGAGGATATTGAGCAGAGTTGACTTTCCGCAGCCTGAGGGGCCCATGATTGCCACAAACTCTCCGTCGGCCACGGATAGGCTCACGTTGTTGAGGGCTTTTGTCTGCACGCTGTCTGTGCGGAAAATCTTATCAATGTTTTTAATTTCTATATTCATATCGGTGTCTGGTTTAATTATTTGTTTCCATTATAAAAGTATGTCTGCGATTGCCGGGTGAAGGTGGCTAATCGTTTGAAATGATGATTTTGTCGGCGTCGCCGAAAGCCGAATAAGAGCTTGTGATTATTCTTTCTCCGGGTTGAAGCCCCTCTGTCACTTCATAGAACTGAGGATTCTGCCGTCCGATCTTTATGTCTCTTCGAGTGGCGGATTTGCCGTCGGGGGCTACCACATATGCCCATTTCCCGCCTGTTGTCTGATAGAATGAGCCCCGTGGCACCATAATTGCCCTCGCCGGCTCTCCCAATTGAAGATTTATAGGGTAGCTCTGGCCCACGCGGATATTTTCAGGGATAGTCCCTTCAATCACAAGGTCTGCCTTGAACTTGCCGTCGCTTACCTCCGGATAGACTTTCTTTACTGCCACATCGAATTGCCGGTTCTGTCGTGACACTTTTCCGTGAATTCCCGGAATGACGCGGTCGATATAATGCTCGTCGATGCTGACAGTAATCTTGTAGTTGTCGAGAATGTTGATCTGTCCCACCTGCTGCCCGGCTGCTATGTTCTGCCCCAGCTCGGCAGAGAGAGACCCAAGCTGCCCGCTGTGTGACGCCCTTATGTTAAGATTGTCGGCGCGCTGGCGCACAAGGACGAAATTCTCCTGCATGTTGTGGAGGCTTTCGCGCATCATGGCCACCTGCACGGAGCGATACAGGGAGTCTTGCCTCAGGCGGTCTTCGAGCAGCGACAGGCTTGCGCGAGCGAGCTGAAGGTCTTCATCGGCTTTAAGGAACTCCTCGCGCGAGGTGAGGTTCTCTTTATACAAAGTGTTCTGCTGCTCCCACAGGCGTTGCTTGCGGTTGAGTTCAGTTCGGGCGGAGAGGAGGTCTTGTTTTATTTGAAGGCGTTCCTTCTCCATGGCTATCTCCGTGTCGCGAAGCATGTTCTGCTTCTCTGCAAGCTGCGATTCGGAGTCAAGGATTTGCTGGCGCAGCCCCGGGTTGTGGAGCGTAAGAATAATGTCGCCGGCGTTAACCATGGCGCCCTCTTCCACCCACTTTGTCTCCACCACTCCCGATTCGAGGGCGGAAACCTGAACGATTATGCCGGTTTCAACCTTTCCGTTGAGATGAACATAATCGTTGAATTCTCCTTCTGTCGCATCTCCGAACAGCATTCCGGCTGTAGTGGCGCGATAAGTAGTGCTGTTATTGCTGACTAATGCCCGGATTATGATGCCTGTTGCGATTAAGGCCAACAGTATGATCCAACCGTATTTTCTGAGAAAAGGGTATTTGATTTTTATTTCAGTATCCATTTGCACGTTCTGTTTTTATTCTTTGATAAGTTTTGCTCCGAGGTAATATGAGAGGGTGATGCCGCTGATTATCTTTTGAATGCGCTTCCCCTCAAGGTTTGCTATTGCGGTGGCCAGCTTGGCGCTCGACGTGTAGAGGTCTATCACCGACGAGTTGCCGAGCTCATATTTTCTGCGCACGGCGTTGTATGCCAGTTGCTCTGCCTCCACTCTTTGCTGCGCAGCCTCCAGTTCATCTGCGGCCGCCTTGAGGTCGAGGCCGGCTTCGGTGGTTGCCCTCTCGATTTCATATATAGTCCTGTCGAGGCGTGTTCTGGATTCTTCCACTTCTATCTTTGCTCGTTTCACGCGGTTTACGTTTGCCAGCCCGTCGAATAAAGGAATAGATATTGACAAGGCTATATATTCACCTATGTTGTCTTTGAACTGCTTGCCGAATCCCGGCGCTGAGAGATTGCTGCCCATAAGTTTATAGTAGGATGACGTCACTCCTCCGGTCAGCGAAATCTTAGGGGAGAATCCACCTTTTTCCGCTCTCAGATTATATTCGCTTTCTTTGAGGGCCAGCTCCGCTTCTGCAATTCGCGGATGCTTGGAATCTGACAGGCCCGGAAGAAATTCGTCTGAAGGGTCATGCTCGAGTTCGAGAGGCTCTTCCGACAGTTCCATGCCCATTGCGCCTCGCAGCTGCAGATAGGCTTTGGCGAGCAGATTGCGCTGGTTGGAGAGTTCATATCTGTCGGTTGCCACCACCGCTTTCATCTCGGCCACATCGGCTCCGCTTTTCACTCCTAATTCTTCTCCGCGCATGGTTGCGCAGAGGTCGGTGCTGTCACGCTGCAGTTGAATCTGCATCTGGCCGACCATGGCTTTGCAATAGTCTACGTTGTAGAACGCTTTGATGACTTCAAGCGAAATCAGGTCTTGCTCAACCTGGGCGGCCTGCACGCTTCGCAGCCGGGCCACTTGCGAGGCTTTAAGACTGTTGACTGACACAAGCCCGTCAAACAGGGGGATTGAAAGATATAGCCCGTAGCCTGTGGAGAGAGTCTGCTTGTTGTCGTAGGTGTTGGTTTCGGGGTCTATATTGCGTCCGAAGCTAATGTTGCCGCTTCCCGACAGGCTTAACGATGGCATAAGAGATGATGCAGAGATACGCTGGTCGGCTTTCGCTTTTTCCGTGGACAGCATTTGCAGCCGGTTGGTGTGGGCATGGTCGCGGGCGTATATCAGGCAATCGTTGAGCGTCATCGCTGCTGAGGCGCAGAATGATGTCAGAGAAATCAGAGATATTATTAGTTTGCGTTTCATGAGGGCAAAGTTAGGGTGGTTTAGGCTGAGATGGAAGGGAAATTATGGGAATCGCGCTTTTTGATATGGAAATTGTCAAAAAATTTGACACTGAAAAATTGAGTTCTATTGCAGAATCAATTAATTTTGCACTTCAAGCGGGCTTTAAGGTCATTAAGGTCTTTAGGGTCATTAAGGTCTTTAAGGCTATTAAGGTTGCTGAGTCGTAAGGCTCTTAACGGAATTGAAAGAATGAAAGTCTTGATTGTAGATGATAATGCCGCTGTGCGCACCACTCTGAAGATGGTGCTGGCCGGTGAGTTTGATGATGTGGCGGCAGTGGGCGACCCGAAACTGCTGCCGGCGTTGCTTTCCGCTGGCAATATCGATGCTGTGTTGCTCGACATGAATTTTGATAATCACAAACTTGACGGCAGCGACGGCATTTTCTGGCTTGAACGCATAAAAGAGTGCGAGGATGCCCCGGCTGTTGTGCTGATCACTGCTTTTGGCGATGTGCCGCTGGCTGTTGAGGCTATGAAGCGAGGTGCGGAGGATTTTGTCACCAAGCCGTGGGACAATGACGAACTCATAGCCAAACTTCGCCGGGCTATAAATAAGAACCGTCTTCATAGGGAAGAGGGTAGGAGCCTGAATAAAGCCCGTGAGCTTGAAGAGAAGGTTTCTCGTCAGGAGCAGATGACTCTCGAGGAGATGAAGCGTTCGCATATCATGTCGGTAATCGAGAGGTGTGGCGGCAATCTCACGGCGGCTGCCGAGCAGCTTGGCGTGAAAAGACAGACTCTTTATAATGTGCTGAAAAAGGTGTGAAAAGGTTTTGTCTTAAATGGTGGCTGTTTTGGGGAGCCGGGCTTTGTGTCGCGGCGGCTTCTGTGTTGTGTTTTGTTAAAGGTCACTGGCCTTGGGGAGTGTTGCTGCTGATTTTGTTGGGTTTTGTGGCTGCCGGGCAGTGGCGTCTTGTGATGCGCCTTGCAAACCTGATGAAAGTGTATGTGGCCGGGCTGGAGGTTAACGACCATACAATGTGTGTCGACATCGGAGGGGAGGGCTCTGAACTGCGCGGAATGTCGGATTCTATGAATCGCCTCACCGAGATTTACAGAAGCAGCAATATGGAACTTGAGACCCGAAAATTATATTACGACCGAATCCTGAGGGTGATGACCCATGAGATGCGCAATTCAATCACGCCTGTCATAGCGTTGGCGCAAGATATGAAAAAGCGTGGAGATAAGTATGATGCGGATTCGGCGTCAGAGGCGCTTGAAGTGATATTGAGCCAAAGCTGTGGCATAAAACGCTTTCTTGACTCTTATTATCAGCTCACACATTTGCCCGACCCAAAATTGGAGATGCTTGATGCGTCCGGCTTTTTCGACCGTATGAAGTGTGTGGGCAGCGTAGAGTGCAAGCGGCTGGAGCTTGGCGAAGACGTGCTGGAAATCAGTGTGGCAAATGGATTGAGAATGAATGCCGATGAAGATTTGCTTGCCCGGGCGGTAGGGAATCTTGTGAAGAATGCGCTGGAGGCAGTTGCCGGAAAGGAGAGCCCGGAAGTGAGAATCATGGCAGCGCATGTTGACGGCGGCATCGGGATAACGATAACCGATAACGGTTGTGGCTTTGCCTCCGGAGGGGGAGAGGGGACCGATATGCTTTTTCAGCCGTTTTATACAACCAAGGCGGGAGGCACAGGCGTAGGGCTGTGTCTCAGCCGCCAGATTGCACGTCTGCATGGCGGCGACCTGCGCTTGCTCAACACGTCGGGCAACGGCTCGACAATGTTGCTGACAATAAAAGCGTAGAGGCCGACAGTTAAGATAAACTTACAGGGAGCTCCGCATCATGCGCCGCCAGTTGCGGAACCCTATGAACGCTATGGCCGTGTAGAGGGTGTAAAGAACCGCATAGAGCGGAATCCCCTTGTAGGCGTATAATGCCACGCATACGGCATCGACGGCAATCCAGGCAATCCATTGCTCAAGATATTTGCGAGCCAGCATCCACATAGCTACGATGCTTAATGCCGTGGTGAACGCGTCGGCCAGAGGGACTGTGCTGTCGGTAAGGAACCGCAGCCCGCAATAGAGCCCTGCCCACAGGGCAAGAAACACGGAAGCCGACAGAGCAAGCTCTCGGGGCTTTATTCTTGTGATAGGGAGCTCTTGCTTTTTGTTTTTCTGTATGTCGCCGGTCTGCCTGTCCCCCTTGATTCTTGCGCGAGTCCATGTGGCGTAGCCGTAGATTGCGATAAGGAAATAATAGATATTGATGGCAAAATCGGCGTAGAGGCCCTTGTGAAGGTATATCCACATTGAAATTGTGGGCATAAGGATAGATGCGAGCCACAGCCTTGAGTCGGCGTGATATTCCCACCAAAGATACAGGAGCCCGATGCTGAACCCGAGTATCTCAAGAACCTTGTCCCATGGAATTTCTGCGAATGTAATCATAGGGTGAGTGTTACTGTTGCGAGAACATTTGCTGTGGCTTGTGCTGCAAATCCGGCATAGCGGTAGATCACGGGTTTGCCGTCTTCCAGATAGTAGCCGGCGCCTGAGTAGCCGTTGTTGAAATATTTCTCATTGAAGAGGTTATAGACAGTCACTCCGAGGCGGAGCTCTTTTGTGGCGGGGAGTTTTTTAAATGTGTAGGCCAAAGAGAGGTCAGACACAAAGTAGGAGTCGAGCTTGGCCTCAGCGCTACGGGCATTGTTCATATACTGGCTCGACACATAGCGGCTCATGAGAGAGATGTCGAAACCTGCGGCATGGAAATTAAATGCGTTGTGCATAATCACATCGGGAGAAAAAGAGATAGGAGTGTCGCCGCAGTCGATGGTGATCGGGTTTGTCCATTCATCCTCGTAGATATATTCCACAAAATTGCGTATGCGGTTGCGCGAGAAAGTGGCGTTGATTTGCCAGTCGAACCAGTCGGCGGGCTTTAGCGAGCCTTGCAGCTCAATGCCCATGCGGTAAGAGTCGGGCACATTCACGCTGATGGCGTTGCCGGTGTCGGAGAGTTGTCCAGTGGCCACAAGCTGGTTCTTATAGTCCATCAGATAGAGATTCGCTCCAATTGAAAAGAGCCTGTGGGAGAAAGAATATCCGAGCTCATAGTCAAACATTCTTTCCGCCTCCGGATAATGCCCGGGGTCGCTGTCGGTGAAGTTGTCTCTTGTAGGCTCCTTGTGAGCGACGCTCCAGGAGGCATAGGCACGATGCGACTTATTGTTATAGGCCACCCCTAACTTCGGGTTGAAGAAATTCCAGTCGCGGTGGATGTCAAGGCGTGCCATGGCATCGGTGTTCCAGTCGAAATTGTCGCTTGCCCCGGTGATTGTGTAGTGGATGTGGCGATACTGGAGGTCGGCATAAGCGGATATCCCGTTCCGGATGTCATAGTCGGCGCGGACAAAAATATTTGAGTCAAACTTGCGTCCCGTGTTATGATAATATGGCTGCAAAGGATTGATGGGGCCTACATAATTACGCACCCATTTTATTTGTCCGAAATGGTTCCCTCTGTGCCAGTTGGCTGCGCCGCCGGCTGTGAGCGAAAGCGAGTTCTTCTTGAAATTCACGTTAAACATACCGCCTCCGAAATCGTTGTCATTATTCTTCAGGCGAATAAGGTCTGATTTTTTTATCTTGTTCCCTTCCGCGTCGAGAAATGGCGGCAGGCCGTATTCGGAAAGAGTGCGGTCTGTCTTGTACTGGTCATAATATCCATCCCCCTTTGTGTAGTGCAGGGCGGCGTTTATTGTGACATATTGCCCTGCATTCCGGTTGAACAGCAATTGGAAATGATGCTGGGTGAAATTGTCGCACTGGTCGGGATAGAAAGCGGTTTTCCCTTCGGAATCAGTGTATTTCCCACAAGGATTATAGCGCCGGCCATATAGCTCCATGTCTTCTTTAGAGGCGTAATCCCAGGCCATGTAGGTCTGCTCTTTTCCTCCGAATGCGAGAATACGCAGAGAGGTGTTGTCGGAGCGGTAAGCAAGCTGCCCCATGTAGCTCCACAGCTTGGAGAAAGCGCGGTCGATATATCCGTCAGACCCTATATGGCTGAATCTTGCGTCGGCGCTCCAGTGTTCGCCGAAAAGGCCGGATGACACTTTGATTGTCTCTTTATTTGAATTGAAGGAGCCATACGAAACCGATACCGAGGCTGAACGCTCGGTAGACGGAGCGTCGGTGAGCATGTTGATCGACGCGCCGAAAGCCCCTGCTCCGTTTGTGGAAGTCCCGGCTCCGCGCTGCACCTGGATGTCGCGCAAAGAGGAGGCAAGGTCGGGCATGTTGACCCAATACACATTGTGGCTTTCGCTGTCGTTGATAGGCACACCGTTGGCAGTGATGTTTATTCGTGATGCATCGCTTCCTCTCACTCTTATGCCTCCATATCCAATGCCTCCTCCGGCATCGCTCGTGGCCACAATCGAGGGGGTCATCTCAAGCAGGTTAGGGATGTCTCGGCCGTCGTTAGCCTTGGCTATTTCCTTACGGCTTATGTTGGTGAAGGCCACCGGAGTCTTCACGCCGGCGCGATTTGCGGTTATTTCCACTCCATTGAGTTCAACTGCGAGAGTGTCTGTCATTTCATAAGCAGACACCGGTGCGGCATTTTCTGCCATGCAGGGGAGGCCAATCATGGAAGCCATGACCGCTCCCCATGAAAAGCGATGTTTCATGAGTTAAAATTTTTCTTTACGCCGGTACTAACCGGATCAAGTTCAAAGGGTCTGTTCTCAGCCCCACATCCGCATGAGAATCATCTGTTAGAAGATAAAGCCCGAATTGCAACGGAAATGGTGCACCCCTAAATATGTTATGCCGTCATTCCGGTGCCGGCCTGATGGCATTGTGACAGCAAAGATACGAAATATTATGCAGTGGCTGAATATTTTTTTGCTGTAATTTGTTATCGAGGTATAGAAAGGTTATAAAGAAAAGGAAGAAATGAGAAAAGAAGATATTATGCGGGAGGCTATCTCTCTCGCCGACAACAATGTCAGAAACGGGGGAGGCCCGTTCGGAGCCGTGATTGTGAAGGATGGCAAGGTTGTTGCCACCGGCGTAAACCGGGTCACTGCCAACAATGACCCCACGGCACATGCCGAGGTCAGTGCAATACGCAATGCCTGCAAGAAACTGAAGACATTCGACCTCAGCGGCTGTGAGATATATTCGTCTTGCGAGCCGTGCCCGATGTGTCTCGGAGCCATATACTGGTCGCGCATCAAAAAGATATATTATGGCAACAGCAAGGCTGACGCAAAAGACATAGGGTTTGACGATTCTTTCATATATGATGAGCTGGCTTTGCCCTACGGGCAGCGCCATGTGGCTATGGAGAGGCTTCTGGGCGACGAGGCAATAGCCACCTTCAATGAATGGAAGAGCAAGCCGGACAAAACTGAATACTGAAGCAAGTGTTTTTGAGCGCGTCGTACATTTGTACAACGCGCTCTTAACGATTTGAATAAATTTGAAAAATTAGAGGAATCTTTGTGATTGCATGCGCAAAAAGTGTTATCTTTGCCAAGTGAGCTGATGGCTAAGAGAGTCAGATTGTCTTAGTGGTCAACTCTCTGTTTTAATTTTTTCTGAATTTTTGATACTATTGGCCATAGCGATCCATGGCCGATATGTCGCTTAAATATTGAACTGGCCATGTTGAGGATTCCAAAGCCGGGATGCCGCTGTGTAATAGTCATGATAATGGCTGTATTCTTCCTGTCTGCGCGGGCAGACATCGTGCGGGGAGACGGGGAAGGATGCGATACGGTGAAGGAACTTGACAGAATGTTTTTCAGAGCTGAGAAGGCTATGGAAAATAAAGACTATGTAAATGCGTTGAGGATGTATGACCGCATATGCGACAAGTCGGTGGAGGCCCGGGATAAGGATGGCGAATGCCTTAGCCTCTACAACATGGGAGTCGTATATTACACGCTTGCACAAGACGGGGAGGCTCTGAACTATTTTCAGAAGGCTTACAAGATGTGTCTTGAAAATAAATTAAAAGTGGGTCGCGAAATATTGGTGCTCAACGGCATTGCCGGTATATTTTTCAAGCAAAATGACATTGGGAAAGCCAAAAAATTTGTGGAAAGAGCTTACAGGCTCGCATTGGACAACGACATCAAGGGTCAGATAGAGGTGCTTGCTGCCGATCTGGCTCTGATCTGCAATAAGGAGGGCAGATATGAGGAGGCTGAGAAATTCATAGAGATTTCATTCAGAAATATTGAGGGCGACAAGGAGGCAGAGAGCCGCACGCTTACGATTCTTGCTGAAACCAGATTCAATCAGAAAAGACATGACGATGTGATTTCTCTTTCGAGTAAAATTCTGGATAATGAACACACATCATCATTCAATAAGGCAATTGTCTTTGCTTACCTTATAAGCATATATACAGACAGGCGGCAATTCGAGAAGGGGAAGTCATATATTGACCGGGCAATAGAGAATGCGGATGTCTCCAACAAAAGTTATGTCTTCGATGTGATATCCGGGCTTTATGAAAAGTCGGGAAGCCATGCGCTCGCATTGCAGATGAAAGACTCGATAATCATGTATCAGGACAGCCTGTCAAAGACATCCAACCTCAGAGTGGTGGAGGGTGCGCACACACAGTTTGAGATGATGAAATATAAGGCTGACACGGAAAAAAGGATGGCTGTGATGCGTCAGAGAAACCTGACAATGGGATTTGTGGTGAGCACCGGCACCCTTGTGCTAATACTTATAATAATCATTATAAGCCGGCAGAAAATAAAGATGCGTCTCAGCCATCAGCTCACTAAAGCGGCTCTTGAAAACGAGCATAAGGAGAATCTGCTCAATCAAGAGCGGATACGCGAGACGGAACTGATAGCACGGCATGAACGTGAGATGATGAAAAAGGAAATAGAGCAAAAGGGCAGAGAGCTTTCGGCGACTGCGATGTTTGTGACATCGCGTAACGAGCTTATAGAAGATATTGTGAAAAGGCTTGAAATAATCAATGACAAATATGACATAGACGATATAAGAAAACTTAATGTTTCGTTAAGGCAACAGGCGCGTTCCTCTATTGACCGCGAGAGCCTTGTCGTGAATTTCGAGGCTGCCGACCCTGATTTTGCACGTAGGCTTATGAGCGAGCATCCGGATCTTCTTGACAGCGACGTGAGATTCCTTTCTTATGTCAGGATGAATATGCAAAACAAAGACATTGCCTCGCTCCTAAACATAGCCTCCGATTCATGCAAAAGAAGGAAAATAAGATTGAGTAAAAAGCTCGGGCTGTCCACATCGGGCGACTTGTATAACTATATTGTCGGGATATGAAATGGAATAGTGTTTTACGATAAATAAATTCTTCTGTCGGAATGTCAGGCGCATATTGCCGCATGAAACGATTGTTGATTTTTTTAATGTCAAAATGCCATGAATATAGCCGTTAACATATTTGTCACCTATTTGTCACCCCATAGTTTTTGGCCGAATTGTTGCAAAGAACTAACTTTAGGGCATCAAACAAAAAATTTGTTAACCCTACTAAATTATCCTCTATACGCGAGTTCGGGATAAGGAACACCATAAAAAAGTTGAATCGGCAGCTTGAAAAAGCTGCCGATTCTTTTGGTAA
>VSPM01000010.1 GCA_009775365.1 Muribaculaceae bacterium
ATATTGTAATTTTGCATTGTCATAGGTTCTAAAGGTAGAAAAACTCGCCCTAAGGCATGAAAAACCCAAAGACAGTTCGCAACCGCGAGCCACAAAACATAAAGACAAACAAAAAGAAACATAATCTTTAACAAAAAAAAATTTCAAACAATTTATCATTATGGAATCTCAGAATCCCAAGGCTCAGGCTACTTCAGCTGCAGCCAAAGTGAAAAAGGAAGAGAAAATCAGCAACGTGCGCGGCATCCGCAACGCATTTCTCGTAATCATCGCTTGCGCATTTGCAGCTGTCTGCATCTTCCTCTTTGGAATGGGCGCACCCGGCAACTTCGAGGGTAACGACCCCGCTGGCCACCCCCTCAACCTCGCAGGTACAGTTTTCAAAGGTGGTTTTATCGTACCTATCCTGATGACACTCCTCCTCACAGTAATCGTGCTTTCAATCGAACGTTGGATCGCCATCAGCTCTGCATCAGGCAAAGGCAACACTACTAAGTTCGTTGCCGACATCAAGGCTGACCTTGCAAAGAACAACATCGACGGCGCTATGCAGCGTTGCCGCCAGCAGAAAGGCTCTGTTGCATCTGTAGTTTACAACACACTCGTGAAGTACAAAGAGATGGATGCCAACACAGTTCTCAGCAAAGAGCAGAAACTTACAACTCTCCGCAATGAGGTTGAAGAGGCTACAGCTCTTGAGATGCCCGCTCTTTCTCAGAACCTTCCTATCGTGGCTACACTCACCACACTCGGTACTCTCGTCGGTCTTCTCGGAACCGTTATGGGTATGATCAAATCATTCCAGGCTCTTGCATCTTCAGGTTCTCCTGACTCAACCGAACTTTCAACCGGTATCTCTGAGGCACTTGTGAACACTGCCTTCGGTATCGCAACCGGTGCATTCGCGGTTATCTCTTATAACTTCTTCACCAACAAGATCGACAACCTCACCTACGCTATCGACGAAATCGGTTTCTCAATCGTAGCTACATTCGCTGCCACTCACTAATCAGCAGGCATAGCGAAAACGATAATTTCAATTTTTCAAACCGAAAAAGTTTATAGCTAATATGGGAAGAGTAAAAATAGCAAGAAAGAGCACATTCATCGACATGACTGCGATGAGTGACGTGACCGTGTTGCTCCTTACCTTCTTCATGTTGACTTCGACCTTCCTTCAGAAAGAGCCCACCACAGTTGTGACTCCGCCCTCTGTATCGACAGAGAAAGTGCAGGAAACCAACTTCGTGCAGGTGCTCGTGAGTCCGGAAGGAAAGGTTTGGCTCACAATGAACAACGACACCTCCTCTGCTTGGTCAAACGAGAAGATGAGAATGGCCTTGCTCGACAAAGTGAGCGAAATCTACAACGAATCGCATAAGAACAAAGTTAGTTTCAACATTGCTCAGAAGGAAGCCTTCAGCAAGCTTGGTTCATTCGGAGTGCCTCTCCAGCAGATGGGCGAGTTCCTTAACCTCGCCGACCAGCAGGAGGGACAGACAAAGATGGACAAGTGGATGCAGGGCGAGGACGACGACAGGAACCACGTCTCCGGAATACCTATCAGCTGGAATTCCGATGAATCTACACCCAATGAGTTTCAGATGTGGATGAAAGCATTACGCCAAACCGAAAATGAAACACTTGCACAAGCAATCAAAGACGGCACAGGCGTGGCTATCAAGGCTGACCAGAACACATCGTTCGACATCATCCATATGGTAATGGACAACCTCCAGACCATCCACATGAACAAGTTTACGTTTTTGACAGCACTTAAAGCTCCAGGAGAATAAGACCATGGCAGAAGTTCAACAGAATTCGGGCGGCAACGGAAAGAAAGGCGCCCAGAAAAAAATGCAGATTCGCGTGGATTTCACGCCGATGGTCGACATGAACATGTTGCTTATAACATTCTTCATGCTCTGTACGACAATGATTAAGTCTCAAACTCTCACCATCGCCCTCCCGTCTAACGAGAAGGTTGAGAACCAGGAAAACATGTCGCAGGCTTCTGCCGACGACGCTGTGACCATCATTATTGACGCGAAGAGAAAAGCCGGTTCTATGGATGTTGACTCTGTCAACGGAAAAGTGGTGAATGAGGTCTACTATTATTTTGGAAAACCGGGTGGTGACGCCGGTATTTTCGGACCTGGCGGCGTTGTTCTCTCTGAGAATAACAACATACAGAAATCTGAATTCCTCTCTGACGAGATCAATTCAGCCGGAGATCACAGCGCACGCGGCATTCGCCAGATTATTCAGCAGCGCAACAAGGAAGTGCTTACCGAAATCAATAAGATTAAGGAGAAATATGCTAAAGGCGAGTTTGGCAGTCTTGAAACTAAAGACGGTCGCGAAAAAGCTCAAGCCGCATATGACCAGGCTGCTTCTGAAATCCGCAAGAGCGAAAATCTCAAAAAGCCGGTTGTAATCATCAAGTCTACTCCCCAGGCATCTTTCGGTAGCCTTGTGGAAATTCTTGACGAGATGCAGATCAACTCAATTTCCAAATATCAGATTGATAACATGACTCGCGCCGACTCTGTGATGCTCATCGACTTCCAGAATCGTAACCATGCGAATTGATGTAAGATTTAATAACCCTTAAAGCAAAAAAAAGAAAATGGCTAAAAGAAATGTAGATCTTACTTCTAAAGAATGGCGCGACCTGGTTTTCGCCGATAAGAATAAAGAATTTGGTGCTTACCAGCTTCGCAAGTCGAGCGACAAGCGTCACAACCTTGCAGTGCTTTACACACTCATTGGTCTTGTGATTGTGTTCTTCCTTATTATTGCATACTCAAGGTATTCCGACTATAAGGCAGAGCAAGACGCTATCGCACTTCAGGAGCAACGCGAGAAAATGGCTGCGGCAGAACTCATTCAGGAGGAAGCCGAGCCGGAACCGGAGCCCGAGGTCGAGGAACAGAAATTCGAGCAGGAAATTCCTGAGGTTCCCGAAGAGGTGCTCGCAACCGTGCAGGTTACACAGATTGCTATCGTTGACCCCGACAAGGTGAAACACGAAGTGATGGATATGGAAACCCAGAAGGAAGACAACACCGCCCGCGGCGTTGTCAACCAGGAAGGTTCAGACGACGCCGATAAATTCAAGGCCGTTCAGGAACAGGTCGTAGTGAAGGAACCCGAACCCGAGGTTAAACCCAAAGAGGAAGAAATCTTCGTGGCCGTAGAACAGATGGCTGAATTCCCCGGCGGACAGGCAGCCCTTATGAAATGGCTCAGCCAGAACATCCGTTACCCCGAAGCAGCTCAGCAGAACGACATCCAGGGTCGTGTGGTTGTGAAATTCGTGGTTGAGAAAGATGGTTCAATCGGTCAGGCCACTATCGCCAAGGGTGTGGACAAAGACCTCGACCGCGAGGCTCTCCGCGTCGTTAAGAAGATGCCGAAGTGGCAGCCGGGCAAGAACAATGGTGTTGCCGTTCGTTCTTACTTCAACCTCCCCGTCACCTTCAAACTCCAGAACCAGTAATCTCAAGGAAGTTTTGACATCAAAACTCAATATCATAAAAGAGGCTCTCCCAAAGAGCCTCTTTTATTTTACACTTATCAGATAAGAATCATTTGAACTATATGACAAATATGCGTTAAATGCTGGATAAGTTGATAAACGGTTGAACATACTTTAACCCAATTTGTTAAAAATATAGAACATCAAAAAATTTTAAGTTATGGAGAGAGATAATAACTACGGCAACATGCCTAAGGGCGGCCGACTGATTTTTGGAATATTTATGGTCATCGTTTATGTAGCTGTCGGCCTATTGTTCATATTCGACATTTTCAATATCGGCAATGTAGTCATCAGCGCTTTTGTAGGCGGACTCCTGTGCGTATACGGCTTATGGAGAGGATACAGGCTATATAAAGGTATGAACTGAAAATCATTCGGAAAATTCATTGTAGCTATGGATGCAATATTGCTGACACGGCTAAATGAGATTTCTGAACTGTAAATGATAGGCTTTCCACATATGACACACCTGTCAAGTATGAAAAAATTAAACATGACTAAACTTATTAACTCACTGTTTTTGCTTGCGTCAGTGGCAGGAGCAGTGAGTTGCACTCCTGTAAAAAGAGGTGAATACGCCTCAGGAAGCGCGACCATATATTGCGACGACGGATTCAAAAATATCCTCGACGAAGAAATCGAAGTGTTTGAATACACATATCCCGAATCTTCTATCATTCCGTTTTATGTGAGCGAAGGGGAGGCGATCGACACCCTGATGTCTGACGGCACTCAGGCCATAATCACCACGCGCGAGCTCTCAAAGGAGCAGATAGACTATATGAAGGCGAAATTCAAACGTGTGGTTCGCCAGAACTGCATCGCCGTAGACGCAGTTGCACTAATAACAAATAAGAATAATCCGGTAAATGGCCTTTCTGTCTCACAGGTGAGCGACATTCTTAACGGAAAAATTACTCACTGGAACCAGCTTGCCGCCAACGACACTACGGCCATAAAACTGGTGTTTGACAACGCTGAATCATCAACAGTGAGCTATTTGCGCGACAAGTTTCTTCCGGAAGGGAAAAAGATTTCAGAAACAACCAATTCATTTGCACAAAGCAACAATGCTCAGGTGTTTGACATAGTGAAGACAGATCCCGACGCTCTCGGAGTCATTAGTGTGAGCTGGCTTGGCGACGACCTCAGCGTAGCAAAGAAAGTGCCTGTTGACAAAAGAATGGACGACTATAAGAATGAAACCGATACGATTGCAACAAACCTTACGACGGAAGTAAAGATATTGAAAATCAGCAATCCCACGCAGGATAATGACTTCAATCTTGTAGGCTACGAGCCGTATCAAGCATATATCTATTCTGGCGAATACCCACTTGTCAGAAAAGTTTATATGATTTCCACGGCAAGCAATTCAACAGTGCTACACAGTTTTTATGTGTTCGTGACAGGATTTGTAGGACAGAAAATCATAACAAAGACCGGCATTCTTCCCTACAAAATGAGTCCGCGGCTCGTGGAAATAAAATAAAACAGGCGAAAACATTTTTAGGCATTAAACCCCCGATTCCTCCTAATAATCATACTAACAAGGAGGAATCTTTCGTTTATGTAAAAAGCAATATTCCTGCTTTAGAGCATTATTGGTAAAAAATCACAAAGATTAACAACATGACAGAACAGTTTACCCGATTTTTTTATTAATTTTGCAAACTAAGCAGAAGCATCGCGCTTCTACCTCTCCCACTAATTGAAACAATAAATTAAAAACATACAGATGAAATTCAAATTTCTTTTCACTGCCGCTTTTCTTGCAAGCGCATCTTTCTCCGTAATGGCTCAGACCCACATAGAGGGTGAAGAGTATTTCAAAGCCGACCAGCTGGCCAACGCAAAAGAACTGTTGCTCCGCAACATGAACAATGCCGGCACCGACAAGGCTATCAGCGATTATTACCTCGGCCTCATTGCCATTGAAGAAGGAAACGCTTCCGAGGCTAACAAATGGTTTACTGAAGGCACGCAGAACAATCCTGAGAACGCGTTCAATTACATAGGCCTTGCGTCTCTCGAATTGAAGAACGGCAACAAACAGGATGCGGAAAAGCTTATTAAGAAAGCAGAGTCAAAGACTAAGAAGAGCGCTCCGCTTCAGATAGCTATCGCCCGTGCATACTATGGCGCTGACCCGGTGGCTTATTCCAAGGAAATTGAAAAACGCCTTGAGAAAGCCCGCAAAATCAATATGCAGGAAGCAGACATCTACCTCTTCGAGGGAGACCGCAAAAAAGATAATAAAGACTTTGGTGGGGCTGCCGGACAATATGAGATGGCTGCCAACTACAATAGCGACGCCACTGAAGCATATGTGAAATATGCGAACCTGTTCACTCAGGTTAACCCTGAGTTTGCAATCGACATGCTCAACAAGCTTCTCGGCCTCAATCCTAATTCCGCACTCGCTCAGCGTGAAATTGCAAACGCTTATTACAATGCAGGAAAATACGCGGAAGCTGCCCAGCACTATGGCAACTATGTGCAGAATCCCAACCACTTCAAGCAGGATGAAGACCGCTTCGCGTTCCTTCTCTTCTACGGCGGCGACTATCAGAAAGGCTATGACTACTCTACCGCCCTTCTCAAAGCGAATCCGCAGAACTTCACAGCGCAGCGCTACCAATTCATGAACGCTGCCCAGATCAAAGAGATGCGCGACCAGTTGCTCCCCATGGCAGAAGCTCTGTATGCAGCCCACAAGTCAAATAAAGACAACAAGTTTGCCCCGATTGACTACATTCTGATTGCTTCTGAGTTTAATGACGCGAAGCGTCCTGAAGACGCTCAGGCTATTCTTGAAGAGGCCATCCAGGACAATCCCGAGAATCCCGAATTCTACAAGCAGCTTGCAATGACTTTTGTAAATGCAAACAATCTCTCAAAAGCTGCCGACACTTATGAATGCTACCTCGCACACTCTGAGAAGCCGGGATATAACGACTACATCCAGCAGGCCACATTCGCTTTCTATGCCGGAGTGGAAAACAAGACCAATGACCCCGCCAAGGCAGATAAGTATTACGCCATGGCTCAGGACTACGCCAACAAAGCAGCCGCTATCCTTCCCGATAACTACAAGCCCAAAAAGTTTGAAGGCGACATAGCCATGCAGAAAGCCGCTGAAGCTGACGTTGCATCTGCAGCCGTTCCGGCATACACAGAGGCAATCGCCATGCTTGAAGCAAGCCAGGACCCCTCAAGATACAATTCCGACGCAAAAGTTATGTACAACTACATGGGCAACTACTATCTTGACCAGAAAGATGTGGAGAAAGCAAAAGAATATTTCAACAAATATCTGCAGCTTGACCCTGACAACGAGGCATATCGAAAATTCGTTGAAAGTCTCTGACAACAAAGCCGAGCTACTGATTTCGTGAAAGAACCAGACCAGGCTTCACCTCTTATAGAAAACTTCCGTCAACTTTTTATGCTGGCGGAAGTTTTTTTTGCATAAGACGGCTATTATTCGTAATTTTGCATCAGAATTACCAACTTCCACAGCAACGTCAGCGAATAATATCACAACCCACTGACGTTGCCTATACTATTTATTATTTATGGCCGAAAAAATACGTATAAAGAAGGGTCTTGACATCCCGGTTGCAGGCATGCCTTCTTCGCGCGTGACAGACGACACTGCCACCACTCTTTTCGCCGTGTGTCCCGATGATTTCCCCGGGCCTATTTGGAAAGCCGCCGTAAAGGCGGGTGACACAGTTGCCGCCGGAGACACCCTGCTCATCGACAAGGCGTCAGGTGAAATTTGCCTTGCATCACCGGTGTCGGGCACTGTGGAGGAAGTGCATCGTGGAGAGCGTCGCCACATCGAATTTATCAGTGTCAAAGGAAACGCAGCTTCTTCAGAACTGAAGGCCGGCCCGGCCCGCTCCGCTGAAGAAATCAGGAAAGCTATTCTGTCGTCAGGACTGTGGGCTATGATGCGCCAGCGTCCATACGACATTGTGCCCGATCCTAATGTCGCTCCACGCGACATCTTCGTCACAGCTTTCAACTCTGCTCCGCTTGCTCCTGAATTGCTTGATTCCAGCCTTGCCCCGTATCTTGAAAAAGGTCTTCAGGCTCTTGCAAAACTCACTTCCGGAAAAGTGTATCTCGGAATAAGACCGGGGAGCGGGATAACATCGAAATCAGCAGAAGTGTATGAATTCGACGGGCCCCACCCTGCCGGAAATGTGGGCGTTCAGATCGCAGCAGTCAAACCTGTCAACAAAGGCGAGACTGTATGGACACTCGACGCTGCAACAGCGGCAAGAATCGGAATGCTTTGTGCCGACGGAATCCTCAACTACCACACAGTTGTGGCTGTGACCGGAGAAGGTGTAAACGACCCGCATCTTGTGAAAACCACTATGGGCGCCTCGATTGACACTCTCATCGGAGGAATGCTAAAAACAGGCCAAAGCCTCCGCATAATCTCAGGCAACGTGCTCACAGGAGTGAGAGTGCACACCAACGGATTCCTCCGCTACCCATACCGCCAGATCACTGTGATTGAAGAAGGAGACCATGCCGATGAATTCATGGGCTGGGCATCGCTCGACCCCGGCAAATTCTCCGTGAAAAGAAGTTTCCCGGCATTTCTCCGCGGGCTTTCAAAACCTTACAAATTTGATTCAAGAATCAAAGGTGGACACCGCGCTATGATTTTGAGCGGAGAATACGACAAAGTATTCCCCTTCGACATCTATCCGGAATATCTGCTCAAGGCCATTATCGCCGGCGACATCGACCGAATGGAAAAGCTCGGAATCTACGAAGTTGCGCCTGAAGACTTTGCCCTGCCGGAGTTTGTCGACACTTCTAAGATTGAGCTTCAGAAAATAGTGAGGGAAGGTCTTGACAATCTGAGAAAGGAACTCTCCTGACATATTCCCCGATATTTGAGTTTTCACCATCTACAATATTTCATACTTCAGATGAAAGGATTAAAGAAAAAAATCGACAGTGTGAAGCCACATTTCGAGGAAGGAGGGAAGTTCTCAAAACTTCATTCCGTTTTCGACGGTTTCTACACGTTTCTTTTCACACCTAACGAGACATCGCGCTCAGGAGTACACATCCACGATGCCAACGACTCCAAACGCACGATGATTATAGTGGTGCTCGCGCTCCTTCCATGTTGCCTCTTCGGCATGTGGAACGTAGGATTGCAACACGCGCTTGCCACAGGCGACACCAACCACGGCCTCTTCCATTTATTCTTCTATGGATTCTGGGCTGTGCTTCCTCAGATTCTCACCGCCTACATCGTGGGCCTCGGAATCGAATTTATCATAGCGCAGATAAGAGGCCATGAAATTCAGGAGGGATTCCTGGTGTCGGGTCTTCTGATTCCTATGATTTGCCCGGTGTCTACGCCATGCTGGATGCTCGCTGTGGCAGTGGCGTTTGCTGTGATTTTCGCAAAAGAAGTGTTCGGCGGCACCGGCTACAACTTCCTCAACGTTGCGCTTGTCACCCGCGCATTCCTCTTCTTCGCCTATCCTTCGCAGATGAGCGGCGACAATGTGTTTGTGTCGCTTGGAGAAATGGCTTCAATCGACGGATATTCAGGCGCGACCCCTCTCGGGCAGCTGGCCTCTGCAAGCGGACAGGTGGAAGTGCTTGGAGTGACAGGCTCGCCGCTTAGTTTCTCCGACATCTTCCTCGGGCTATATCCCGGCTCTTGGGGCGAGACTTCCACGCTTTGCATCCTTATCGGCCTTGCAATTCTCTTCGCCACCGGAATGGCCTCATGGAAAATCACAATTTCGGCTGTGGTCGGCGGATTCTTTATGGCCCTTCTCGCCAATAATTTCGCCACACCGCTCTACCCTGTCACCTATCTGTCGCCCGTAGAGCAGCTTTGCCTCGGAGGCTTTGCCTTCGCTGTGGTCTTTATGGCAACCGACCCTGTGACAGCCTGCCGCACGGAAATCGGCAAATACATCTACGGCTTCCTTATCGGCGCAATCGCAATAATCATCAGATGCTACAATACCGGCTATCCCGAAGGGGCAATGCTTGCAGTGCTTCTCATGAACTGCTTCGCGCCGCTCATCGACTATTGCGTTGTCAACGCCAATATCAACCGACGCCTGAAACGCGCATCCGTAAAGAATTAATAACACTCCTGCAATTATGAATAGACAAAGCAACCTTTACACAATCATCTATTCCACGGTGCTCGTGCTCGTGGTGGGAGTGGTTCTGTCTGTTGTCTACCAGGCATTGCGTCCGCAACAGTTAGAGAACATTGCCAACGACACGAAACGACAGATTCTTGCTTCAGCACGAATAGCTCCTGAAAACGGCGAAAGCGTGGCTCAGCTTTTCGACAGCCACATCTCTGAAAGATATATTGTGAACTCCAAAGGAGAGAAAATCGATGGCAACACCGACCCTTTCAAGGTGAATGTTGCCATGGAAGTAAAGAAGCCGGCAGAGGAGCGCATGCTTCCTGTGTTTGAATGCACCACCGACAATGGCCTGAAATACATAGTGCCCGTCTACGGAGCCGGGCTATGGGGCCCAATCTGGGGCTATGTGGCTTTCGATGACAATGGCGACACCATCTACGGCGCATATTTCGCTCACCAGGGAGAAACCCCGGGTCTCGGGGCCGAAATCGAGAAACCCACTTTCAGCGGGCAGTTCGATGGCAAAAATATTTTCTCTGACAATGGAGAGTTTACATCAGTAGCAGTGGTGAAAACCGGCAAGGAGCCGGCAGGAAGGGCATGGGTGCACGCTGTGAGCGGCGGCACAATCACCAGCCAGGGAGTGCAGAAGATGCTCTTCGATTCTCTTGAGCCCTATTCGGCATTCTTCCGCGAACTTAAAAACAACACTTCAGACAAATAATAAGATTCCCGGATTATGAACATCAACAAATCATTACTGCCTCTCGTTAATCCTTTATCGAAAGACAACCCCGTCATTGTGCAGGTGCTGGGAATCTGCTCGGCTCTTGCTGTCACCGCCAAGCTTGAGCCCGCAGTAGTCATGACTATTTCAGTAACAGCCGTGCTTGCGCTTGCAAATGTGATTATCTCGCTTCTTCGCAACACCATCCCCACCTCTATCCGAATCATCGTGCAGCTCGTGGTTGTGGCGGCTCTCGTTGTGATTGTAGACCAAGTTCTGAAAGCATGGAATTATGAAGTGAGCAAAGCTCTGTCAGTCTTTATCGGACTGATCATAACAAACTGTATCATCATGGGTCGACTTGAGGCATTCGCCATGAGCAACCGCCCGTGGCCATCTTTCCTCGACGGAATTGGCAACGGCCTCGGCTACGGCATTATCCTCATTATAGTAGGCTTTTTCCGCGAACTTCTCGGAAGCGGCACTCTTTTCGGCTATCAGGTGATTCCGCAATGGTGCTACGACCATGGCTATCAGAACAACGGCATGATGATTCTCCCGCCCATGGCCCTCATAACCGTGGCCTGCATCATTTGGGTTCATCGTTCCCGCAACAAAGACCTTCAGGAATAATTCACTCGCAGTCGTAACCAGAAAACTCCAAATTTAAGTTATGGAAAATCTAAATCTGTTCATAAGGTCGATTTTTGTCGACAACATGATATTCGCCTACTTCCTCGGCATGTGTTCATTCCTTGCCGTGTCGAAGAATGTGAAGACTGCGTTCGGACTGGGAGTGGCGGTGAGCTTCGTGCTCATCATCGCTCTCCCTGTGACATGGTGCATCAACCAGTACATCCTCGTGCCCGGGGCATTGAGCTGGCTCGGAGAAGAATATGCCGAGACCGACCTCAGCTTCCTCGGCCTGATTATGTTTATCTCTGTGATTGCCGCCCTCGTGCAGATTCTTGAGATGGTGATTGAGAAATACTCTCCCGCGCTGTATTCTTCACTTGGCATATTTTTGCCGCTCATAGCTGTGAACTGTGCAATTCTTGGCGCAGTGCTCTTCATGCAGCAGCGTGAATTCCCCGATGCCTGGACAGCCACCGTGTATGGCGCCGGCTCCGGCATAGGCTGGCTTCTCGCCATCACCTGCCTTGCAGCAATTCGCGAGCGCCTCGCCTACAGCCAGATTCCTGCTCCACTCAGAGGAATAGGCATCACATTCATAATCACCGGCCTCATGGGCATAGCATTCATGAGCTTCCTCGGCATCAAACTCTAAAACCCGCCACACCCTCTTTGTTGAAGCAAAGGGGGAAGGTGATAATAATAAAACCTTTATGTCATTACTTAATATGATTCATTGGAATTCAGTAATTGTGGCGGCGTTGATATTCTTTGTCATCGTCCTTGTGCTGGTGATGATTCTGCTTGTCGCCAAGCGCTGGCTCGTGGCCTCCGGCGAGGTGACAATCTCCATCAACGGCGGCAAGAAAGAAGTTAAGGCCGACAGCGGCAAGTCGCTTCTTGCCACCCTTGCCGACGGCAGAGTGCACTTGTCGTCAGCCTGCGGCGGAAAAGGCAGCTGCGGCCAATGCAAAGTGCAGGTTCTTGAAGGCGGCGGCGATATGCTGCCCACAGAGGCTGTGCATTTCACTCGCCGTCAAATTAAAGACAACTGGCGTCTCGGATGCCAGGTGAAAGTGAAAAGCGACATGGAAATCCATGTCGATGAAGCAGCCCTCGATGTCAAGGAATGGGAATGCGAAGTTATCTCCAACAAGAATGTGGCCACATTTATCAAGGAGTTTATCGTGCAGCTTCCCAAGGGTGAGCACATGAATTTCATTCCGGGTTCGTATGCACAGATCCGAATCCCGAAATATGACATGTCTTATGACAAAGACATCGACAAGTCTCTGATTGGCGATGAATATCTGCCGGCATGGGAAAAATTCGGACTGTTTACTCTCAAGGCTAAAAACACGGAAGACACCGTCAGAGCATACTCTATGGCCAACTATCCCGAAGAGGGCGACAGAATCATGCTCACAGTGCGTATTGCCACACCTCCCTTCAAGCCGAAACCTCAGGTTGGCTTCCAGGATGTGCCCTGCGGCATTGCGTCGTCATACATATTCTCTCTCAAACCCGGCGACAAGGTGATGATGAGCGGCCCCTACGGCGACTTCCACCCTATCGTAGACTCCAAAGCAGAGATGATATGGGTGGGAGGCGGCGCCGGCATGGCTCCTCTCCGCGCCCAGATAATGTGGATGACAAAAACACTCCACACCACCGACCGCAAAATGCACTATTTCTATGGCGCACGCGCACTCAACGAGGTTTTCTATCTCGAAGACTTCCTGCAGCTTGAGAAAGACTTCCCGAACTTCAAGTTCCATCTTGCGCTCGACCGTCCCGACCCTGCCGCGGATGCAGCGGGCGTGAAATACACTGCCGGATTCGTTCATCAGGTCATGTATGAGAACTATCTCAAAGACCATGAAGCCCCTGAAGACATCGAATACTACATGTGTGGCCCCGGCCCTATGAGCAATGCTGTGAACAACATGCTCTACAACCTCGGAGTGGAACCCAAATCAATCCACTACGACAACTTCGGAGGCTAACCGAAGCCATATTGAAAAACAGCCGTCAGTCGCTAGCCGACCGACGGCTGTTTTTTTAGCGATATAAATTTGCACAATTCCAACCGTATCACTACCTTTGCATTGGCAATATATGCCTTTCCGGGCTTTGCTTTAACTCCTAATAATCTATTCATCAGAAAACACGCTAATAAAATGAAGAGAGACAACGAAATCTTCGACATCATCGACCGCGAACATCTTCGCCAGCGTCGTGGAATCGAGCTTATAGCCAGCGAAAACTTTGTCAGCGACGAAGTTATGCGCGCAATGGGTTCATGCCTCACCAACAAGTATGCAGAAGGATATCCTGCACACCGCTATTATGGCGGCTGCCAGATTGTTGATGAAGCCGAGAATCTTGCCATCGACCGTGCAAAGAAGCTTTTCGGCGCTGAGTGGGCAAACGTTCAGCCCCACAGCGGCGCACAGGCTAACATGGCAGTATTCATGGCTTGCCTCCAGCCCGGCGACACTTTCCTCGGAATGGACCTCAGCCACGGCGGCCACCTCAGCCACGGCAGCCCGGTGAACTTCTCCGGCCTTCACTTCAAGCCAATCAGCTACACTGTTTGTGCCGACACAGGCCGTGTGAACTACGAGGAGCTCGAACAGAAAGCCCGCGAACACAAGCCGAAACTTATAATTGCCGGCGGCAGCGCATATAGCCGCGAATGGGATTATGCACGCATCCGCAAAGTAGCCGACGAAATCGGCGCTATTTTCATGGTTGACATGGCTCACCCTGCCGGCCTTATCGCTGCAGGTCTTCTTGAGAACCCTCTGAAGCACGCTCATGTTGTTACCACCACAACCCACAAGACACTTCGCGGACCTCGCGGCGGCCTCATCCTTATGGGCAAAGATTTCGACAATCCTTGGGGCAAGAAAACTCCTAAAGGTGAAATCAAGAAAATGTCGGCGCTCCTCGATTCTGCTGTATTCCCCGGAGTGCAGGGCGGCCCGCTCGAACACGTGATTGCCGCCAAGGCAGTGGCTTTCGGAGAGGCTCTTCAGCCGGAATGGAAAGAATATGCCATCCAGATCAAGAAAAACGCCGACGCTCTTGCCAACGCTCTTATAAGGAGAGGCTACAAGATTATCTCTGACGGCACCGACAACCACTGCATGCTCGTTGACCTCCGTCCCAAATTCCCTGAAATGAGCGGAAAGAAAGCAGAAAGAGTGCTCGTGGAAGCAGACATCACTGCCAACAAAAACATGGTGCCGTATGACAGCCGCTCTCCGTTCCTCACATCAGGACTTCGCTTTGGCACAGCTGCAATCACAACTCGCGGCGCCAAGGAAGAACTTATGGAGACAATTGCCGATCTCATCGACCGCGTGCTCACTAACGCCGACGACGAGAAGGTGATTGCAGAAGTTCGCCGGGAAGTTAACGAAATGATGAACGACTATCCCATGTTCGCATGGTAATCTGCATTAGGTTAAATCCCTGACAATAAAAGAGGAACGCCTGAATGTAGCGTTCCTCTTTTATTAATCTCATATGTGTCGACACATTTTTCTGACTACTCTAT
Organism: Muribaculaceae bacterium; assembly: GCA_009775365.1. Classification (GTDB taxonomy): domain Bacteria; phylum Bacteroidota; class Bacteroidia; order Bacteroidales; family Muribaculaceae; genus Lepagella. The sequence goes on from VSPM01000010.1 coordinate 14,631, forward strand.
CACATTACAATAATATTTATATGAATTTATCTGACGTAAATATTCCGCCGGTGCTTTTTGTGACTGGCACCGGCACAGATGTTGGCAAAAGTTTTGCAACCGGATGGCTTGCCCGTGAAATTATGGAATCAGGGCGCTCCTGCATAACTCAGAAAATGATTCAGACCGGCAACGTCGGCAATAGTGAAGACATCGACCGCCATCGAAAAATAATGGGCACAGGCTATCTGCCTGTAGACGACTGCCATCTTACTGCCCCGGTCATTTTCTCTTATCCGGCTTCGCCTCACCTTGCTGCAAAGATTGACGGCAAGGAAATAGACCTCAATGTGATTGATTCCGCCACAGAGTCTTTGGCCCGACAATTCAGCCATGTGCTTGTGGAAGGAGCCGGCGGCCTCATGGTCCCTATAACCGAAGACTATCTCACGGCCGACTACATCTCTGAAAGAAACCTGCCGACTGTGGCAGTGGTATCGGGAGAACTCGGGTCTATAAATCATGCGCTTCTCACACTCAAGGCTATTGAAAATTACGGCATAGAACTTTTTGCCGTGATATACAACCCATATTTCGACAAAGACCCTGTCATTTGCGATGACTCTCGCAGATACATACAGGAATGGCTAAATCGCCATTTCCCCGAATCATTGTGGCTGGAAATGCCAAATTTATAAAATCACGTATTTTTTAACATCATTAAAGACTATTTTCACAATTTTATTACTCCGTTGTTTAAAAATTTTATAAATTTGCATTGCAGTGGCCTCAAAACAATCCGGTAAGGTTTGAAATCGGTTTTCAGGCAATTCTGAAATGAGGGAAACTAAACTTGAGCCGCGATATTTTTTGAATCACACAAACATATACCAAATTTAAGTTCAGCCCTTTTCGTATACTCTCCAATTCATGCGGGAGGAGGTTCAATCAATAGAGACTAACATCGATGAATCCCGATTTTTCTTCAGGCGCATTTCTAAGCATCAACAAGACTCAACTCTCTGCCCTCCCTCAGGCACATTTCAAAGGGGAGATAAGAGTGGTAGACCATGAGCAGGGCATTATTGAAGCTATTGCCGAACTGCGCAAGTCCAACACTATTGGATTCGACACAGAGACCAGGCCAAGTTTCAGAAAAGGGCAGATTAATTCCGTGGCGCTTGTGCAGTTGTCTACACGTTCGGTCTGCTTTCTATTTCGCATCAACATCACAGGTCTTTCACAGCACATAATAGACCTTCTTGAGGATGAAAATATTTTGAAAATCGGACTTTCAGTCCACGATGATTTCCATAATCTCAATAAAATCACACACATTTCTCCTAAAGGGTTTATCGACCTCCAGAATTATGTGAAAGAATATGAGATTGCCGACAACAGCCTGTCGCGCATATATGGGATTGTGTTTGGCGAGCGAGTGTCAAAAGGGCAACGTCTGACTAACTGGGAGGCGGAATATCTCACACCCTCTCAACAATGTTACGCAGCCCTGGATGCAATGGCTTGCATCCAGATTTACGATTATCTTTCAGAAGGGCATTTCCATCCGGAGGAGTCGCCATATATCGTTTACCACTCAGAAGAAAAAGACATAGAGACACCGGCCGACAACAATGCGACCTCACCCGAAAATTCCGGCGAGCCGGACAAATCCAACGGGCTGAATAATTCCAACGAGCATCACAAAGAATGATATGAAAGCGCAAAGACACGTAACAGTAACAATACTTCTATCCGTATACGCATTGTTCATGTGCATATATTTCGGCATAGACCTGCTCAATTCAGGCCAGTATGGGCGTTTCTTCTGCATTGCCGGAGCAGAGACACTTGTGATTGTGCTCGCGTTCTTTGCCTTAAGAAAACGCGACAGACTACGGCAACAACGCAAAAATCAATAAAGCAAAACGGCAATCCATCGACGCCTGGATTGCCGTTTTGCTTTATTGATTACGAACTCCTATCTCTAATGAGTTTCTATCATAGCATTCATTTATTTGCAGACTGCTAACTGATTTTAAAAGCCCAGACCAATCGCACAACACTCTGCGCTTTTCGTTTCATAATGCCAACCCCCCGCATCTGCTCCTTATGGCCGCATGCGGGGGATTGTCTCATTTCTCCTGGTGTCACCACCCGAAGAATGAAAAAAGGGTGATAACCTCCACGGTCGCACCCCTTAGATAAGTTTCTACAGGTAAAAAATCTTAAGGTAAAAAAGATTGTTTTTAGGTTCGGTGCAAAGTTACGGCTTTATTACGGACTGACCAAATATTTTTTGCCAAAATGTAATAAACATGTTGTAAAACATATAAAATTACCCCCATTTTCGCAGTTCTAACCCATTTTCACCCATAATTGCGTAACTAAATGTCCGAATCCATTCTCCGAGAACTATCATTTCACAACCGTCACAAACCGTTTCCCGGCTCAACACATGCACATGACCGAACAAATAGTAATCCACATTCGGGTGCGCCTTATGATAATCCAGCACATACTCTTTCAAATTGACAAGCAACTTTTCGTCGGGCAAACCACGCGCCTCCCCCTCTTTACGGCTATGGCGGCTCCAGTTGTAAGCAAACGGAATTGTCCATCGCGGATGGATTGCCGCGAATGCTTTCTGGCAGATTTTATTCCTGAACAGGCAGCGAAGAAACCTAAAAGACGCAGGAAGTTTCCCGACCCCGTCGCCATGAGTCATGAAGAACGTCTTGCCGTGAATCTCCTCTGTGAGACTTCCGTCGACAACCTCTATACCCAATTCTTTCGGAAGATAGTCAAAAATCCAGATGTCATGATTCCCGATGAGCCACACAATCCTCACCCCGGAATCCGAAAGTTCCGCGAGTTTTCCGAAGAACCTCACAAACCCCCGAGGCACCACATACCGATATTCATACCAATAGTCCAACACATCTCCTAAAAGATATATCGCTTCTGCATCTTGCTTTATAGAATCAAGAAAAGCCACAACTCGTTTTTCCGCCTCTCTTGAGTCAGGAAAATACGGAGCCCCGAGATGGAGGTCGCTCAGAAAATATGATTTCTTCAAACCGCTGATTGTTTTATCAGATAACAGTGCGCCTCTCCCCGCATTATAAATATATGACTAATGCAGAATGAAGCCAACCGATTCTTAATATAAATAGTAAGAGAAATTAGAGGAACCCGAGTTCAAGCTTTGCCTCCTCGCTCATCATGTCTTGAGTCCATACCGGCTCAAACACAAGACGAAGGTCCACTTTTTCCGGACCCTCCACGCTAAGCAGCTTCTGGCGCACATCTTCCATTATAAAATCCGCTGCCGGACATCCCGGCGCGGTGAGCGTCATATCCACATGAAGTGTTTTATCGGATAAGTCATAGTCGATCTTATATATAAGGCCGAGATCATAGACATTCACCGGAATCTCCGGATCGAAAACCGTGCGAAGCATCTCTATAGTCTTCTCAGTCACCTTGAGTTCCTCCTCGGCAGAAGCCTCCACTTTTTCAACTTCAACTGAATCTCTTTCCTCTACCTGCTCAGCCGCAGCGGGCTTTATATTGTCTTCTTCCATATTATATATGCAATGTCTGAAATTTTGTGTCTGTTTACTGTAAATTTCGCCGGCCTTAACTACCGCAAGAGATATTCAAGCATCGTTAGGCTTTGCAAAGTTAAACAAAAAACATCGCTCCGCTTATCCATAATCGCAACATTTTTCACAAATTATAAAAGTTTTTATTAACTTTGCACCGGAAAGAAGGTATTTCAGGCAATCAATTTTGGCTGAAATTCATATAATTTCAATATTTTTATTATCTAAACCAAATCAAGAATGAAATCTTACAAGAAAATTCTACTCGTTTTTCTCGTTGCCATTTTCGGCATAGGAATGGCTCAGGCCCAGTTCCGTTTCGGTGTCAAGGCAGGTCTTAACCTCAACAGCCTCCATCTCAAAAACCTCGACAGAAATCTTTCAGATGACAACAATTGCGGCTACACTGTGGGTGTGATGACTGAATTCCAGGTGCCCCTTATCGGCCTTTGTTTCGACCTCTCAGCAATGTACACTCGCATGAATACAGAGCTGCAGACAGAGACCGCAGAAGACAACATCGGCAAGAACTTCCTTGAGATACCTCTCAACATCAAATATAAATTCGGTCTTCCGGTAGTAGGCAACGTATTCTCCCCCTACATCTTTACCGGCCCCTCATTTGCAATCAAGCTCGACAAGAATTCTATCGAAGCCTTCAAGACCAAGACCTGCCAGGTGGCATGGAATGTCGGCATCGGCTTCGAGATTGTCAAGCATCTCCAGATTGCAGGCTCCTACGGATTCGGCATCAATAACATCGCCGATCATTGGTTAAACACAACCGACGTGAAAGTGAAGAACAATTACTGGACTGTGACAGCCGCCTACCTTTTCTGATAGAGGCACTGTAAAACGACATAAGTCCTGACAAATTTTAACGCATAAAAAATGTTTAGGAAATTTCTTCTCCTGACAACACTATTGGCTACCGCCATTGCGGCCTCGGCAGAATTACGCTGGGGCCCAATGGTAGGTGTGAATTTCTCCACTCTCCATTGGAAACAGAAATTAGCCAAAACCGGCGGACTCACCGGAGGACAGGCCGGAATCATGGGAGAGCTCATGATTCCAGGAATCGGATTCGGCATCGATCTCGGATTGCGCTACAACCTTCACGGGGCGCATGTGAATTTCGGTGACCATGAGATATGGTCGTCTACAGGAATCAAAAACCAAGATGTGTGGTTCCACACTCTTGAAATTCCGATTAACCTGAAATTCAAATGGACACGCATGAACGGATTTGAACAATATCTCGCCCCTTTCATTTTCGGAGGCCCTGTCTTTAATTTCACTGTAGGGACCAACGAGCAGCCGGCTCTTGAACACCCCGGCGGCTATGTGGCAATGCAGTGCGGTCTCGGAGCAGAGATTTTTGAACGATACCAGCTGTCGGCAGGATATTCATGGGGAATAAGCTATCAGGCGAGAACAATCAAGCTTGACAATTATTCGGCCCAGCCCCGCGGATGGTTCATAAATGCGGCTTACCTATTCTGACCACCTTGTTTGCCGAAGTTATACTGCCACTCCCACTGTATTCCACCTTCACCTACCTTGTGCCGCAAGACATGGAGGATAAAGTGCAGGTCGGCTCGCGCGTGTTAGTGCAATTCGGCAAAAAAAAATACTACACAGCCATTATAGAGTGTCTTCATTCCTCTGAACCGAAAGGATATGAGGTGAAACCTCTCATGGCTTTGCTCGACTCTTCACCAATAGTCCGCTATCCCCAGCTTAAACTCTGGCATTGGATAGCGGACTATTATCTTTGCGCACCAGGAGAGGTGTATAAAGCGGCTGTGCCAACCGGGCTGAAACCGGAAAGCGAGACATTCCTCTCGCTCAATGCTGATTACGAGCCTGACCTTTCATCGCCTTTCAAGATGACGGAGAAGCAGGCCCTTGTGATTCAGTTATTACAGGAGAAAAAAAGACTCCGAATATCTGAAATCGAGGGGGAGACAAAAATCAAAAATGTGGCGGCTGTCATAAATCCACTTCTTGAGAACGGACTGATAGAAATCGACGAAAAGGTCACAGAACGCTATCGGCCTAAGAAAACCACTGTGGTGCGCATCACTTTTGAGCGGGGCGACACCGAAAGGCTGCACGAGTGTTTCGGAATGGTGTCGCGTTCTCGACAGCAAGAGAAATTGCTTATAGCATATCTTGACCTTTCGGCCTGGCTATCACCCGGAGGCGAACTGAAAGAGGTGGAGCGCGACAAACTGCTCTCTACTGCCGGCACTTCGCCCGCAGTGCTGAGATCCCTCATCGACAAAGGGATTCTTGAGACTGTGAAAAAGTCGGTCAACAGATTCGCATCCGCAGGCACACCTGACAACGCAATCAATCTGTCGCCGCTCTCTGAATCGCAGAAAAGAGCGCTCGACGAATTAGACTCCGGCTTCCGCCGCCTGCCTATACAGCTGCTTCACGGAGTGACAGGAAGCGGAAAAACAGAGATCTATACCCATCTCATGGCCCGCTCGCTTAATAATGGCGACCAGGTGCTGTTTCTCGTGCCTGAAATCTCGCTAACCACACAGTTGTCAGACCGACTGAAAAAGGTGTTTGGAAGCAGACTTCTTGTGTATCATTCAAAGTTCTCAGATTCGGAAAGAGTAGACATATGGAAACGGCTGCTATCCACAAATGAACCATTGGTTGTGCTTGGCGTAAGGTCTTCAGTGTTTCTTCCATTTGCACGTCTCGGATTAGTGATAGTGGATGAGGAGCACGAAGCATCATTCAAGCAATATGACCCAGCTCCACGCTACAATGCACGCGACGCCGCCCTCGTGCTGGCGCAGATGCACGGAGCAAAGTCTCTGCTCGGGTCTGCCACTCCTTCAGTCGAGACATTCTATAAGGCCGGATGCGGCAAATATGGGCTTGTCTCTCTCTCTGAGCGGTTTGAGGGTGCGACGTTGCCGGATGTGGAAATAATCGACATGAAAGAGATGAGGAAAAAGAAAGAAGTGAAAGGGATTCTGTCTCATCCTCTTCGCAAACGCATCCTCGACACATTGCGCGACGGGAAACAGGCCATAATGTTCCAGAATCGCCGAGGATTCGCCCCCGTGGTGGTGTGCGACCAATGCGGATGGTCGCCAAAATGCGTAAACTGCGACGTCTCTCTTGTCTACCACAAAAACTTAGGGCTGCTCCGCTGCCATTATTGCGGTTATTCTCAAACTCTTCCCCAGCTCTGCCCTGCGTGCGGACAGAATGGAATCCGAATTTTCGGATATGGCACAGAGAGAATTGCGGAAGAGCTTCATCAGGAATTTGAGGGCTATCGCGTGGCCCGGATGGATCTTGACACAACACGCAACAAAGACGCTTATCAGGAAATAATCGAAGAATTCGCCCGTCATGAAACCGACATACTCGTAGGCACTCAAATGGTGTCGAAAGGTCTCGACTTCGGCGATGTACGCACTGTGGGAGTGCTTAATGCCGACACTTTGCTTAATTTCCCCGACTTCAGAAGCAATGAACGCGCGTTCAACATGCTTGAACAAGTGGCAGGAAGAGCAGGACGACGCAAAGAGAAAGGCTCCGTAATGATCCAGACAGTAAACCCGGACCATGAAGTGCTGAAATATGTTAAGGCTCATGACTATAATGCCTACTACAATGCGGAAATATCCGACAGAAAAAAATACGCATACCCCCCTTTCACAAAAGTTATCAACATATATATTAAAAACAAAGATGCAATGGCCTGCGAACGAGCGGCCGTGACATTCACTTTAGAATTAAGAAAAGTGTTCGGGCAACGTGTGCTCGGGCCGGAAAAACCTTTTATATCACGAGTGGCGTCATACTATCTGCAATCGATAATGCTCAAAATCGAGGCCGGGGCTTCCATGAAAAAAGTGAAAGACCTGCTAAGAGCTATCTATGCCGGAATATCACTTCATCCCGACATAAAGACTTCCACTGTATATTATGACGTTGACCCCGTGTAGCGTCAGGCCGGTCGTGCTTAATCATAAATTGAACCCGCACGCAAAATAGCGGTTGCATATTTGAGAATCATTTTGTAATTTCGCAAAGGAAACTGCATGTGTTTCCTTTCTTTTATCTTCTACATGAAGAATCCAAACCGTACTATTCATGAAATCCGATTGCAAAATGCCTCTCCATGATGAATTTGACCGGCTGCACCTGTGGCATCCTTACACTTCTACCCATAATCCCCTGCCCACTTACACAGTGGACCACGCAGAAGGAGCGGTGATTGTTTTGGCCGATGGCACCCGCCTCATCGACGGCATGTCATCATGGTGGTGTGTGATCCACGGCTATAACCATCCTGTGCTGAATGCGGCAATCGAAAACCAGCTCAAGAAAATGAGCCATGTGATGTTCGGAGGGTTAACACATGCTCCGGCCATCGAGCTCGGGAAACTTCTGCTCTCCATTCTTCCGAAATCGATGAATCACATATTCTATGCCGATTCAGGCTCTGTGGCAACAGAAGTTGCCATGAAAATGGCAGTCCAGGCACAAGACAATCCCGGACGCACCAATTTTGCCACCATACGTTCCGGCTATCATGGCGACACCTGGAACGCCATGTCGGTGTGCGACCCCGTCACAGGAATGCACGGAGCATTCGGGCCGGCGCTCCCGGTGCGCTATTTTGCAGAGGCTCCGTCATGTCGCTTTGATGAAGAGTGGGACCCTGCATCTTTTCAGCCAATGCAAGATCTTCTCGACGCCCATGGTGATGAACTCGCGGCTGTGATTCTTGAGCCTGTGGTGCAAGGCGCCGGGGGAATGAGATTCTACCACCCGCAATACCTCCGCTGCCTGAGAAAAGCCTGCGATGAAAAAGGCATTCTTCTCATTCTTGATGAAATAGCCACAGGATTCGGAAGGACAGGAAAAATGTTTGCCTGCGAACATGCCGGAATAGAGCCTGACATAATGCTCATCGGCAAAGCAATAACCGGAGGCTACATGACATTCTCGGCTGTGGCGGCATCCGCCAAGGTGGCAGACATGATTTCATCAGGCAGCGCGGGAGTGATGATGCATGGGCCCACGTTCATGGGAAACCCTTTGGCATGTGCCGTGGCTGTGGCCTCGGTGAAACTTTTGCTTGAATCTCCCTGGCAAGAAAGAATAAAACACATTGAGGCAATAATGAAAGAAAAGCTCGCCCCGGCAAAAAATCTTCCGGGTGTGCGCGACGTGCGTGTGCTTGGCGGAATCGGAGTGATTGAGGTGGAGCAATATGTAGATTGCGGAGAGTTTCAAAAACGATGTGTAAAAGAAGGGGTGTGGATACGCCCGTTCGCACATAACTGCTACATTATGCCCCCCTACCTCGCTGTGAGCGACGAACAAGTTGAAAAACTGTGTGAAGCTCTTATAAAATTAGTAAAGGAGATGCCATGCCAACAATAAAAGATGTTCTGTCAGGCTTAGACAAGGAGAAAAGGCTGAGAAGGATTCCCGATTCGGCTGCCTCCGATATGCTTGACCTCTCTTCAAACGACTATCTCTCTCTCGCCATTCACGCAGAAGAATTCATGGAAGAGTTTCTTCAGCGATTCGGCGACGCGCCGTTCTCTTCGTCGGCATCACGGCTTCTTTCGGCCAGGCAGGAACATCACAGCGCCTTCGAGCATTATCTCTCGTCACTCTACGGAAAACCGGCCCTGCTTTTTAATTCCGGCTATCATGCCAACGTGGGGTGCATCGGGGCGCTTACGTTGCCTCACACTCTCTTTGTGTGTGACAAACTTGTTCACGCCTCGATTGTGGACGGACTAAAAATCGGGACCTCCAATTTCAAACGATTCCCCCACAACAACATCGGCAAACTTAACGAAATAGTTGAAAAAGAGTCCTGCAATTACGAGAGAATCATAGTTGTGGCCGAATCCATCTACAGCATGGACGGTGACGAAGCGCCACTGCATAAACTCGTTGAAATAAAGAAAAGACATCATAATGTGATGCTATATATTGACGAGGCACACGCTTTCGGCGTAAGGGGAGAAAAGGGTCTTGGAATTGCAGAAGAATGCTCTCTGATTAAAGACATAGACGTAATCATAGGCACATTCGGCAAGGCAGGTGCTTCGGCAGGCGCTTTCGCTGTGTGCGATGAAGAGATTAAAACACTTCTCGTAAACTGTGCACGCCCATTCATATTTTCAACCGCGATCCCTCCCGTCAATGTGGCCTGGAGCATGCTCATGACTGAAAAAATAACAGGCATGGGCCGGCAACGTGCCAAATTAAGACAGCTTTCACAGCGGTTCAACAAAGAGATTGAACGAATTTCAGGTAAATCCACGGGGTCTTCAACCCAGATTATCCCTTTCATCACCGGAGATTCCGCAAAGGCTCTCGACATAGCCGGAGAACTGAGAAAAGAAGGGATAATCGCTCTTCCTATAAGACGTCCGACTGTGCCCCCCGGAGGAGAAAGAATCAGGTTCTCACTTGGAGCCGACATGGATTTTGATTCATTTTTACCGGTTTTTAAAATATTGGAGAATCAGAGATATGAAATGTGAATTTCTACATAAAGAGGGCTCTTCTCGGCTGATATTGATTTTTTCCGGATGGTCCACCGACATGGAGTTCTATTCTCACATTTCTCATCCGGGATGGGATGTAGCGGTGGTGTCGGGATACACAGACTTTGATTTCCCGACAGAGATACTCGACAGCTACACCACGATTTCTCTTTTCGCATGGTCGATGGGTGTGTACATGGCGTCTATGTCGGTGCCATTCAACCGCCTGTCGATGGCAATAGCCATAAACGGCACGGAATCTCCTGTTGACAATTCCACCGGCATTCCCGAAAATATATTCAAAGGCACACTCGAAACACTCGACGAGCGAAATCTGCGAAAGTTCAGAATGCGCATGAGCGGATCGCATTATAAAAATCTCGAAGGCTGCTTCAACACCCCCGACATCGACAAACTTAAATCCGAACTTGAATTTATTCTAAAAAGCCGGGCATCAGCGCCTCGCGGTAACAACTCAAAATGGAATAGAGTCTACATCTCGCGCAACGACTTGATTTTTCCATTCCAAAACCAAAAACAGGCATGGAAAAGCCACAATTCTTCAGAAAGCATTATCGAGATTGACGCTCCTCACTATGTAGATCTACTTCCGCTAATAAAATCTGCACTACCCTCTTCAGAAAAAATAGGCAAAAGATTCAGCAAGGCACTTGCAACATATAATCAGCAGGCCGACGCACAAAGAACAATCGCTCACCGGCTTGCAGAAATGTGTGAAGGCACATCGCTGAGAAGAGTGATCGAAATAGGGCCCGGAAGCGGGATATTCACTCACGCTTTTGCATCAAGACACAATCCTGAGTCTATAGATTTTGTCGACCTTTACCGGCTTCCCGTTTTTGGCGTGGCACAAAGCGAACATTACCACATAGCCAATGCCGAAGACTGGATGGCACACAAAGCAGAACAATCACAAGGGCAATACGATGCCATAGTGTCGGCATCTGCCCTGCAATGGTTTGTGAATCCTAAAGAATTTTTTCATAATTCGTTACTCCTTTTGAAACCGGGTGGAATCCTGGCATGTTCCACCTTCCTGCCGGGCAATCTTGAAGAAATATCATCTGCTAACCCCTACGGCATCATCTATAGATCGAAAGACGAGATTGAAGAAATGCTTTCATCGTTTTTTGACTCATTCTCACTTGAAGAAGAATCCATCACACTTGAATTTGAATCTCCCCGCGACACCCTTCTGCATCTAAAACACACAGGAGTGGGAGGAAGCAGCTCTTCAGGGCTCTCCCTTAAAGAATTGCTTGGCCGGCTCCCGAGCAGGCTAACCTACCGTCCGCTTTACATCATAGCGCGTAAGCAACTCTCACGCTAATCCCGGCCCGGCAGCCAAAGTCAGAATCTCGGCTGCTCCTTGACCGTCACCGGGTCAAATCCTTTTGCATTCAGAATTCCTCCTTGTCATATACACCTACGGCGCCACTAAAAAGTGTGTCAATCCGCTGGCGGTATGGATCAGAGGGGTCTTTAAGGCGTCGCACTGTCTGCTGAAGAATAGGGTCACTCGGCACAAACCAGACAACTGCCTTCGGCTTTTCGACCTCAAGTGTTGAAAACATCTTTTCGAGTGCATCGCAGGCTATGAATGTCTTTCCTCCGGCAGTCGGCACTTTTACAGCAACCCTCGGAACCCCGGGAATACTGACTTGATATTGACGTAGCTCTGTTCCTTCCGCCAGAGCAACGCCCTTGTTCTGCCAGAAACTCCTATATGCTCTCGATATATTCCTTTTCTCGTTGCACTGGTCGATGAATGCCTCGATGCAAAGAAATTTCTTTAATTTTCCTGCCACAATAATATGTCAGAACCATATCTTTGATTAATTTTGCACAATATTTTTTTATTAATACTTTTTCTTAAAATCCTATATCGGATTACCATGATCACAACACTTCTAATCATCTTCATCGTTGGCTACATACTGATAGCCTCCGAACACATCCTCGGCGTCAATAAAGCCACTTTCGCGCTGATTATGTGCGGATTGCTTTGGGCTGTATATTCTCTTTGCAGCCATGACCCCAACATTTCACACGAAATGGTTGAAGCCTTGGGCGATACTTGTGAGATAGTAGTGTTCCTTATCGGGGCAATGACTATCGTTGAACTAATCGACAGATACGGCGGTTTCCGCATACTTGTGGACAAAATCCACGCGTCCAACAAACGTAAACTCATGTGGATTCTCGCTTTTGTCGCCTTCTTCCTTTCAAGTGTGCTCGACAATATGACCACCACCATCATCATGGTCATGATGTTGCGCAGAATGCTGAGCGACCAGAAAGAGCGCTGGATTTTTGCCTGCATCATAGTGCTTGCGGCAAATGCCGGCGGCGCATGGTCTCCGATCGGCGACATCACCACAATCATGCTGTGGATGAAGAACTATGTTTCTTCTGTCGATCTTATCGCAAACCTGCTTCTCCCGTCGCTTGTGTCGGTGATAGTGCCGGTATTTATCGCCACACATATGGTTGAAGCCGCCCCGGTTGAACCGCTCAACAGCCAGGATGCGCGCGTTGGCTACGACCTGTCGGAACACCACCGCCACCTCTCGGTTCTCATTCTATGCTGCGGTGTGGCCGGACTCCTTTTTGTGCCGGTGTTCAAGGCTGCGACTCACCTTGCGCCATACATGGGCATCCTTCTTTCTCTCGGAGCTCTTTGGCTGCTGACAGAACTGCTCGTCAGGCATTACAAACTCGATGGCAAAATAGAAGGCCGCGTATCACAGGTGATGAGAAACATCGACATGTCTACTATCCTTTTCTTCCTCGGCATTCTTATGGCAGTGGCGGCATTGAGCCAGGCCGGAATACTCGGGGAGCTTGCCGCATGGCTCAACGACACGTTCCATGATGTCTACATAATCAACGGCATCATAGGCGTGCTTTCTTCAATAGTGGACAACGTCCCCCTCGTGGCAGCCTGCATGGAGATGTATCCTGTGGCAAACGATGCAATGATAGCAGCATCTGCCGACCCTTCCTATACTTCACTGTTTATAGAAGACGGCCTGTTCTGGCATCTTCTTACATTCTGTGCCGGCGTTGGCGGCAGTATGCTCATCATCGGCTCTGCTGCCGGTGTTGTGGCTATGGGCATAGAAAAGATTCCGTTCATGTGGTATTTCAAAAAAATCACATGGCTTGCATTCATAGGCTATATATCAGGCATGGCGGTAATCTGGCTTGAAACCCTCTTCCTCAACATCTGATAAATTCTGATTCAAGGGGGCTGCAACATCCTGTAAAGGTGACGTTGCAGCCCCCTTTCATACGAATTAGAGACCTTACATCATCCGTAATCTGCAAGAGAAATCCAAATAAAAATCGTCCTGACGCAATTCAAATTGCATCGGGACGATTTTTATGATAATCAAGATTTGCCGCTATTATTTGCGGAGTTCCTCTTCAGTCTTTGTCAGTTCAGGGTCGTTGCCCCAGCTCTGCTGAGAAAGACGCTTGTAGTTGTTATAGCGCCAACGGGCATTATCCTGAGCAGCCTGGAAGAGCTCGCCTGCCGCTTCGGGCTGCATCTTGAAGAGCGATGCGAAACGAACCTCTCCCTTGAGGAAGTCTTCAAACTTGCTCCAGTCAGGCTCCTTGCTGTCGAGCGAGAATGGATTCTGTCCGCTTGCCTCAAGTTCGGGATTGTAGCGCCAGAGGTGCCAGTAGCCGCATTCCACAGCCTTTCTTTCCTCTTCCTGTGCGCGACCCATTCCGGCCTTGAGGCCATGGTTGATACAGGGAGAGTAGGCAATGATAAGCGACGGGCCATCATATGCCTCTGCCTCACGGATAGCCTTCAGAGTCTGGGCATTGTCTGCGCCCATTGCCACCTGAGCTACATATACATATCCGTAGGTGGTAGCTATAAGGCCGAGGTCCTTCTTGCGGATGCGCTTGCCGGCCGCAGCAAACTTAGCGATAGCTGCGATAGGAGTAGACTTGGAAGACTGACCGCCGGTGTTAGAGTAAACCTCTGTGTCAAGCACAAGGATATTTACATTCTTGCCGGATGCAATCACATGGTCAAGACCGCCGAAACCGATGTCGTAGCTTGCGCCGTCGCCACCGATGATCCATTGGCTACGCTTAACAAGATAATTCTTCAAAGTGATGATCTGCTTGCAGCAATCACATCCTGCCTCAGCCCCCTTCCTGGCTTCCTCCACAAGGGCGTTACCTTTTTCGCGAGATGCATCGGCATCGTTGCGGGCTTCCATCCATGCAGCGGCGGCAGCCTTGAGCGATTCAGGAGCGTCGGCACACTTAGCCACCTTGTCGCAAGTTTCTTCAAGACGAGCGCGCATCTTCTCATATGCTATGTGCATGCCGAGACCGAACTCGCAGAAGTCTTCAAAGAGTGAGTTGGCCCATGCCGGACCCTGGCCCTTCTCATTCTCGCAATAAGGAGTAGAGGGCACTGAGCCGGAATAGATCGACGAGCAACCGGTGGCGTTTGCAACTACCTCACGATCGCCGAAGAGCTGGGTGATGAGTTTCACATAAGGAGTCTCGCCGCAGCCGGAGCATGCGCCGGAGAACTCAAACATAGGTGTGGCAAACTGGCTGTTCTTCACGTTAGCCTTAACATCCACAAGATTCTGCTTGCTTGACACATTGTTCACACAATAGTCCCAGTTAACCTGCTGTGCAACCTGGCCTTCCTCATGCTTCATAGAAAGAGCCTTGTTACCCTTCTTGCCGGGGCATACGTCAACACAGTTGCCGCATCCGAGACAGTCAAGCACGTCAACCTGCTGAACAAAACGCATTCCGGTGAAAGTCTTGCCAATTGCCGGAATTGAGTGTTCCTCCCCGAAAGGAGCGGCATTCATCTCAGCCTCATCAAGCACAAACGGACGGATTGCTGCGTGAGGGCAGACAAACGCACACTTGTTACACTGGATACAGTTCTCAGGATTCCATTCAGGAACGAAAGCCGCAACACCGCGCTTCTCATAGCGGGCTGTGCCTTGAATCCATGTGCCGTCGGCACGATCCTTGAATGAGCTAACAGGGAGAAGGTCGCCATCCTGAGCGTTGATGGGCAACACAACGTTTGTAACAAACTCCGGAGCGTCCATATGCTTGGTCTCCTCGTCGGGAAGCTCAGCCCAAGCGGGATCCACATCAAGCTTCTTATATTCATTGCCACGGTCTACTGCAGCGTAGTTCATGTCAACGATGTTCTGACCCTTCTTGCCATAAGACTTGACGATGAATTTCTTCATCTGCTCCACAGCAAGGTCTACGGGGATGACTTCGGTGATGCGGAAGAATGCGCTCTGGAGAATAGTGTTTGTGCGGTTGCCAAGACCTATTTCCTGTGCAATCTTTGAGGCATTGATATAATAGACTGTGATATTGTTCTTGGCAAACAGGCGCTTCACTCTGTTGGGAAGATTCTTGGCGAGCTCTTCTCCCTCCCAGATTGTGTTGAGGAGGAATGTGCCGTTGGGCTGAAGGCCGCGTGTCACGTCATACATGTGAAGGTATGCCTGAACGTGGCAAGCCACAAAATTGGGTGTTGTCACCAGATAAGTGGAGCGGATGGGCTCGTCGCCGAAACGGAGGTGAGAGCAAGTGAAGCCGCCCGACTTCTTGGAGTCATAAGAGAAATATGCCTGGCAATATTTATTGGTGTTGTCACCGATAATCTTCACAGAGTTCTTGTTTGCACCCACTGTTCCGTCTGCGCCGAGGCCGAAGAACTTGGCCTGATACATGCCCTTGCCGCCTACGCTGATTTCGGGGAGCTGCGGAAGAGAAAGGAATGTAACGTCGTCGACGATGCCGATTGTGAAACCATTCTTTGGCTCCGGAAGAGCAAGATTCTCATAAACCGAAAGAATCTGTGCAGGAGTGGTGTCCTTAGAGCTGAGTCCATAGCGTCCGCCAACAATAAGCGGGGCATTCTCCTTGCCATAGAAGCAGTCTTTCACATCGAGATAGAGAGGCTCGCCTACGGCTCCGGGCTCTTTTGTGCGGTCAAGCACAGCGATGCGCTTTGCTGTGGCAGGCACAGCTGAAAGGAAATGCTTTGCCGAGAACGGACGATAAAGGTGAACGCTCACAAGGCCGACCTTCTCCCCTTTTGCGCGGAGATAATCGATAGTCTCGCGGATACATTCGGTGACAGAACCCATGGCAATGATCACTCTCTCTGCCTCCGGGTCGCCATAATAGTCGAACAGGCCATATTCACGCCCTGTGATTTTCGACAATTCCTTCATGTATTCCTCTACCACCTCCGGGACTGCATCGTAATAGGGATTGCATGCCTCGCGATGCTGGAAGAACACATCGGGGTTTTCTGCCATGCCTCGCGCCACAGGGGCATCCGGGTTGAGTGCGCGATTGCGGAATGCCGCAAGAGCGTCCTGGTCAATGAGATGTGCGAGATCATCCTGGTCGATGGCCTCGATTTTCTGAATTTCATGCGATGTGCGGAATCCGTCGAAGAAGTTTACAAACGGCACACGGCTCTTGATGGTTGAAAGATGAGCCACTGCCGCCAAGTCCATAACCTCCTGGACAGAACCCTCGCAAAGCATTGCGAAACCTGTCTGACGTGCCGACATAACATCCTGATGATCGCCAAAGATGCTCAGAGCATGAGAAGCGAGGGTACGCGCCGAAACATGGAACACGCAAGGCAAAAGCTCGCCTGCAATCTTATACATGTTCGGAATCATCAAAAGAAGTCCCTGGGATGCTGTGTAGGTAGTGGTGAGGGCTCCTGCCTGAAGAGAACCATGTACTGCGCCGGCGGCGCCACCTTCGCTCTGCATCTCCTGCACGAGCACTGTCTCTCCAAAAATATTCTTCCTGCCTGCTGCCGACCAATCGTCGACATATTCTGCCATCGTCGACGACGGTGTAATCGGGTAGATTGCTGCAACTTCAGTAAACATGTAACTGATGTGCGCAGCAGCCTGATTACCGTCGCAAGTCAGGAATTGCTTTGCTTTGCTCATAGTCATTTAATTATTAAGTGAGATTATAATCTGTCAGATATATTTTGGTCCTGTAGAAAGAATTTCTATCTTATCAGGATGCAAAGTTAACAATTTCCTTGCTTTTTTTCAAATAAACCCGACGTTTATTATGATTTGCTATCAATATTTATATATTTTTTATTAAACGGCTCCCTCTCATTCCAATAGTGTAAAACCACTTCATCCGATAGCGTAAAGCTACTTCAGAGGGGCGATCCGCCGCTTTTCTCCTTTCAGCTTTTTCCCTTCAACAGCATTAAGAAGCCCGGGGACATCTTTCTCAATCACAGCCACAAGCGAATAATGGTCATACACATTTATCTTGCCTATAGACTGAGGTGCGAGCCCCCCTTCCTTAATCAAGAATCCGAGTATGTCGCCACGCGACACTTTCTCCCGGCGCCCTCCGCTAACATACATGGTCATGAACCGTGACTGCAGATCCGATTCTTTTTCTTTGTCAAGACCGAATGTGTCGTCGAAGGTAACAAAATCTTTCACATTCTCCTCCGGGCCTACAAGCACATACACGTCGCCGTCTTCTTCCACTCTGGCAGTACGGCCGTTGCGATGAGTGTAGGCTTCGGGGGTGAGAGGAAGGTGATAATGCACCACCGATTTTACCTTTTCTATGTCAAGACCTCTCGAGGCGAGGTCAGTAGCCACAAGAATCGGACGGCTTCCGTTGTTGAAAAGCGCAACGGCGGTCTCTCTTTCTCGCTGGTCGAGCGCCCCGTGATACAGCACACATCCCGCCCCCTTTCTTTTAAGGAAGTCATAAACCCGCTCGGCGCTCTCCCTATGGTTAACAAACACTATGGTCTTCTCCGGCTCCGGGCCGTTGTTTATGCTATGCAAAAGAGCAAGCAACGTGTCAAGCTTGTCTTTGCCGTCTGACTCCACACGGTGCACCTTCATCCGCGCCCTCAACTTACTGTTGGCTTCAAGATAGTCGAATGTCACAGGATTGTCAAGCCTCAAAAAATCCGGAAGAACTTCCGCTCCTGTGGCAGAGGTGAGTATTATCCTGCTTACATTCTTCATGCGTCGCGCGAGTTTCCCCATCTCCTCCTCAAATCCAAGTTCGAGCGATTTGTCGAATTCATCGAGCACAAGGATGCGAACAGGCATAAGGTCGACATTGCGTCGCACGGCGTGGTCGAGAAGCCTGCCGGGTGTAGCTACAATCACATCCGGCACTACTTTAAGGCTATTTACCTCGTCTTCCACCTTATGTCCGCCATACAGGGCTATCACCCGGAAGCCATGAGCCACCTCGCGCACCACGCCGGCAATCTGCACTACCAGTTCCCGCGACGGGGCTATTACGACACATTGCACACGCCCGGTGGGCTGCCTGAGCATTTTCATAACGGGCAGCGTAAAGGCCAACGTCTTGCCGCTTCCTGTGGGCGAAAGGAGTATTATGTCGCGTGCCTCCGATGCAGAAGCCATCATCTTGGCCTGCATTTCGTTCAGACATTCTATTCCAAGCCGCTCCTTAACATTAGGGAGGAATTCTTTTTCTCTCATTTCTTAGATTTTACAAAGTTGTGAAGCCACAACATAACTATAACAATTCAACAGGGCAAATGGTGAGCTCCCATCGAAATAATTTTATAAAATTTTAAATCCTGCACTTTCCCCGTTTACAGTCTACGAAATCTGCGACCAATCTACCGAGTGGACGAACCTGACACGGAGTTCCGATTTCATTACGGAAATCTCATTTTCCGACACTTTCATTACGAACGACGACCCGGAATCCTGCTGACTGACCACACAGCCGGGCGCAAGAAGCGACGGCGCCCCTCTCAACACAGCCAAGGCAGCCTCTCTTGCCCGCGTGAGAACCTGCCCGTCGCGGGCAAGGTCTGCCACACGCAAACTGAAGGCAAGGCCGCTCTGCTGGGTGCCCTCCATGTCGCCCGGACCTCTGATTTTCATGTCGGCTTCTGATATGAGAAAGCCGTCTGTGGTCTCAGTCATGATTGAAAGCCTCTTCTTTGTGTCGGCACCGGATTTCATTTTACCCATTAAAACGCAATAGCTCTGGTCGGCTCCTCGCCCCACACGCCCTCTCAGCTGATGGAGCTGCGACAATCCGAACCGCTCTGCATTCTCAATAATCATCACCGAGGCGTTAGGCACATTCACGCCAACCTCAATCACTGTTGTGGCCACCATAATCCGGGCCTCCCCTTTCACAAAAAGATCCATCTGATGATCTTTTGCCGCTGGCTTCATCTTGCCGTGCACAAAACACACCTTATAACTCGGGAACGTTTCGCAAGTGCGTTCATACCCCTCTTCGAGGCTCTTCAAATCAAGTTTTTCGTTTTCCGATATAAGAGGATACACAATGTAGACCTGCCTCCCATCCTTCAGCTGCGAAGATATTAGGAGGTCAACCTCATGCCTGTTGTTGTCATAGCGCAAGAGCGTAGTGACCGGTTTTCGTCCCGGAGGCAACTCGTCGATCACCGACACTTCGAGATCGCCATACACAGTCATTGCCAATGTGCGCGGTATCGGAGTGGCAGTCATCACAAGCACATGAGGCGCCACTGTATTCTTTCGCCACATCCTCGCCCTCTGAGCAACACCAAACCTATGCTGCTCATCTATGACAGCAAGCCCGAGACATTTGAAACGGACAGTGTCTTCTATCAAGGCATGCGTGCCGACGATGATGTCTATCTCGCCGGATTCCAGCCGCTCATGAATCTCTCTGCGAGCGGCCGTGCGGGTGCTTCCGGTGAGCAATGCCACTTTCACGCCTATAGGCTCCGCCCATTGCTTTAATGTCTCGAAATGCTGGGTGGCAAGAATCTCGGTAGGAGCCATAAGCGCAGACTGGCATCCATTGTCAACCGCCATAAGCATCGACATGAACGCCACCATAGTTTTGCCCGACCCCACATCTCCTTGCAGAAGACGGTTCATCTGGCGCCCGGTCTTCATATCGGCGCGAATCTCCTTCAGCACCCTCTTTTGTGCCCCCGTGAGTTCAAAAGGGAGAACGTTGAAATAGAATCCGTTGAACTTCTCTCCTATACGCCCGAACAGATAGCCCGGAATCTTTGCGCTTCTCTCCATTGTGTAGCGCAAGATGTGAGCCTCGACATAAAACAGTTCCTCAAATTTGAACCGCTCTATGGCCTTCTGAAGAAGCCTGGCGTTTTCAGGAAAGTGAATCTGCCTGAAAGCCTCCTGAACAGGCATAAGGGAATAGCGCCTCACCACATCGGCAGGAAGTGTGTCATCAACTGAGGCGAGACCGGGCATTGACAGAAGATTTCCGACAAGAGTCTGCAGAAGCCTTGTGGTGTAGCCGCGCTTTCTCATCGTTTCCGTGAGAGAATAAACGCCTCTAAAGCCGGTCGGCGGCTTTGCAGGGTCAAATTGCTCAACCTCTGGATGCACCATTGAATATGCGTTTCGGAAATAATTAGGTTTCCCGAATATCACATATTCCACACCGGGCTTATAAGCCGTGGAGAATGTTGTGATTTTTGAAAACCACACAATCTCCATCATGCGCTGACCATCAGTGAAAATACCTACAAGGCGCTTTTTCGCCCCTTCCCCCTCTGTTGCGAATTTTATAAACCGCCCTTTTATCTGCAAGGCGGGAAGATCGGAGCCGGAAAGTTCTCCGATTGAGTAAAACCGGCTCCTGTCGATATGACGGAACGGGAAATAGTAAAGGAGGTCGCGAAACGTCGCGACCCCTAACTCTGAGGCAAGCACTTTAGCGCGTGCATCGCCCACTCCTTTCAGATATTTTATGTCAGTCTCTAAAAATCCCGGCATTCTTTCACACTGCTTATGTATTGCCACAAGCCTCACGCTGTTTCAAAAGAAGCGCCGCTATTTCCAAATCTCCCGGATTTGTGACCTTCATATTGTCATGGCTTCCCTTATAGAGAGCAACCTTGCCACCTGCGGCCTCTATTGCCGAGGCATCGTCGGTGAACACCCCTCCGGGAACAGAATCGTAGGCCGATTTCAGCATTGACGATGAAAAAACCTGCGGAGTCTGCACGGCCACATATCCCGAACGGTCAACGGCCTCGCTGCCGTCACTAAAGACACGGCGCAACGAGTCGGTGACCGCCACTGCCGGAATCGCAGCCCCGCTTTTCTCGGCTTCACGCCAGCCTGCGGCAATCATGTCTGCGCTCACAAGCGGGCGCGCGGCATCATGCACGGCAACCAGCTCTCCCGGCATGGCAGATATGGCCGCCAGCCCGTTTTTCACTGATTCTGTGCGCGTGGAGCCTCCGAGCATCAACTCATGTGGAATACGCTCTTCAGGAAGCAATTTCCCGTTGAGATCCTTCCACAAATCCAAGAAGCCGGCGTTCATGACCACAATTATTCGTGTGAGGGGGTCCTCATCATGAAATGCCTTGATCGACCACCATAGCATAGGACGGCCGCACAGGTCAAGAAACTGCTTGGGAAGTTCGGAGCCAAGCCTTGTGCCAGCGCCTCCGGCCACTATCACCGCATTCTTTTTCATCAACCGGATATTATTACATATTCATGCCGCCGTCAACCTGAATAACCTGGCCCGACACATAGCTTGAAAGGTCGGAGGCAAGGAATGTGGCAACATTGGCGATGTCTTCGGGTTTTCCTCCTCTGCGCAAAGGAATTTTCTTGCTCCATTCTTCACGCACACTGTCGGGAAGAGCGGCAGTCATGGCAGTCTCGATAAATCCGGGGGCGATAGCGTTGGCGCGTATGCCGCGAGAGCCCACTTCCTGAGCTATGCTCTTTGCAAGAGCAATAAGACCTGCCTTAGACGCAGCGTAGTTTGCCTGGCCGGCGTTGCCATGCACGCCCACAACAGATGCCATGTTTATGATCGAGCCTGAACGCTGGCGCATCATGACAGGAAGCACAGCATGAATGAAATTGAAGGCAGATTTCAGATTCACTGCAATAACTGCGTCCCACTGAGCCTCGCTCATGCGCATCATCAATCCGTCTTTGGTGATTCCGGCATTGTTCACAAGCACATCAATGCTCCCGAAATCCTCTTTAACCTCGTTCACAACCTTCTCTGTCTCCGCATAGTCGGCAGCGTTGGAGGCATATCCTTTGCATTTCACACCCAGGGCTTCAATCTCTTCCTGAGTTTTTTTCCCGTTTTCATCGATTACAAGGTCGGTGAACGCAATGTTTGCTCCCTCTTCTGCAAATTTGAGAGCGATAGCCTTGCCGATGCCGCGTGCAGCTCCGGTGATGAGGGCTGTCTTTCCTTCAAGTAATTTCATTTTTATATTGATTTGTATGCTTTAGTTATCTTATCAATCTTCCCCTGCTCAATTGGAGAAGCATTTATAAAAGCACGATGACTAAAATTCGATTATGAAACATCCGCAAGAATATCCCCCGCCAAACACCATGAGCGCCACTTTCTCTCCTTTCTTGAACTGTGTCTTGTTCTGTGAGAGCACAAGCGCGGCCGAAGCCGACCCGGTGTTGCCGAGAGTCTCGATGTTATTCAGGAAATCATCGAGAGTCTTGTCGAGCTGGTTGGCGACCTGAGCAACAATTCTTTTGTTGGCCTGATGGCATATAAGTTTGCTGAGGTCTTCTATCTTCAGATGTGTGTGCTCAAGAGAATTGTTTAGCGCATGAATCATATAGCGGCACGCATGAATGAAAACGTCACGCCCGAACGGCATGGTTATGCCATCCTCTCCCGGGCGGAGCTTCACACCCTCGGGTCCTTTGCCAACATCGCCGAGACCCTCTGTGAAAACATCGAGGATCTTGATATCGGATTCCGACTCACGATCTTTGCTGATGAAATATGCCACGGCGGCATCACCCCAGAGATGCCCCGACTTGGGATCCTTATCGTTGCTGTAATACGTGTTGTGCTCGCTGCATATCAGCAAAGCGCGTTTAGCTTTGCCCGATGCGAAATATCCCTCGATTACCTCAAGGCCGTTGATGAATGACGAACAAGCCGCCGACACATAAAGAGCCTTGGCGCCGGCTATCTTATAATGCTGTTGAGCCACATGCGCCGGCGTGGCGACAGTGTCATACACAGCATAGCAAGCCGCCACAATGAGGTCTACATCCTTAATGTCGTAAGGAAGACCCTTCAGGGCTGCATCTATAGCCTCAATAGCCATTGAATCGGAGTTCTCATCGGAGGCTGCCTTCGACCGGCTCTTTATTCCCGTGCGCTGCAGAATCCAGTCAGAGGTGAGTCCGTTGACTTTCTCAAAATAGTCGTTGCTGATTCTTGTGGCGGGCACATAATGGCCCATTGAGTTGATATACATATGAAAATGTTTTCGTTTTGATTAAATACAGTTATCGCCGCTTAATCCCGTTGAGTATGAGCGATGCCATATAATTCTTGAGCATATCCTTGTCAATTCCCTCGTCGGAAAGATTGTCGCGGATATACGGCACGTCCAGGCCATGTATCGCCTGAGTCACAATCACTGCCGTATGGCTGAGGTTTGGAATGTCGAACACACCTTGCTCAACACCTTCCTGAAGAATGTCGCGCAACATGGCAGTCTCTTTGCGTGTAATGACTTTTCTGGCACGGTCCACTTTTCTCACATCCCTGAAAAAACCTGCGCGAAGCGACCCGTTTCTTGACACAATCTCCTTCATTGTCTCAAATCTGCACTCCACATATTCCATCAGCTTGTCTTCCGGCGACGACGGCCGGGCAACAATGTGCCTGAGCCTGTTGAGAAGCTGGTCTGTCTCGCTCTCGATTACCGCATTGAATATGTCGCGCTTGCTTTTGAAATAGGTGTAGATTGTGCGTCGTCCCTTGTCGGAGGCGGAGGCGATGTCGTTCATAGTGGTGTTTTCCACTCCTTTTCTTGCAAAAAGTTGGCGTGCTACCTCTATAAACTTGTCTCTTGTCTTCATTACCATAGGACGAAAGATTTTGCGTGATGAATGTTGAATCTGAACTTTGTATGCTGCAATCTATCGCCAAAGAGGCTACTCTGATTTTGCACACTTTCTCAAATTTTGAGCAAATTTAGCAATTATTTTTGAATTAGTAAGCAAATTCAACAATATTTTTTCCTTTCCCCATAAGGACAACACACATATCCGCCTCCCGACACCTCTTGAGGCCGGCAATGATTTTGCATTCATATGGCAAACAAAAACAGCCACATCAATCCCTCTTCATAACATTTACAATATCAACTATATAGCCTATACTTTAAAATATTTTAACAATTATTTTCGCGTTTTTTTCTCAAAAAATTTTGCAGTTGTCAAAATTAGCAGTAACTTTGCACTCGAAATCACACCGCGGGGTGGAGCAGTGGTAGCTCGTTGGGCTCATAACCCAAAGGTCGTAGGTTCGAGTCCTGCCCCCGCCACTAAGAAAGCCGATTCTCTGAATCGGCTTTTTTCATATCATAAAATTCGCTTTCCTCCAAGCTTTTAACAGCAACCGGAGCAAAGCCGGATACAGACTATTTTTCGGATATAACAGTTTTTGATATAAAAAACATCTTGTGGAATGGAAGTAATCTACGAAGACAATCATATAATTGTAGTCAACAAAGCACCCGGAGAGATTGTGCAGGGCGATAAAACCGGCGACACTCCCCTATCGGAAATAATCAAGGCTTATCTAAAAGAGAAATACAATAAGCCGGGAAACGTGTTCTGTGGAGTGGTTCACAGAATTGACCGCCCCGTTGGCGGACTTGTGATATTCGCAAAGACTTCAAAAGCCCTTACAAGACTTAACGACATGCTCCGAAAGGGCGAGATACACAAGACATATTGGGCTCTTGTGGAGGGGCACCCTGAAAAGGATGTCGACACTTTGAGAAACTTCCTTGTGAGCGACGGACGCATGAACAAAACTTTCATAGCGAACGAAGGTGATAACGACGCGAAAGAATCTGTGCTGAAATACAAAACTATTGCAAAGGGCGACCGCTACACTCTTCTGGAGATTAATCTGCTCACAGGGCGCAAACACCAGATTCGCGCCCAGCTTTCAGCCTTAGGGCATTCAATAAAAGGCGACCTTAAATACGGCGCGCGACGCAGCAATCCCGATGGAGGCATCTCTCTTCTTGCACGCAAAATAGAATTCACACATCCCGTATCTAAAGAGCAAATCTCCCTCGAGGCTCCCCTCTCACCTGAATTTCAAAAATTCCTGTAAACTGCATCCAATATTCATGCCCAAAAAAAATAATCAATATTCCAACAAAATAATGAGAAGGCGCCCGGGATTCCGAAGCGCCTTCTCAATTAAATATTTCTGTTCAATAAGGTTTACACGAGTTCTTCCTTGAGTTCCTCCTCAATGTCTACAGGTATGTCTTTGTTGACATTCTTAGAGCCGATGAGGGCGTAGTAGAAGATGTAGGCAAGCATGGCGAACACAAGCCAGTAACTTGCAACATAGCCTACCGAACGTCCGATCCAGTCTTGAATAAACGGCATTATACCGCCGCCAACCACCATGGTCATGAAGAGGCCGGATGCCTTCGGTGTGTATTTGCCGAGACCTTCAGTAGCAAGGTTGAAGATGCCGCCCCACATCACAGATGTGCAAAGGCCGCAAAGGAAGAGGAAGAGAGTCTTCATGGGCACCTCGCCGCTGAAAATGTTGAGAGCCTTGATTTCTGGAGACTTGAAAGTGATGTCTTCAGGAAGCACTATTGCAATAAGCACCAGCACGATTGCTATAGAAGAAGCTGCGAGAAGCTGAGTGCGGGTAGACACTCTTCCACTTATCACAGAGCTCAACGAACGCCCAATGAGCATCATAAGCCAATAAAGAGCGGCCAACGAGCCGGCCACTGCGGCTGCGCCCTCGAAGTTTTCACGGCTTATCCAGGCATTCATCTCGCCGGGGATGCCGATTTCAATTCCCACATAGAAGAAAATGGCAATGATGCCGAGTGTGCAATGACGGAAGGCAAACGGGCTGTGCTCATATTTGACTTTGCTGAGGTTGGCCTGCGGCTCCTGTATCTTCACAAACGAGATAATAATGAAAGCCAGAACAAAAATCACGATGCCGGTGATTACAAGCGGAGCAACCGAAGCCATTGTGGTCTCCTTGGTGAGAGTGCCCACAAGCACACCAACAAACATCGGGGTCAGCGTGCCCGACAGAGAGTTGAGAGCGCCGCCGGTCTGAATCAGCTGGTTGCCCTTGTTGCCGCCACCGCCGAGAAGGTTGAGCATAGGATTGACAACAGTGTTGAGCATACACACGCAGAAGCCGCACACCAATGCGCCGAAGAGATATATGAAGAGATTAAGGGTGGTTGGATTCTCTCCGCCAATCACTATCACATTGTCGCCGACAACGCTCGACAACAACTGAATGGAAAGGCCGACTGCCCCTACAGCAAGAGCAATAAGCGCTGTTTTCTTATAACCATACTTGATAAGCATATTTCCCGCAGGGATTCCCATGAAGAGATATGCGGTAAAGTTCATAAGGTTGCCCGCCATGCCGGCCCATGCATATCTGAAACCCCAGATATTGCCGAAGGGCGCAGCCATGTTGGTCACGAATGAAATCATCGCGAAGATGAAAAACATCGTAATGATTGCGACCATTGGCCGCTTTTGTGACGATTGTGCCATTTTTAAGCTGATTTTAAATTGTTAAATTGTTATATTGATTTGCACCGGTCTGCCGCGTCAATGACTATTCATAATGCTGCGGCGATTCCTTTAACTTTAATTCACAGGTTAACTAAAACGTCAAAGAGAAACAATGCTGTTATTATTAACACGCATATCTGAATTAATACTGACGCGCACCAAAAATTCGAGTGCCAATCCTCACAAGGTCGGCTCCCTCTTCTACAGCTATCTGCCAATCTCCGCTCATGCCCATCGAAAGGACATCGAACCCTCTAAGCCCAAGCGACTCGTCATCGGCAATCTTGCGATAGATTGACGCTATGTTACGAAAATCGGCTCTCACTCTGTCAAGATCGTCTGTGTTCGACGCCATTCCCATCACTCCGCATATATGTGTGGCAGTCAGCGACTCGAACCCTCTTCTGCTAAAGAAATCAAGAAGTTCATCGGGAGAGAAACCGAATTTTGTCTCTTCCTGAGCCACATGCACCTGCATCAGCACCCTTGTCACCACACCGGCTTTTGTCGACTCAGCGTCGATAAGACGCAACAATCTCTCTGAATCCACGCTCTCGATAAGAGCGGCCTTACCTATGAGCTGGCGAACCTTGTTGGTCTGCAGATGCCCTATGAAGTGCCATTTAATGTCAGAGGGGAGACACTTCTCCTTTTCAAGAAGCTCCTGCACCCGACTTTCGCCGAAACATCTCTGCCCTGCTTCATATGCCTCCATTATCATATCGGCGGGATGAAACTTGGAGACAGCCACGAGCTCCACACCTTGAGGAATCTCTTTCAGAACCTCCAGAAGATTTTCTTTTACACTCATGCCTACATGCTATTAGGTTATTCGGGTTTCTTTTCTGCTGAAAGGTCGAGCGGATACACGTCCATCAGCTGGGTCTCCGCGATTGACGCGATGTCATACTCCGCCATAGTGCCCTTCATTCCCTCTTTAAACCTGGCAAGAGCCCCTTCGAGGTCAACAGCCTGCGTAAGTATGAACGAGGCAGACTTCTTCTCCGTGCCGGTCTTCTCATCGAGAGTGATGAAATTCACCTTCACCATATAATACTTGTCGGCACTGTCATCGAAAAAGATTTCGGAAATCTTTGTCTTTTTCACCGCAGATATTGAAAACTCTCCCGTTATAAAAGGGGTTATCTCCTCTATTATACGGGCTTCCGCTTCCGTGAAAGTCAATGCGTCGACAAGATAAGGCTCATTCACTTTTTTCACAGAGCCGTTTTCCATCATCTTGTCGTAACGAACTTTACATTCAAACCATAACGCCATGGTAATATCATCTTTTTGAGTTCCACAAGTTCACATCAATATCAGTAAGTTATGCCTGCGAAACTTTGGTTGTTAGTTTTAGGGTCCTTTTACCTTAACTGTTTTGCTCCGGATGAGGAAACAGCCTCTGGACACATACGGGCAGTTGCGCCTGTTTCCGCCAAAGAGCATAAACGCAACGCAAAGTTAATCATTTTTCCCAAACATCGTATAATTATTTTTTCAATTACGTTTTTATTTTGTAAATTTGCATATGATTCCACCCGCAAGAGGCATAGCCGCCTCATTCTCATCTTCGGCGCGGAAAGTCTGGATGCTTTACTACGACGGATTCCGCTCTATGACCATAGGCAAAACCTTATGGATAATAATCCTTGTGAAACTTTTCATATTTTTCGTGGTCATCAAGTTTATTTTCTTCCCTAATCTCCTAAAGGAGAATTTTGACACTGATGCAGAACGCGCCGACCATGTCAGGCAGGAACTGTTAAGAAAATAATATTAACCTTATAAACACATAGCACCTAATGGATGATCTAATGACCGTAGTCGACTGGTCGAGGTGGCAATTCGCGCTCACAGCCATATACCACTGGCTGTTTGTGCCTCTCACCCTTGGTCTCTCGGTGATAGTGGCCGTGATGGAGAGCCTCTATCTGAAAACAAAATCTGAGAAATGGCTTGCTGCCACAAAATTCTGGATGACTCTGTTCGGAATAAACTTCGCCATAGGAGTTGCCACAGGAATCATCCTTGAATTTGAATTCGGCACAAACTGGAGCAACTACTCATGGTTTGTGGGCGATATTTTCGGAGCCCCGCTGGCAATCGAAGGTCTTGTTGCCTTCTTTATGGAGGCCACTTTTGTGGCAGTAATGTTTTTCGGCTGGGGCAAAGTCAGCCCGCGCTTTCATCTTGCCTCCACATGGCTCACATCGCTGGGGGCTTCCATTTCAGCCCTCTGGATTCTCGTGGCTAACGCATGGATGCAATATCCCGTTGGCATGGAGTTTGACCCCGCGCAAATGCGCAATGTGATGGACAATTTCTGGGCTCTCTTCTCCGGAGTGGCTGTCAACAAATTTTTCCACGCAGTGTTCTCCGGATGGACCCTGTCGGGAGTGTTCGTGATTGGCGTGAGCTCATGGTTCCTCCTCAAACGCCGAAACGAGCCGTTTGCCATACGCTCTATCAAAGTGGGCGGATGGGTAGGACTCATAGGCATGCTCTTGACCATGTGGACCGGCGACGGCTCCGCAGTGGAAGTCACAAAATGCCAGCCAATGAAACTTGCCGCCATGGAGGGTCTCTACAAAGGGCACGAGGCTCAGAGCATTGTGGCAATGGGCATCGTAAACCCCGACAAGACATGGGACAACGACGAAGACGAATATCTTTTCGACATCTCTATTCCCTATGGGCTTTCAATCCTTGCCAAACATGACCCCAACGCTTTTGTGCCGGGCATTGCCGACATTGTGAACGGATTCAGCATCAATGAGAACGGCGACACCGTAAACACCGTGGGGTATGCCGAAAGAATAAGGCTTGGAAAACTATCTCACGAAGCTCTGCGACGCTACGACATCGCCAGGGCGCAACATGACGAAAAAGCCATGGCAGAAGCGGAGAATGACCTTCGCCAATACTACCCCTATTTCGGCTATGGCTATTTCGACTCTGTGGAAGAAGCCATACCTCCCGTTGGCGTCACATTCTATTCTTTCCGCGTGATGGTGGTGTTAGGAAGCTACTTCCTTCTTTACTTGATTGTGGCTCTCTTCGCCGTGTATAGAAAAGACTGGCTTCAGCGCAACAAGTGGATGCAGCTGATTGCCATTGCGTCGGTGCCGTTCATGTGGATATGCTCAGAGGCCGGATGGATGGTGGCCGAAGTTGGCCGGCAGCCATGGACCGTGCAGGATCTTCTTCCCACCAAGGCCGCAATCTCTGAAATTTCTTCGGCTTCAGTCATCACAACCTTCTGGCTTTTCGCCGCAATCTTTACAATCCTTCTCGTTGCAGAAGTGAGCATCATGCTCCGCCAGATTGACAAGAGATCAAAACACAATTTAGAAATCGATAACGCACATTAAGTCATGACTCTCGAATATCTTCAAAATTATTGGTGGCTACTCATCTCCGTGTTAGGTGGCATCCTGGTGTTTCTGCTTTTTGTGCAGGGCGGGCAGTCAATGCTGTTCGGGCTCTCTTCACGGTCACGCCGCGAACTCGTGGTGAACAGCATGGGGCGCAAGTGGGAACTCACATTCACCACTCTCGTCACTTTCGGAGGCGCATTCTTTGCCTCATTCCCGCTTTTCTACTCTACAAGTTTCGGCGGTGCATACTGGCTCTGGACTCTTATTCTTTTCAGCTTCATCGTGCAGGCGGTGAGCTACGAGTATCGCAACAAGGCCGGCAACATCTATGGCACCGGCACCTACGACGCTTTCCTCTTCATCAATGGCTGCGTGGGCTGCATTCTCCTTGGAGTGGCTGTGTCGATGTTCTTTTTCGGTGCTGAATTCACAGTGAAAAGAGGGAATCTTCTCGATGCCGGCAACCCGGTCATCTCGCAATGGGCCTCAACCCACGGCTTCGAGGCCATCTTCAACTGGAAGAACCTGATTCTCGGGGTGGCGGTCCTTTTCCTTGCAAGGATGCAGGCCTGCCTCTATATGATGAACAACATCTCCGGCGACGACCAATTCTTCAACATCCTTAAAAACCGCGCACTCATCAACGGCGGAATTTTCGTGGTGTTCTTCCTTTGGTTCCTCGCGATGCTTTGCACCGCCACAGGCTACACCGCCACCACCAACCCCGACCTCACGGTGAGCGTGGCAGAGACCCCCTACAAGTATTTCTTTAATTTTGTGAATCTATGGTGGGCCGGGGCTACGCTGCTTGCCGGAGTCGTGCTCGTGCTCTTCGGGCTTGGCAAGTCTTGCTTCTCACGCCATTTCACTAAGGGAATATGGTTCACCGGCATCGGCACATTCTTTGCTGTGGTCAGCCTCTTCTGGGTGGCAGGATATGGCGACACTCCATTCTATCCCTCACTGCTCGACCCGGAATCATCGCTCACAATCAGAAATGCATCTTCCTCTGAGTTCACACTCACAGCCATGAGCTATGTCTCGATTGTGATTCCGTTTGTTCTGGCCTATATTGCATATGTATGGCACTCGATGGACAAGACAAAACTCACATCGAGAGAGATGGAGACTACATCTCACAAATATTGAGCAATATCATCAGATACGGGACACGCCAAGGCGTGTCCCGTATCTTTCATTATCCATTTTCTCAAATTCATCTCACAAATGAAAAAGACCGAACAGTCCGGCTCTAAGAACAGCTCCTATTGGAGCCTTTTTTCCACTTTTTTCAAGATTGGAGCGTTCACATTCGGCGGCGGATGGGCAATGATATCTATTATCGAGAGAGAGATTGTAGACAAGCACCACTGGATTGAGCGCAACGATTTCCTTGACCTCCTTGCAATCGCCCAGTCGCTGCCCGGGATTCTCGCCGTGAACATCGCCACAGCCGTGGGCGACAAAATAAGAGGCGGGAAAGGCAGCGTGGTTGCATCGCTCGGCACAATCCTCCCTTCATTCTTCATAATTCTCGCCATAGCCATTTTCCTCACCCCCGACATGATAAAGAACAACAAGGTGATTTCCTCAATTTTCATGGGAATCAGGCCGGCTGTGGTGGCTCTCATAATCGCCCCGGTGATAACGTCGGCCAAAGCAGCAAACCTCAAATGGAAAACAGTGTGGATTCCATTTATCGTGGCTCTGATGATCTCCCTCGACATGGGCACTGTGTCAAGCCCTATCCTCTATATATTGCTTGGCGGAGCGGGCGGGTTCCTTTTCTGGTGGCTGCCTCAGCGCTCTCATAAGTAAACAACAATTGAAATCGTCAACAAAATAATTATGAGCATATACTGGCAATTAATCTGGGCATATCTCAAAATAGGCATCTTCGGGTTCGGCGGAGGCTACGCTATGCTGTCGCTCGTGGAGAAGGCTGTGGTCGGGCCCGGATGGATTTCTGAAACGATGTTCACCGACATAGTGGCTATATCTCAGATGACCCCGGGGCCTATCGGAATAAACTCGGCCACATATATCGGCTTTGCAGCCCCTGCAAGCGTTAATCCGGAACTTGCCGGAGTGTGGTGGGGACTGCTTGGTTCCTGCCTTGCCACTCTTGCAGTGGTTGTGCCAAGCTTCCTGCTTGTGCTTTATAGTTCACACTTCATCAGGCGCCATAGCGAAAGCGGGGCAATCAAGGCAATATTCACCGGCCTGCGGCCGGTGGTGGTAGGTCTTATTGCATCGGCCGCGATAATGCTTATGAATGCCGCAAACTTCAATCCTAACGGGATAAAGTGGCAGCTGTGTGTGAATATCGCCATTTGCGCCATAGCCTTTGCGCTGGCTTACTTCCCGGTCTGGATAGGGAAAAAAAGCGTTAAGATTCACCCTATCCTCATTATTGTTATGGCTGGCATGGCAGGTTATCTAATCTACGGATTGTAACTCGCTTATCGCGCAAAACATTTACTGCAACTATCCAAGCATCTTTTATAAAGCATTTTTATAAATATGACAGAACCCGAAATAAATTCAGAATATGAGAAGGCGCTGAGCTTCCTTTTCAGCCAGTTGCCCATGTTTTCAAGAGTGGGAGCTGCGGCATATAAGCCGGGGCTTGACACAAGCCTCGCAATCGACAAATTTTTCGGTCATCCCCATCGCAAATTCAAGTCAATACACATCGGGGGCACCAACGGCAAAGGCAGTTCATCTCACATGATTGCCGCCATTCTTCAGACTCAGGGCTACAAGACAGGTCTTTACACTTCTCCTCACCTTGTAGACTTCCGTGAGAGAATGCGTGTAAACGGCGAGATGATTCCGAAAGAGATGGTTATAGAGTTTGTTGAAAACTGGAACAATTGCAAATATGACGGCAGGCCATCTTTCTTTGAGCTAACAATGATGATGGCTTTCGACTGGTTTGCAAAAGAGAATGTAGACTATGCCGTGATTGAAGTGGGAATGGGCGGACGCCTCGATTCTACCAACATAATCACGCCTGAAGTGTGTGTGATCACAAACATATCCAACGACCACACCCAGTTTCTCGGCGAAACCCTCCCGGCCATAGCCGCAGAGAAAGCCGGCATAATCAAGCGCGGCATACCCGTTGTGGTGGGCGAAGCCGAAGGCGAAATCAGAGATGTTTTTGAGAAGAGAGCTAAGGAGGTCGGCACCGACATAACTTTCGCGGAAGACGAAAGCAGGCTGGAGCATATCTCTGAGAACCCTGCCGGCGGATGGGACTGCCTTGTAAAAGAAGGTAACACGCATGTGCCTCTCTCCGGCGACTACCAGAAAAAGAACATAAACACCGTTCTCCACGCTGTAGACGCCATGCGAAAGGCCGGGATAGAAATATCCGGCTCCTCAGTGACATCCGGCCTTGAAGGCGTGGAGTCGCTCACAGGACTGAGAGGGAGATGGACAAAACTGTCAGACACCCCGCTTGTGATTGCCGACACCGGACACAACATTGCAGGAATCTCCTACAACATGGAGCAGCTGTCGCGCAATCTCGGCCAACGTCCGGGCGGGAAACTGAGAATGGTGATTGGATTCGTGGCCGACAAAGCCATAGACAAGATTCTGAAACTCCTCCCCCGCAATGCCGACTATTACATCACAAACGCCAACATCCCGAGGGCGCTACCCGTGGATCAGCTTAAAGAGCGTTTTGAAGAGGCAGGCATCTCCGGCACACCCTATCCGGATGTCAAGACCGCATATGCTGCCGCTCTTGCTGATTCTTCGCCCGAAGATATTGTGTTTGTAGGAGGCTCAACATTCATTGTGGCCGACCTGCTGTCATAGTTTTTTTAGGAAAAAATAATTTTTTCTGAAATATTTTGAACCAACCATACCTCATGTTTGTATTATATAGTGAAAATAGTTTCATGATGTTAGGTTAGTTAGAAAAAATATTATTGAAATCAAGGCCGATGTGAATCGGCCTTATTTTTTACACTGTCCCCGACAAAGAATGCTATGACCAAGACAAGCCCGGCAAACAGGCAGTATACAACACAGAAAGCGGAGGCAACTCCAAAACAGTTGTCTCCGCTTGCATGATTTGAATGCCGCCCATTCGGGCGGAAGCCGCAAGGCTATTTTTCAATCCTTTTCTTCATTCACGCCATTTTTCTGTCTGGCGTGAGATTTCGACTGGTTGCTGCTAAAATCGCTTTCCTCTTTAAGGTCGATCTCTTTTCCGCCGTCGTCAAGCACACGATATTGCAGATAAGCTAACGATTCATCCGCCACAAGCTTGAAGCCACGGCCGAACCGGCGCCGCCATTTTCCATAGAGCGAGAACATTCCTTTCTTAATATATGCCTCCACATATGGATGAACATACATTGTGAATTTTTTCACTTTAAGGATATTCACCAGATAATCGAGCTTTTCACCCAGCTTGTCAGTAAAAAGCAGCGAAGGCTGAATCTCTCCTTTTCCGAAACATGAAGGACATGTCTCGCTCGTTGTGATGTCAAGAGCCGGGCGCACTCTCTGCCGGGTGATCTGCATGAGGCCGAATTTGCTCAGAGGAAGAATGTTATGGCGCGCGCGGTCGTTCGACATCACCTCTCTCATATGGTCAAAGAGAGTCTGCCGGTGTTCCGCCTTGTTCATGTCAATGAAATCAATCACGATTATTCCGCCCATGTCGCGCAGGCGCAGTTGTCGCGCAATTTCGTCAGCCGCCTTTAGATTCACGTCAAGAGCATTAGATTCCTGGTCAGGGCTCGCCTTGCTTCTGTTTCCGGAATTGACGTCGATCACATGCAGAGCCTCAGTGTGTTCTATAATTATATATGCTCCGCTCTTGAATGACACTGTCTTTCCGAAAGAACTTTTAATCTGCCTGGTAATGTTGAAATTGTCGAAAATCGGCACATCCTTACCATACAATTTCACGATGTCCTTGTTCTCAGGAGATATTAAAGCCACATAATTTTGAATCTGAGAGAAGGTTTCCTCCTCATTCACGTAGATATTTTCAAAATTCGGGCTGAAGATGTCTCTGATTACACTCACCGCCCGTGAATCTTCCTCATATATGAGCATCGGGGGCTGGCTGCGCTGCATCTTGGCGATTGAATCTTCCCAGCATTTCACAAGAGTGCGCATCTCGTGGTTGAGTTCGGCCACACGTTTGTTTTCGGCTGATGTGCGCACAATCACACTAAACCCTTTGGGCTTTATGCTTCCGATAAGCTGTCGCAGACGAATTTTTTCTTCCGTCGATTTAATCTTCTGTGAGATAGAAATTTTGTCGCCGAAAGGCATGAGCACCATGAAGCGACCCGTGAAGGAGATTTCCGTAGTGAGCCTCGGGCCTTTGGAAGAGATTGGCTCTTTGGCTATCTGCACAAGAAGATGCTGGCCCGGCTGAAGCACATTCTGAATTGTGCCTTGCTTTGGGATGTCGGGCTCCGGCTTAAATTTTGAAATGGAGGGCACCTTTTTCTTGTCGTTCATTGCCTCCTGAAGGAAAGCGTTGTAACTGTTGAACTGGGGCCCAAGGTCGAGATAATGAAGAAAAGCATCTTTTTCGTAGCCCACATCAAGAAACGCGGCATTAAGGCCCGGCATTATCTTTTTCACTTTAGCAAGATAGAGATCGCCTACTGCATATGCAATATTGCGGCTCTCTTTCTGTAGCGAAACAAGACGCGAGTCTTCCAGCAGCGCAATCGAGATTTCCTTTTGCTGTACGTCTACTACTAATTCGCTTTTCATCTGAATTTAGGGGTTCTTTACCCACCGTTTCCCGAATGCGAAAGTGAATCGGGAAAACAGCGGTAATACCAAAAAAAAGAACAAACATATTATGGGTGAAGCAGACCTCCACCCATTTTTCCGTTTGTTCCTAAGACTGTCGAGAAACGGAATGAATCCATGACGCGATTGTCTCGCCTTATTTCTTCTTATGACGATTCTTTCTCAGTCTCTTTTTGCGTTTGTGAGTAGCCATCTTATGGCCTTTTCTTTTCTTTCCGCTTGGCATAGTGGTTAATATTATAGTTAATTATTATGATTTATGAGGAGCGGCATATGCCGGAAGAGAGTTTTTTTATGCTCTGTTATTTCACTTCCTCAAGAAAAACCTTGGAAGGCTTGAACGCCGGAATCTTGTGTTCCGGAATCTTGATGGTAGTGTTTTTTGATATATTGCGGGCTGTTTTCTCTTTCCTTGTCTTGACTATAAAACTGCCAAATCCACGAAGATATACGTTCTGGCCGTTAGCCATCGAATCTTTAACAACCTCCATAAATTTCTCTACTGTGGCCAACACCGCGGCTTTCTCAAGACCGGTGGCTCGAGAAATCTCATTTACAATCTCAGCTTTTGTCATTTTAGTTTAAAAGAATTGTTTTTGTCCTGTTTGTTTGCCATCCGCGCCTCAACAACCTATATCTTTTGAGGTTGCCTTTACGTTTGGCGGTGCAAATATCGTAATTTTTTTTCATTCTTTAAAAAGTTGTGGCTAAAAAACCCAACTTTTTACTTAAATTTGCACACAATCACGATTCTTCTACTCTTATGACCGCAGAAATTCGCTTATATCAACGCCCGCAATGGATCTTTTTCGACCTTGACGACACCCTCTGGGATTTCGCGTCGCATTCTCTCGAAAGCCTGGCTTTCATCTATGAAAATTTTCCGGAGCCGGCACAAAGATTCTCCACGTTCGAGGAATTTCGCGACACATATCACAGCCACAATTCTCTTTTGTGGCAACTCCATGCCGCCGGCAAAATTTCGTCGGAGTTCCTTCGGTCTGAACGCTGGAGAGCCACCCTGTTTCCGGAGGCGGAACCTACATCACCTCCCAAGGCGTGCGCGACCATCGACTCCGCTTATCTTGAATTTCTGGCCAAACATCCCGGCACTTTGAAAGGGGCCGGCAAATTGCTGCGCTCTCTTTCTCACGACTATATGCTGGGAGTGCTGTCAAACGGCTTTTCCGCCACCCAATATGCCAAGGTCTACAATTCCGGACTCTGGAAAAGATTAACAAGAATTATCACCAGTGAAGAGATCGGGATTCAGAAACCGAACCCTGAAATATATAGATATGCAGTAGCGGCCACAGGAGCCGCCGGCACACCCACAATGGTAGGCGACAATCCCGACACCGACATTATAGGGGCTTTACGCGCCGGGTGGAAAGCGATTTGGCTAAATCCGCTCAAAAAGGTTTTCCCATATTCCGACAGCGTGCTGCTTTCAGAAGGCATAAATCCGGAATTGTTTCTCGGAAGCGCCGAATGTCTTGACGAAGTGGAGAAAATCATTCGCTCACAGTGACTCCGTCAACCGCCAGCAGCTTCCCTCTGATCTCTTCCGAGTGGTCGCTGCGAAATCGCATCGTCATGGAGCAAGTGTTGTCGAACGTTCTCTCTGTCACCTCCACGTCGCCACCTTTCACAATCCTCATCACCCCGTCGGCCGCCATATAGGGAAACGACACAGTCAGCGTCTCCATCTGATGCATCTCCTTGCGTCCAGAGTCTTCGAGAGCGAGTCGCGCGGCCTCGCGATATGCGGCTATCAGCCCGGGAGTGCCAAGTTTTATGCCTCCGAAATATCTCACCACAACTACAAGAACATCTGTCAGTTCCTTGCTGTTAATCTGTCCAAGGATGGGCTTCCCCGCAGTGCCGGAGGGCTCGCCGTTGTCGTTTAGCTGCCATTCCTTTCTCTCTGGCCCTATCATGTAGGCCCAGCACACGTGCCTTGAGTCGTGATATTCGTTCTGATAATCTTTAACCAGCGCCTTCGCCTCGTCGACGCTGCTCACTTTGCGTGCAAAAGCGAGGAAACGGCTCATTTTCTCTCTGAGCTGTCCCTCGCCTTCTCGCTCTATTGTGTAATACAGATCACTCATTTATCCGAAAAAACCTCCAAATTCGGTGTCAGCCTCAGGATATAGCAACATTCCATTGGCCACCTGATTCGCAACATCCGCGCCTTTCGCTTCCTTCACAATGTTCAGTGCCCATATAAGAGCGTTGGCAGGCCCGTTGCCAAGCACAAACTTGCCGTCAGTCACCACAGGAGAGTCTTCAACTATCGCCCCCTCCATTAGATTTTCAAAACCCGGATAGCATGTGGCTCTACGCCCTTTCAGCAGACCCATCTGCCCAAGCACAACAGCAGGAGCGGCGCATATCGCGGCTATTCTGCCATTGCCTGACTCTGCCTGCCTTCTGAGGAGACCCTGCAAGGGTGCATATTCATATAAGTTTGTGGCGCCGGGCATGCCACCGGGCAACACGAGCCATTCAGGAGAAGAAAAAAGCGTGTTGTCATAAATAACATCGGCATTGACTGTCACACCATGCGCACCCTTCACCTGAAGAGCCGATGTGATTGACACTGTCTTTACCGAAATTCCCGCCCTGCGCATCACATCGACTGCCGTCAGGGCTTCAATCTCTTCAAAGCCTTCTGCAAGAAACAAAAATGATTCGTTCATAACCTTATTAATTAGGGTGTTCAGTTCTATGTTCCAAAATTAACTCGCATTATTGAGTGTCCTGGAACGCAGAACCACCCG
>VSPM01000100.1 GCA_009775365.1 Muribaculaceae bacterium
GTACAAGGATGAGCAACTCCGGGAACTCCGCAGACAATCTCAGCCGAAGGCTCAACCCAAGCCGACCCCCACCTCTCCCAAAGCCGAAGCAGAGATTGACTCTATCCCCACTTATTCCTATAGTTTTCATAATGTGTGAATATGATTTTCATACATTATGATTAACTTTGCAGTCTGATAAAGATTATTGTATGGCAGACTCAACACTTCGCAAGTACATTTGGCTCATAAATACCATTCTTGACGCCGGTAAAATAACGTTCAAGGAGATAAGCGACAAATGGGACATCTCAACCCTAAACTATAAGGGGACTGAGCTGTCCAAACGCACCTTTCATAATCACCGACAAGCTATTCTTACGGAGTTGGGCGTTGACATACAATGCACTTCAATGAGAGAGAACAGTCAGTATTTCATAGCCAATCAGGAAGAACTTGAAAATAACGAAGTGTTGAACTGGCTCACAGACAGTATGGCAACCGAGTCATTATTGCTTGAAAACAAGGCTATCTCTGACAAGATAGTTTTGGAACCAGAACCCGGAGGTCGGGAATGGTTACCCATTCTATCACAGGCTTTGAGAGATAATCTGCGCATAGTATTTCAATACACCTCATTTCACTCAACCAAGAATAATTTGAGTGATAGGATATTGGAGCCGTTATGCTTAAAGTTGTTCAAAAGGAGATGGTATATGCTCGGACAAACTGTTGACAGCGGCAAGCGGTTGATTTTTGCTTTGGATCGCATCACTAAACTCGAATTATCATCAGAGCAATTTTTGTATCCCGAAGATTTTTCGGCAAAGGACTTCTTCGCAAACTTCTATGGAATTTGTTCTGACGGATATTCCAAACCTACTCGTGTCATACTGAAGTGCTATCGTGAATTTCCCAAATATGTAAAATCTCTTCCATTGCACCCATCGCAGGAGGAACTCGAACATGGGGATGATTTTATCACCTTCGGTTACTATATGTCGCCTGCATACGACTTTATTCAGGAGATAATGAGCCATGGAGATGATATTGAGGTTCTTACACCAGTATGGCTCCGGAAGCTTCTAAAAGAAAAATCCGACTCTCTGGCAGCTCTCTACAAATAATTTTAATTTTTTCTGCAATTGAGTTTCATATATGAAACGATTTTTCATACGTCCTCTATAACTTTGCCGGTGAAAAGAAACAAGAGGACATTGAAAACATCGGTCAGACCTTTGCCATCTGTCTGCTGAATCCGGCAGACTTCGTTCCGAATTATCGGAACGCACCCCAATGTTTGTTACTCGGCATCGACCCTGCACGCTGTTCACTCCGGTCGTGCATGTATCATCACCTTCGCTTCGCTCTCGGTGATGTGGAATGCACTCCCTCGTTCACAGCGCACATTGCCGAAGCCTCGACCATCCGGCGCACACGAAAGTAAGACCGATGTTTTCACTGCTCTCGCAAACTTACAGAACTATGCGAGACCAAATTGCAGAATATCTCAAAGACTTGACCATCAGTAACCGAAAGGAGTTGTTTGATGTGTTGAATTTCATTGCACCGCTTATTGACGGTTGGAGTCTGACCGAACCCAAGTCCGGCAGACAGATAATGCGATTTGCGTCAGCCAACGCAAGAAAGTCCGCCTATGTCGATTTTACGATACCCAAGAAGTCTGGTGGACAAAGAAAAATCAGCGCTCCTGTCAAACCGTTGAAGGCTATCCAAACAGCACTAAATATAGTTCTGCAATCCATATTCGTTCCCGATGAACACGCCACCGGTTTTGTATTAGAGAAAAGTGTCAAGGATAACGCCATGATACACGTGGGTCAAACCTGCATATTTAATACAGACCTCGAAAATTTCTTTCCGAGCATAACAAAACTCATGGTTCGTCGGGCTCTCCATCGAGAGCTTGGTGATAGACTGCAAAGCAATGAAGTAATCAATATTATATGTAGAATATGCACCGTTCCTGACAGTTCGGGTATCGAGGTGCTACCACAGGGCGCACCGACATCGCCTGTTCTGTCTAACATTGTGCTGAAGAGCCTTGATAAAGATATGTCAAAGCTTGCTGAAAGAATGGGATGTAAATATTCGCGCTATGCCGATGATATAACATTCAGTCATAGTAAATCAATTCGCAAAATGAGTCCTTTCTGGCAATCAAGAATTTACAATATCATTGCGAAGTATGGACTCAAAGTGAATGAAAAAAAGACAAAGACATATGTACCCGGCACACGTCAAGAGGTTACAGGAGTCGTTGTAAGCGATAAAATCAATGTTCCACGTTCTTACATAAAACAGCTGCGAGTGCTGCTACACTTGTGGGAAAAACATGGTTATGCACAGGCTCAAATCATATTCACGAGGGATTTCTGCAAGGGAATGGAAAAGAATCTTGTCAATGTAATCGACGGAAAAATTAACTATCTTGAAATGATCAAGGGCAAAGATGACTCTACTTATCGTAAGTTCAAAAACAGGTTCAAACGTCTTCAGTGGGAAGAAAAACAAAGTACTGACCAAATACAAAAGGCTATATGAATATAATTTATTTACACGGACTTTCCTCGTCGGGACAGTCCAACACCGCAAAAAAACTTCGGGGGTTACTTCCGAATGATAATGTTGTCACACCCGACATTCCGGTCAGCCCAATAAAGGCTCTTCAGTTGTTACTGAGTCTTGCCGGAGAGTATCGAGCTGATGATACAATCGTAATAGGCACATCTATGGGTGCGATGTATGCCTCTCAGATGAAAGGTTATCGCCGAATCCTTGTCAATCCCGCGTTTCACGTCTCAGACCTCCTGAAAGAAAACAATGGTGAGAGACTACAATTCTTCTCAGAGAGAGAAGATGGCAGTGAATACTTTGAGGTCTCGGAAATCTTGATCCAAGAGTTTGAAGAAATGGAGGCCAACCTGTTTTATGTCGATGACGTTACTCCGGAATCGGTAATAGGACTCTTTGGTGATAAAGACGATGTATGCAACTGTCTTGACGAGTACCGCGAAAGTTATTCCTACTGGTCATCTTTCAAAGGTGGTCATCGACTTACAGAAGATGTTATTACGAACACCTTGCTCCCGGTAATCAAATGGTTGAAGCATCCGGACTACACTTCTGGTAGAACCTATTTGCCGTTTGATAATATAACTCCCGGCGACACTGGCTACATCGGCGAAATGGATAACGATGAGAATGCCTTCAAAATATATAAAAAAGGTTTAGGACGTAAGTGGTATGAAGAAATTGTGCGTGAGTATCAGGGCACAAAGCATTACGATGGGCGCGATATCAACTTACATTTTCCGTCCCTCCCCGAAGGTGTAAACGAAGAATCGGTAGAACTTGTGTACGGCAATCGTTTCTGTCATCTCCCTTCGTTTGAAATCTATGGAGAGCATGGTGTTCAGGTTACCAACGGAGACTTCATTATCAATGAAAGTATTAGTGTCCACAGAAAATAATGGCAGAAAACAGAAATAGAATCACGGCAATATTGTCGCGAATGAAGCATGACACCTTCGAGCGCGATGAGGCTCTCGCACTTAGCTTGCTCAGTGCTCTTGCCGGGGAGAGTATATTTCTCCTCGGCTTGCCCGGTGTCGGCAAATCCATGATTGCCCGCCGATTAAAACTTGCATTCGACAATGCTACCGTCTTTGAATACTTGATGTCGCGATTCTCGACACCAGATGAGATTTTCGGACCCGTCAGCATCTCCAAGCTTAAAGATGAAGATTGCTATGAACGTGTCACATCCGGATTCCTGCCAGAAGCAGAGGTCGTTTTTCTTGATGAGATATGGAAAGCCGGCCCCGCTATTCAGAACGCCCTTCTTACTGTTCTGAACGAAAAAATCTATCTTAACGGCAATCAAGAGCTTAAGTTACCTATCAAAGGGATAATAGCAGCCTCAAATGAACTTCCGGCTAAAAACGAAGGTCTCGAAGCATTGTGGGATCGTTTTCTACTGCGATATGTTGTCAATCCCATTGAACAGAAACAGAATTTTTTCAGATTGCTCTCTGCGCAGACTTCTGAATCGACAACAGAGGAATTTGGCCCACTGACCCATGATGATTTTATTTCAGTGCAGTCAGAAAGTCGTAAGGTAACCATACCCGAGTCAGTTCTTGAAATCCTTTACACAATTAGAGGAAAACTTAACGAAAAGATAAACACTAAAGACGTGGTTACAGGTGAGCCTGACCCAGAGAACCTAAAGTATTACGTTTCTGACAGACGTTGGAAAAAAGCTGTCGGAGTCATGAAAATGTCGGCTTATCTTAATGGAAGACGTGAGATAGGACTTTCAGACCTGCTTCTATTGTCACACATTCTTTGGAATGATGAGCCGTCAATCCCAATCGTCAAACAGATTATTGCCGAAACTGTTGTTTCGTCATTATTCAGTCAAATTTTGGAACAATATAAGAGTTATAAACGCCACGCTAACATTGAGAATAATGACACACATCTGTATTCTCCCGACCGGGAACACTATATCATTCAATGTGATGATTCCCCTCTGAAAATCAAGATCAAGGATTATCAACGTATGCAGTCCTTCCCCGATGAAGTTTTCTTTGGTTCAGAGACTACGGACAGTACCCTGATGCTTCGTTCCCGGGGACAGTTCGTGATGAGGTTTGTTAAAGACGGCGTGATTTGCATCAATAACTATAACTATTTTCTGCGGACAGAGTCTGATAATCAACTTAGTAAAAACTTTATCGCAGAGATTGGGGATACAATTGACGGAATTGCAAACAGACTATACGTTGAAATGAACCATAATTTTTTTATTGCCAATTCCGATTTATATAAACCCATTCAAGAAGTTGTCGCAGTCTATAGAGCAAGAATAGATTTGATGTGATGAGAAAGCAACATATGACATATCTGCGCAGAGCCATTGGCATAGCCTCTTCCATAAAGGGAGGAGCGAGAATGCTTGAAATAATTGGCAAAATGAGGGCTGGCAAGACCTCTGTTTATCAAATGATACGGGATATTGTCTGTGACTCACGCTTTTATTGCGTGGTGGAGGATGACCTGTTTTGGAAAAATTATGCGACAGCAGTAATACGCCATTTTATTGATTCTCTTTCTTCTGAAGACTGGGAAAATGAAGAGCAAAGAACCGGGAAAAAGGAAGATTTCCTGAACGCATGGCTATCCAAACACATCTTTCCACTAAGCGTTGATGAGAAAAGAGGGATTGCAAAATCCATGCAGCTTACCGCCGGTGATTCTGGCAAACCGATTCCTCTTGGCAGTAGCGGAAGTGAAGGAAATCAGGACTCTGACGAGTATGATATTCAGATAGAATCGGGTATCACAGATAAATCCAATAGTCCGGATAAGATGGGCTACTCACTACCTGAAGATATTGCAAACTATGCAGAATCTTCAAAAGGGAATTCTCCTGGCCTTAAGGCTGATAGCCACGAGGCTGAAGTCGAATATCTTAACCGACTTGACCCGACAATCGTTGAACTTGCAAAGCAAATTGGTCGCAGCGGAGGCACGAGTCACGACGTTACCGGCAAATTTCAATATGCTTCACGAAGTGACATAAGCGGTATCACTATCGGTAATGACCTCAATTGTCTTTTGCCTTCAGAACTTGCTCTGTTAGGAGCAAAACCTACTGAAAACCTGTTTTATCAGCGATATGTTCAGAATCGTCTTCAACTGTTTTCATCCGCATCCCACTCTTTTGAGGTTGCCAATGATAAATCAGGTCCAATCTATATATGCGTTGACACAAGCGGCTCTATGAAAGGAGAACCGGAAGTGACGGCAAAAACGTTGGCTCTTGCTGTTGCTATGGTGGCTCAGAGAGATAGAAGACCAATCTGCATGATAAACTACTCC
Organism: Muribaculaceae bacterium; assembly: GCA_009775365.1. GTDB lineage: Bacteria > Bacteroidota > Bacteroidia > Bacteroidales > Muribaculaceae > Lepagella. The sequence goes on from VSPM01000100.1 coordinate 5,890, forward strand.
CATAATCTTTCATTTTTTATCCTCACAAACTTGCACCGACAGCGCAAAAAATTCCTTGCATTCCTGTCTCATTCTTACGATGGCGGTAACGATGAAAACAAACTTTTTTATTTTATTTTCAAGAAGTTGCCATCTATTCCCAAGTATAAGCTCTTTGTCGACGCATTCAAAGGGGCCGACATACTCATAATATCCGATTTTATCTGGAGTCATATTTCCAATGAAAACATGGAACTGATTCAGAAGGCTCGTTGTGAAGGGATGAAATTTTACGGCTTGGGGATTGATGTCAGAGAACATCAACTCGATATGTTGGATGACTCGAAAAAACATGACGACGAAATCCGCGATGGTTATAATTTCCTAAAGCAATGCGATTATCGTTATCTGTACGAGAATGGTTCAGTTTTTGAGTATATTGAAAAACCTTTGGTTCTATGAGACTTAAAATGAGACTTGAAGATGCGATGGTCTATGTGCTGGCCACCGCCGGATATGGAATGACAACACAACGGATAGCGGAAGTTATCAATAATGAGAAACTCCACATTCGTGTTGATGGCAACCCTGTTACCGATAAACAAGTATATGCCGCTGTCTGCCGTCACCCGGAAACCTTTGTCAAAGAAGGTGGTCGCATTTTGCTTTCAATGTAGAATTTTTATCCTGTACCGCTAAATGCGCCATGTCGATGTTTACTTTGCAGCAAAAACATCGACACATGATTTATCAAGACTATTTTCGCAATTCAGATTTTGAGGATATATGGGTAATCCTCAATGGCTTCTATCTTGAACACGAGGACATGAAGCCAATGTATGCCTCTTTGGTTGATGAAATTAAAGCATTGCCCATTGAGGAAAAGTATTCGGGCTCAACAATTCAGATGTGCTTTGACCTTGATAATGAGATACTGGTTAAAGGCGCGCCTGATCCTCAGGAGTGGCTTGTCGGTCGGGAAGTAAAGATTGATTTCTCGTCATGGAAAGATAATATTGATGAAGAAACTATCAACGATTCTCCCGGTATAAGAACGTTTGATATGCTCTCCGGTAAGGAGAAACGCGAACTGGCTCGTCAAAGCGACACTGCGACTCTTGCCGCCCACTTACTTTACTGGTCAACTCTGTATGCTATAAAAACGCATGGACAGCACGAGAATGAGTTTTCGGAGTGGCTTGACAATCTTGAAAATAGTGCTCCGAGAAAATATGAGATAGAGCCTGAATATATATCTGAAAGTTTCCGCAGAAAGCAGTGTAAATATTGGCGCGATACCGTAGGCAAAGACTCGGCTATTGATTGGACTTGGAATCTGAGTATCCTTAAAAAGAAACTCGAATTCAATATCGGATATTGGCGATATGTTCAGCGTCATGTTGGTTGGCAGGAAGATGTCAATCGGATGAAGATTGCTATAAATCTTATTGAATTAGCAAGAACTGACTGGCCCGATATAAAAGACAAACACATAAACTTGCGTACAGCCGATAGATACACTTACGAGTACGACCATGGAGGTGACTTGCATGAGTTAGATCTCGGAAAGTTATATCGCCATAAGGCTTTCCATATTCTATGGAGATGGCTTGACCACAACATGAAAAAATGGTGGGATTGATAAAATTTTTAATCCTGTATCTCACTTTGATACATCATCATTCTACCTTTGCATCGTAAACATTAAAAACACCCAAAGATATGGAACCTATTACAAGTAATGATTTCCTTAACTCAGTTCTTGAAGCTGAGGCATGGAAAGAGGTCTCTCAAAGTGGGAGCCTCAGCATGACGATGATCGAGAAGTTTGCCGACAAACTTGACTGGGAAGAGGTCAGTGGCAACAGTAATGTCATCTGGACAGTCGAGGGCATCAACAAGTTTGCCAACAGAATCCATTGGGATGAATTTTCCCGTTCATGCCCGGAAAACCTTCTCTCGGAGTCAACGCTTCAGAAGTTTGCGTCCAAGTGGGATTGGAAGGCTCTCTCCAATCGTGACGACATCTACAACAACTGGCGTCTGCTCGAAAAGTTTGCCGACAAGGTAAACTGGGGTGAAGTCATCACCAACTGGAATATTGAGAAGCCGCTTGAGTTCTTCTCACGTTTCCAGCAGTACATCCCTATGTCAAAACTTCAGGACTCCCGTCTGTGGAATGCAATGGTCGAAGCTCGCGCCAAGCATCTGATCCAAGAAGCCATCGGCATAGAATAAAAATCTCGGGTACGCAAATAGACTGCGTAACAATGTTGTAATTTTGCGCCCGGATTTCAGAAGCCATTTGGCTATTTGCTGTAAATCAAGTAACTTTGCGGTGGATAACTTTGCCTTCGGCATCGCGCACCGGCTAAAGCCGACATGCGCTAAGTTTCCACTCGCGATTAAATAATTGCACTCGCTTTCGAGGGCATGCTAAAAAGAAAACAATGCAGACAACGCAACTCAACATATCGTTCACAATGCTTCGCCGTAGCTATCGCAGCTTCGAC
>VSPM01000101.1 GCA_009775365.1 Muribaculaceae bacterium
TCATGATTGATTATTAGGGTGTTATAATGAGAATGCAGTATTGATAAAAATAGAATAATTTAAATATAGGCTTCAAATCGAAAGTAAATATTTTATAATTTAGTTAAGTATGGGGATTTTTTTACTCATATGGATAAGGATTTTGCCAAAGAGTGAGATAACCGTTCTGCCGACATAATCAAGAACTTATTGCGGAACCGCTACACGATTGAATTTCTCGGCACATGGAAGGTGATTCATAACTCCGATTTCAAAGTGGTCGAATTTGACCACTTTAGAATTAGTGCAGGTTTGCTATACATGAAATTAGAATGAATGAAAAATTTTCCCGATATGTGACTATTAGTAGAGTGTATTAAACCGGTTCCCAAAAAGAAAAAACTTACATAGTGGAAATATTTATTGTTTCATACGTAAAATAGAGGGGCATGGCTGCCGGATGTGAGCCATGCCCCTGTAAGTTAATGGATGTTGGTATTATAATGTATGATGGGGAATGTTATTTCACCATCACTTTCTCAGTGCGCGTTGCGCCGTTTGAAAGGGTCTGTGTCTTCACATAAACTCCGTTGGAAACAGGCTTGTTGATTTCAACTCCGTTAAGGTCATAGAAGGCCTCTTTTACAACTTCCATTTCCTCACCTACATTCTCCACGCCCGTAGTCATTTTAGAAGGAGCGAACAGCGGATTTCCATTCTCGTCAATTACCTCAACAAGTTCCCAAGAGTAGGCGCCATAAGATATTGTCACTGCTCCAGGCATAGGCAGCAGACCTATTCCGTCACCTATTCCTTCAAAGAATCTGTAATTTCTGTTAAGATTGTCGTCTTTTTTGAGAGTCCAGGCCTTACGGGTTATGCCATAGCACTCTACCTCTGTTACGTCAACCACTTTAAAGACATCAGATTCCGAATTGTTTTCAGTTGACAGCAATACATCTCCTTCATTAAGATATGGGTCAAACAGCAGTACGTCTTCCTTATATAGAACTTCTGTATCATGACTGAAATCATCCATCATAGGAGCATATGGCATAATATCGATACCTCTTTCGTAAGCAATATTGTCGATGCCGGGTATGTAACGGGCATACACCTTGCCATTCTCTTCACGCATATATGCAATCAGTATGGCGTTTTCCTCAGAGAATTCTTCTTCCTCTTTCCATACATAGCAATTGGAATATTCCATTCCGTCTATTTCTGTTGTTCCGGAGAAGCGTACATCCAGATAAATATCTTGAGATGGCTCCATGTTGCAGTTCAGAGCTGAATAATATCTCCAGGTTCGATCTTCTCTTACAACACGATTTTCAGTTGATGCCGGAGCTGTCCGTTCTACTTTGGGAGACTCCAAAGTGGGAGAGAAAGTGCCCGAAGCAATGTCCAACATTCGTTGGGCATTTGCCGGAGCGATTGCCAATGCAAGCAATAGCCCTGATGTTAGTTTTTTTACCATAACATTTAGTGTTAAGTTGGAAAATATTTTGAGAGGAGGATTTTCGCGTTGAGGTATGGAAGGGGATGTTATTCCACTGTCAGCTCGCCTTGGTATACCGAACCGTCATCGGTGGTTGCTGAAATGAAATATGTGCCGTTGAGTGTGCCTGTTTCCAGATAATAGCCATTATCCATAGATAAGGTTTCCGTCCAGCTGTTATTGTCGATGCCTCCGTATACGTTGAGTTCAACCGTTGAGAATAGCTCCGACGGATAAAGGCAGATACCGGTGCCGGTATATTCATACTCGATATACGCGCATGAAGGAGCACGATGCTTCTTTGGTGGATTTTTTTTATATAGATAATCAGTACTTTTATTGGGAAATGTAGAATCAGCTAACGTCTCGATACTTTCAAAGCATAGAAATAGACTAACCAGTGCTGATGCGAGTAGAAATTTTGATTTCATAAATAAATAGATATTGAACGGTTAGTAAAATTTACGACAAATGTATATGTTGTGATTGGAAGTTCCAAATATGGTTGCTTTCGGGTGTCTTTTACAAGATATAGTAGTGGATAGTGGTTGATTATTAATAGATTACTATAAAGTTGTAGTAGTGGTAAATTAGATGAATAATGGGTATTATAGTGCTACCCGAAAGTAAATAATTTATCTTTTTGAACTTTTTTGCTTGATTAAGGCCTTCAATTCCTCTTTGCGTGGAGAGGCGGAGATGTCCAGGCGGGCCATTAAGCGATTCATGCGGGTGTAGTAGCTGTTGATTGTGATATTGAAAATCGAACAGATGGCCTCTCTTACAAAATCGAGGATTTGCAATGTCACCAGTCGCCTTTGGTCGGGTGTCAGTTTAACTGAGGCGTAGACATCCTCGAGGATGTTGCCGTGAACGGCATTGATATACGTCTCAATGCCTTTAAGCATAGTCGGGTCTTCACGGAGCAATCTAATCTGTTCGTCCATAAGGCCTATGAGCGAGGTGCGCCCCTTGTCGGAGTCTTCATGCAGGTAACGTTCGAAATACAGTTTGTTCAATTCACCGAAAATCCCTAATATGAGTTCTGAAGCCTCCGCCGTCATCTCATTTTTTTCAATGAGATGACGGTTCTCCTGATTCAGGTCTTCTTTCTCTTTGTTCGTTTTTTCAAGGAGCTGACTCAAATGGTTTCCCTGCGCCGTCAGCAGCTCTACAGAGCGAATGAGGTTTGATATTCTCTGGCGGCGTTTGAGCAATCTCACATAAGCTATAGTGCAGACAAAAGCTACAATCACTACGGATAAAATAATCATCCACTTGCGACGTTCTTCAAATTTGCCTATCTTCCTTGCATGTTTTGCAATTTTATCTTCATGATAAATACGCACCCTGTTATTGAGATTTGAACGGATAACTTCTTCAAGGGTATGGTTGCTTTCTTGCAATCTTTTAAGCAATCTGGCGTTGACTTTTTCCGGAGCCATCTGTAGATAATAATCGAGGGGGAGATTATTATCACCTACAAATCGCACCAATTCTTGTTTTACCATCTCGATGCTGTCTTTAGGAGACCCTGAGTTTATAAGGCAACATAGAAACAGGTCGAGATATTCGGGGGCCATCGGCATTGATTGCCGGTTGGCATATATTATCGAGAGGCAGTCTCGTCCCGGCACGTTACGGTCAGCCCACAGATACCCAATGGCTAAGTTTGAGAGAGTCAGGTGCAGGGTTATGGTGTCGCCAAGCTTCTTGGCACTGTTGTAAGCCTCTGTCATGAGCCTTATGCCGGCATCGCACCGGCCGGAGCGGCATAGTGCAAGGCCGTAGCACGATTGCGCCTCGTCAATGAACACTGCGGAGTCGGTTTTCTGATACGCCTTCCATGCCTTTTCGAAGTATTCAGCCTCTTGCGGAGAGTCGCCGATGGATTGGTATATCTCCCCTATTGCGTTGTAAATTTTGCCGAGATATAGCCGGTCGGCGGTTGTGTCGGCCTGCTCCGCGCTTTGCAGGAGCGTCACCACAGCCTCGCCGTGAAGACCGGCGTTCTGCAGGATGCGCCCTTCGTAGAAGAGGGAGCGCATGAGGTTCTTCCTGTCGCCCCGGTCACGGAAGTAGGCCGATGCTCTGCGGATTTCGCCGGGCACCGTGTCGTCATGAAATGTCTTGTCGCGGGCCTCGGCGGTAAGTAGCCTCCACATGGCGCTGTCGCGCCTTCCGGCCAGTGGTGTGGACGTGCTGTCGCATAGAAGCGAGTATGCGGAATCAGGGTCTGTTCTGAGCAGGGCGTCAATCTCCGCAAGCCGTGGCGACACAGCCTCCTCCCTGCAGGAGAAGAGGGCGAGGAGCAGAGCGCAAAGAATGGATATGGCCCAAAATTGTTTCACGGCGATGCAGGTTTTGACGGTTGATTGTGCAAAATTAGCAAAAATCGGGAGAAATCCCTATGATATTGAGCGCGTTTCTTCTAAGCCCGTCAAGTTTCGCCCTTTTTATCGGGGAGCCTTTGAATGTGGCGGAGAATTCTGGCTGTGTCATGGCTGCCACGCGGGCGGCATCGAGGCTGCGTATGGAGTCGCGCATTTGAAACTCGGGGATGTCGGCAGGCGCGGCATCGCGGTTGTGTGGGCATACGCGCAGGCAGATGTCGCAGCCGAAAAGCGACCGGCGGGCGGCGTCGGTTAGCATTGCCTCAGCCTCAGCCGCGGCCCAGGGGCCGCGATGCTCGATGGTGAGATAGTTAAGGCATCGGCGGGAGTCGACAGTGCCGTCGGGGCGAAGGGCGCTCTGCGGGCAAGCCTTCACGCATGCGCCGCATTCCTTGCAGCCCTCTTTGGAGGGCTTGTCGGGGGCCACAGAGAGCGTTGTTAGTATTTCGGCGAGGAATATGTAGCCTCCGGATTTTTTCGTGATTACAGAGCCGTTTTTGCCGTTTATCCCTATTCCGCATTTAAGAGCCCAGTAGCGTTCCGCGAGTGGGGCGGAGTCGATGCATATGCGCCACTCCCCTCCCAGGCGTGTCTTGAACTCTTCTACGGCCGGCGACAGCCTCCGGCGCAGCACGTCGTGGTAGTCGCTTCCGTAGGCGTAGCAGGCTATGGAGGGGAGAGCGGGGGCGCGAAATTCGGCGGGGGCGTAGCTGAAAGCGGTGGAGATTACGGTGGCGGCCCCTTCGAGCACATGGCGGGGGTGAGCTTTGAGCGGGATGTGGCGGCGCAGATAGTCCATGCCGGAGTGGCACCCCTCCTCTATCCAGCTCGTGTAAAGGTGCATGAATTTTTCTTCAACAGGCGCGGCCTCGGCAAATCCGGCCTCAACGGCCCCGGCTTTGATGAGAGTGTGGCGGATGTATTCTTTTTCAGTTCCGTAAATCATGAGGGGATGCAGTGGTTATTTTCGTCCGAAGTCAGCCGGGATCTCCCCCCATCGGTCGGTTTGCCATTTGAGGACTTTGGCCGGGAACTGATGAGTGTTGAGCCACGCCACGGCGCGCGCCATGAGTTCAAAGACTTTGGCGTTGCGCGGAGTCTGTTTCAGCTGGGTTTTAATCTTGCGGTTTCTGGCCCATGCCATTCCCGACACGGAGTCGGAATAGATGTTGTGGAACTTCCCTTCTCGCGTCATGAGCGCCATGGCATGGACTATGGCAAGGAATTCCCCTATGTTGTTGGTGGCGTCGTCGAACGGGCCGATGCGGAATATTATTCTTCCTGTCATGAGCTCCACTCCCTGATATTCCATGCGCCCCGGGTTGCCGAGGCATGATGCGTCAACCGCCCATGCGTCGAGGTCGACTTCGGGGTTTGTGAAATAGTCGGGCTGCCCCGGCTTGGGGATGCTTCTGGAGCTTGCCGAGGCAAGGAATCGTCCGAGGTCGCCGCTGTCGGTTTTCCCCGAAGCCGTCCGGAAAGCCTCGGCGGCTTCGGCGGCAGAGGCGTACCCTTTGTAGCGCGCACCCTCGAAATTGTCGATTTGCTCTTTAGCGTCGTTCCAGTCGTCGTAAACGCCGGGGTTTCGCCCGTTGAACACTACATAGTATTTTTTTCCTGTTGCCATGATAGATTTGTGTAAGATGTGAAGGATTATAGGAACGAGGGTTCCGGGCGATAGTTGTAGTCGCTGCGCAGTTTTTCAAAGTTCTGCGGGTTGGCGCGTAGAAGGGCTGTGTCGGCGGCAGGATTGTAGGAGGAGGTTATCTGCGAGGGTCCGGAGATTTCAGCCGGTGGCGTGTATGTGCCTTCCAGTCCGGATGTGTCGATTTTGACTCCGAAATGCTTTTCGATAGCCTCCAGGGCCATTCTTGTGGCACGCTGCTTCCCTTCGAGGGAGTAGCCGGCGATGTGGGGGGTGGCCACTGATGCGAGTTCTAACAGTGGTGTGCTGATTTCCGGCTCGTTCTCCCAGACATCGATAATGGCTTTTGCGTTATTTGCCTTGAGGTGTGCGGCCCATGCCCGGTTGTCGGCCACAGGCCCTCTGGCGGCGTTCACGAGGATTGAGCCGGGTTTCATCATGGCGAGCTGGCGCTCCCCTATGAGGTGGAACGTGGCGTCGTCGCCGGAGCGAGTGAGGGGCGTGTGTAGCGTCACGGCGTCGGCTTCGCAAAGGATGGTTTCGAGCGGGAGATATTCTTCGTCGGTAAGGCCGCTTTTTTTGCGGGGAGGGTCGCAGATGATTACGCGGGCACCTAATTTTCGGCCCCAGTCGGCTACGATTGTGCCGATATTGCCGTATCCTACCACGCCGAGGGTGTGGCGCGAGGTGTCGAAGCCGTTTTCAAGGAGCGAGGCCCATACGTATTGCGCCACTCCCGGCGCGTTGCATCCGGCGGCGTTAGCCACGGCGATGCCGTTGTTTCGGCACCATTCCAGGTCGATGTGGTCGGTGCCTATGGTTGCTGTTGCGATGAGCTTCGCGGATGAGCCTTGAAGGAGGCCGGGGCCGCAGATTGTGCGCGTGCGCACAATCAGCGCGTCGGCATCTTTGACGGAGGCCGGGGTTATTTCTGCGGGAGCGGCGTAGATGGTTTCGCCGAGGGGCTCGAGGCGCCCTTTTATGAATGGGATTTTATTGTCGATTATGAATTTCATTCTTTTGATGAGGAGGATTTTTGATTTGAGGGCTTTGGCGGTGCTTTTTGGGAAACGGCCTAAGGCCGGGGGCACGGAGATTGGAACCAATGATGGCTTTCGGGACTGGAATTCTTTTGAGGCTGGGCTTTCGCTTGCGAGCGGGCTTTGGTGATGCTGGCTTTGGCCGGGCGGGCTTTTGTATGGGGAAGGGATGCTGGGCTTTGCGGGGGTCAGGTTAGGAGGAGGGTGATGAAGAAGGCTATGTAGGTGAGGGCGGGGAGGGTGACTACGAGCCATTCGTGGCGGAAGTGCCAGAGGGCGCAGAGGTTGGCAATCTGCACGGCAAGGGTGAAGTAGAGGGTGGTGATGTAGGCCATCATGTTGGAGAAGTCGATTATGATGCAGATTATGCAGGTGACGCCTATGAAGGAGATTGACATGTTGAGGGCGTTTATGCGGGAGTTTCCTGCATATAGCTTTATGCCGTTGTTGAGGCCGAGAATAACTGCTATGAATATGGCTGCGCCTACACTGAGGAGCAGCACGAAGAGGTCGGAGGAGTGGATGTAGTCGCTGAAGAGGTTTGTGAGCTCGGGGAGGCTGAATGCCTCAAGTGGTATCAGCCCCATGCCCACACCTACCCAATATGGGGCTATCAGCCCCATTCCCGTGGCAAGAGCTTCTTTGATTCTGAAGGCTTTCATCATTATTGCCGATGCCACATATGGAACTATCATCGGCAGGAAGGCGTATTGAAACATTGAGCCTACTGAAATGAATGTGCCGATCAGGAACATCTCTTGCGTGGCGTTTCTGGAGTTGTAAGCCTTGAAAAGCACCGACAGCGACAACAGGTTTATTGCGCATAGAAGCGTTGATGAGGAGAGGTAGCCTGTGGTCCAGGGGTTTGATGCGGCAAACACCATGAAGAGGGCCGGCAGCACGGGTTGTGTGGAGCGAATGAAGTTGTAGGAGCGGTTAAGGAAAAACGCTCCCGCAGCGATTGCCCCGATGAGCACGGTGTTGATTATCCATGACGACACGGGGTTTATTTCCCACAGATTGGGCGACGGGAGGCATATTCCGAGTTCACCCGAAAGTCGTTGCTCCGGGTGAATCAGAAATGCAGTGACACACATCGCTATCATGGCGGCAGCGGCGAGAGCAAGCCCTGTTTTGCCGATTCCTCTATATCTTGTCGTATTCATTTATTATCTGAGGGTTGAATATTTTATAGACCGCATCCGGAAGAGCGGCCAATGTGTCTGCAAAATTAATCAAAACACACTAATAAAACAACTGTCATGCCACCTTCGGCGGGCGGCATGACAGTGTTGTGTGGATATATTCCGGATAAAATACCGGGCATTCCGGAGCGTGCGGCCTTATTTGCCGGCCGGAGATATGCGGAATGCGTAGGAATAGGCGGAATCAGGCTTTATGATGAATTCCGGCCGCGGGCCGGGGCCGCAGCTTGCGCTTCCCAGGCCGCGGGTGGCGCAATCAATGTTAATGGCCGGAATGCGATATAAAAAAATCATGGCTGTTGTTAAAAAATGAAGAGGAGGTCAATCCTCCTCTTCATTTTTTTTCCAGCCTTTGCGGGAACGCATGTGGACAGTGTTTATGATTGTCTGCGAGGATTCCGGGAGGCGTGGCCCGCGAGAATTTGCAGGGTCATACCCTTTTTTCTCGGGTCTGCTGTCGCGAGAGAACCTGCCCTCTCCCCTATTTTCTCGGTTGAATTTACCATTCCTGCGGTCGTCACGGTTGAACGGCTTGCGGTCGTCACGATTGATATACTTAGCTGACTCTGCGGTCTAAGGCTAATCTTAATCACTCCTGGCAGGCATTAGGATTAAA
>VSPM01000102.1 GCA_009775365.1 Muribaculaceae bacterium
ATTAAGCCAAGTAGGTTTTAAAATAACATAAATTTTGTGATTTTATTAATATTTATTATCTTTGCGATTGAATCAAATACCATGACTCACTTTCAACGACAATTTTATTGTTCATGAATCCCGATAAGACTTTAAGGCTATCTAGCTATACAATCCAAGTAGAACTTAATGACCGCAAAAATCAAGTTCTGCTATCTACTGAATGTTTTACTTGTACGCTCTGTTTTACTTGTGGCGAATTTTTATAAGCAATTTTGGCTTCTGTCATTAATAACCATTCACACTCTGTTTTGCTCAGCCCAAAACAGAGTGAATGGTTATGTGACTTCTGAAAACGGGGAAAGGGTTGAGTTTGCAATAGTAAAAATAATGAGTTCTGATTCATCGTATATAGCCCATGCAATGACTGATTCCATTGGCTTTTATGATATATCTGAATTCAATATTAATGATGGTATTCTCCAAATCTCAGCTTTTGGATATATTCCCCAAACTATACCATTTCATATTTTAACTAATCCCACCATTAAAAATTTTTTTCTACAACCACAATCAAACCAATTAAAAGAGGTAACTATAACAGGGAATAATATTATCCGTTCAAAAGACGGACATCTCATAGCACTACCCACAAAATCTGAAAAACGGCATTCCTTTGGTGGTATTGACCTATTGGCAAATATAATGATTCCAGGAATAACAGTAGACCGTATTTCAGGAGCTGTCTCAGCCGTGTTTGGCGAAGCTGCTCTATATATTAATGGCATTAAAACTTCTATTCCGGAAGTAAAAGCACTACGAGTTGCTGACATAGTAAAAATTGAATATTATGACACCCCCACAAATCAATATGTTGGGGAAAACGCTGTGATTAATTATGTGGTAAAACAATATAACTCCGGAGGATTCGGTAATATCAATGCACAACAAAATATAGGATTTTTAGGAGGTAATTATGGATTTTCAGGCAAGATAGCGCACAATAACACTACTATACAAGCATTTGGAGACTACAATATAAATCAAATGGAGTCTGACAGGAAAGACGGATATATCAATTATAATTTTAAGGAGGGCCATTATAAAGAACAAATTGTGGGCATAGATGGTAAATCAAGGACAAACAATGGAAGCATCCATATAGATGTTACTAACACCACCAAAGCACGAACACTTCAAGGAGGTATATACCTGAGCAATAGTGATGCTTCAAGCAATACGGTAGAGAAGCAACCCGACAATTCATATCAGAACAAGAACTCATCTGACCGAATAAACTATATAGCGACTAAATTATATACAAGATTCATCCTTGTCAAGAAACAAACTCTTGACATAAACTTGAATGGCTCCTATGCCTATAATAAATATTCTTATGAGTTTGATAACTTCTCATCAAATTATCAAACTCGAACGTCAAATGACCTGTGGAACTTAGATTTAACAACCACTTATACCATAAAATTCAACTCTAATAATTCTTTAGCCGCAAAATTTATTAATCTGTACAAAAATAACAAAGCTCAATATTCCGGGTCAAACATACCATCTTCTGAATTATGGAGCAATGAAGAAATATTTTTTGTGCAGTATTCTCATAAAGTATCCGACAAAGTCCGCATTTCATTTCAACCTGGCATATCCGCATTGCAATATCAACAAAAGCTGGGTGATAAAATAAGCACATTCTCCCCCAGACTTGACACTCGTCTCACAGTCAACCTACCCCAAGGGCAATACATCGTGACCTCCTGCAACATAGGCAATTCATTTCCAAATATTGCCAGTTTAACTACGGCAGAGCAACCTGTCAACAATCTTCATGTTATTAGAGGTAATCCTTATATAGACAACACCAAGCTATATAAACTCATGACTATTTATGGCAAAAACACTAATAAATTCGGATTACAAGCTATCGCACAATATCAGTACAACCATCACATACCCATTAGCTCGTATGTTCAGGAGGACAATGTCATTATAGAAAGTTGGAGTACAGACGAAGATGCTCACTATTTTAATTCTTTCGTATCATTTTCCTACCGTCCCATTAAAACGGTAACCCTTCAACTCTCTGGCGGTTATAATCTGTACAATTATACAGGTGTTCAATCTGCCAAGACTCACGGGCTCGACTGTAAGTTGGATTTTATATATTATTATCATAATGTTGCCCTCAATGCATTCATAAACACTCCGCAAAAAGTTATGGGAATGGATCTTGCAAGGGTAGAAACGCCCTGGAAATATGGCGCAAGAATAAACTATAACATTGGACAATGGCTAATTGAGATTGGGATAAACAATCCTTTTTTAAAGGGGAATAAATATGGTTTCAAATCATATAATCAGATTTATAATTATAACTATAAGTTAACTTCACGTTCTGCCGGATGCTCAGGTTTTATTAAACTTGCTTTCAATTTCGAGTTTGGGAAGCACATCAAACGTAGTGAGATAGAAAAGCAGAAAATAGAGATTGAAAATACTATTTTAAAAGTCCACTAATGGAACCATACGATAAAATAACACCAATTACTCCATCTAGTCAATTAGACATCAATACAGAGTTTATAATATCTATCCAAGATAGTATCAATAAGGCTAGTGGTATCCGGCATTAAGTGTCTCTCTATATGATTCGTAATGACAATAGGGTTCTCTATCGGCTTCATAATTCCATCATCATAAATTACAGGTAGGTACACTGTAGAATCTCCCATATCTTTGAACTCATGCATATAATTATCACTATGTGAGTTCATAACAGGCACCCAGCCTTCACCTATTTTGAAGGTACACAAATAAATATCTTTTTTTTGCGATTGAATATTTATATTATGAACATCCACATACTGCTTGGTTACATCTTTTTGAAAAGGGTTACAAAAATTTTCTATTATTTCTATTGGAGCTTCTTTGTCATAAAATGTACGATAATTGCGCTCATATGTTGTACGCCATACTTTAGAAACCTTCTTTTTGAAATTCGTTGAATATGGAAAGTCATCTTCGATCGTCTTAGTGATTGAAAATATGGAAGAGTCTATCACATTAGATTTGGATGCTACTGTATCATGCTTGGTCATCGAATAACTACCATATTCTGTTACAAGGGCACACCATGCATGACCATTACGGCTATAGTTACTCCATTGAGGGACAATATCTATTGCCACTGGAATACCCAAAGATCTCATCACAGCAACTTCATATGCACACCCCTGGAAACAACTTCCTGTCCCAAAAACTTCCAGATATTTCAATGGAGCAGTATATGGTATTCCCAAAGAACTATTTCGAAAACGTCTCATAATTTCACAATGAATGGTCTCGTAAGCTCTAATGAGATTATCCTCTTTCTCAATAAATTTTTCATATTGATTCTTTAAATGCTCCCTCCAACCTGCTACAAACTTCTCTTCAGTTACTCTATATGGCAATATATAGTTGCAAAACAAATCAAATGAGACAGAATCCTTCCAAGGCGATTCCATCCACGTTGTAAAAGCCATATCAATGTTATCAATAATATCTTTAGCAGACATAAATACAGCATCTTCGGTTTTAGAGACCTGATCCGATTGTGATAAAGTTGTCCATAAATTTCGCAACTCTTCATCCGAATATTTTTTGTTTTTCGCCAATTCTATCAACGAATCTAATGCTATACTCTTTACTTCGTTATGCCCTTTCATATTGGCTATCAAAAACCGTGCTGCTTGCTGGTAGATACTATCTTTTTTAGAATAATAATGCAAAACTTCCATTAATTCAGACTGGTTATCACCTGCAATTTCAAAAGTTTGCGTCATTTCTCTCGAGCCACAAGAAGCAATGAACGCCCAAATAAGCAGAATCATTAAATTTTGTTTCATATTGAATTGAGTGTTAATTCGCTTTTACAAATTTCATACAAATATAGCAAACAATCAACATTATGCAAATTCATAAAACTTTTCAATTAAAATTCTTTATTGCACAATCTCAAAAACACTCGTTTTTGGGATTATGCTCCATAGTCTATCAGTGGGAATTGGTTGATTTTAAAATGAGTCTCAAAACCCATCTATATTTCATCGTCTCATATATATAAACTTATCCTTTTTTGAAACTTTTCAACTACTTGTTGCTGATACAAACCTTTTTCGTATCTTTGCATCATATACAGTTCTAATATGTCAACCATCCAAATAAAATCTATTGGGCCAATAAGAGACTCTGGTGTTATCCAACTTCAGACTATTAATCTATTCATTGGTAAACAAAGTACCGGAAAAAGTACTTTGTTAAAGATTATAAGCCATTGCAGATGGATAGAAAAATTACTTTGTATCGGTAAACCGAAAAATGGAAGAGGTGTAAAATATGCATACACTCACCATTATCGTTTTATCCAAGAATTGATAAAATTTTATCGTTTTGATTCAAAATTTTTCAATGCTAATAGCGAAATAAGATATGTAGGTGACACATATCGAATTGATTTTATTGGAGGAATTAAAACCAATGCAAGAATAGAAGTATTAGAGAATTCTGAGCCATATAATGTAAAATTGAGCTTTATTCCATCTGAAAGAAATCTTATTTCAGCAATAAAAGACATTGAATCTTGGTATCGTCCTAAAGATTTTGATGTACTGTTTAATTTTATCTTTGAATGGGATGAGGTAAGAGAAACCTATACTCCTAGTAATGCTCTTCGGCTTGTTGTAACTCCCAAATTAGAATACTATTATGACAAATCCAAAGGAGAACAACTACGTACTATTGACGAAAGAAAGGAATTTTCACCATTTTACGCATCTAGTGGGGTCCAGTCCGCGTTACCATTGGAAGTCATGGTCAATGCTCTAGTTGAAACAGTCGGTTCCAAAGCTAATCTAAGCAAATCCGATTTAATGGACATAGTTTCGGCTATTATTGAAGAAAATGCTACTTTTAATAAAGATTCTATCGAAAGTAAAATAGCGAAAGATCTTTTAATTTATAAAGGTGCCATATTCTTTATTGAGGAACCGGAACAAAACTTATTCCCAGAATCTCAAGCAAAGCTCCTGTACCACATAGCAGCTTCTATAAAAACTGCAAATTGTAAATTAGAATCTGGACACAGCATGGTATCAATAGCCACCCATAGTCCATATATATTATCCGCATTGAATGTCTTGATGGCAGCCTCTGAAGCCTATGCGATAGACCCGGAACGGACTACAGAAATAGTGCCAAAACAATGCATTCTTGATAAAGGTAGCATAGCAGCATACTACATATCTGAAGATGGATTTGTTACTAATGCTGTAGATAATGATATATATATGGTTAACGGAACATATATTGATAGAGAATCTCAATATGTAGAAGATGCTCTTGACCGTCTTAACGATATAATTTGTCAAATATGAAAGAGTCTCTTCATTCTGTTCTAGAAAGAAGTTTTGCGCCATATTTACCTCTCACTGATCGTAAAAATCTATCTTTAAAAGAACAACAAACATTATATAAACTTGATTTTGGGAAACGACGCAAATGTGTTTCCTATCAAATAGATGGAAATATTATAAAAACAGGAAATAAATGTGATTTTCTTATTTTAGCAAAACAAGAAGAAGATGAGAACAATAACAATTGGAAAGCTATCTTCGTAGAATTAAAAGGTACGGATGTTGAACATGCTCTAAAACAGCTTGATGCAACAATGTCCAATTCTATATTCAGCCATGGTAGTATCGACGAAAAACACGCTAGAATTGTTGCTAAATCATTTCCTTCCAGCAAGTCAAACCCTAAATTTGAATTAGAAAAAAGAAAATTCAAAGCCAAGCATAAATGTTCACTAAAACAAGTTTCTACTGGAAATATAGACATTATTACCTAATAACCTTAGATGAAGATTGGCTACGCAAGAGTATCGACCACCGGGCAGAACCTCGATGGGCAGACTGATCTACTCACTCAAGCCGGATGTGAGCGGATATACAGTGAGAAGATATCCGGAGTAAAAAAGGAACGTCCGCAACTTGACAGGATGATGGACTCACTCCGTTCCGGAGACACCGTGATAATAACGGAACTTACCCGACTGGGGCGTTCCGTCAAGGAACTACTCTCAATCATCGAGAGAATACATGAAGCCGGAGCGTCGATAAAATCACTGAGAGAGACATGGCTCGACACCACTACACCACAGGGCAATCTACTGCTCACAATCTTTGCCGGACTCTCACAGTTTGAGAGAGACCTCACACGGCAGCGCACAAGGCAGGGGCTTGAAGCTGCGAGGGCAAGAGGACGTAAGGGAGGCAGACCCAAGTCTGATGAAAGCAAGGTATCTACCGCACTGAAGATGTATGACTCTAAGCTGCACACCATTGATGAGATAACCAAGGCTACCGGAATCAGCCGGGCAACCCTTTACAGGGCTATCGACAACCGAAAGAAATCATCATAATTCAGCTTGCTGTCCGACACTGGGTCCGGCAACGTAAATCGCCATGACCCCGGCAAGGGGGGTATTAGGCTACCCCCCTTGCCGTCTGATGCGGCAAGCCGACTGTCATCACACATTATCCCTATCTTCTCATTCCCCTGCTTTTCTTCGGAGGTTCCTGAGTCTGTCCTATATCCGGCTTTTGTGTCTGCTGCTTCCTTTTCTCTTCCTCCTGACGCTGCTTCAGCCCAAGTGCTGCCGCTACCTTAGCCCAGATTTCACGGAAAAAATCCGCGATGCGCTTGCCACAGATGGATATAAAGGAGTCCTTTCCCTCGCCTTCGACCTTTATCTCTGTATCCTGACAGTATTCATCCGGAATACGTTTCCTTGTTGCCGGATCGGTGAACGCATACGGCTTCAGACGAAGCACACCTCCATCGAGGATGCAATCCTGCCATTCGGGATTGGTTATCTGTATCGAAACCATTTCCCTGATCAGCCGGGCTTCATCGGGATGTCTGCGTTCGAGTGCGGTCTGAGAGCCGGACACTGTTTCCTTCAACTGTTGCAGTTCCCGTTCCGCCTTATCTCTTCCGGCTTTCTCCTGACGAGTGGCTGCGGCTGCTCTCTCCAGTGCGGTGGCGTTGCCGGACACGAGCAACTTCAGCTCCGCATTCTCCTTTGCAAGCCTCTCAACCTCTTTCTTGGCAAGGAAACTTATCGAGGCATTGTTTATCCTTTCCAATGCCTCCTTCTCCACCTTGGCTACCTCTTTCTCCCTGCTGTCCGCCACCTGAAGGAGACGGCCAGCGGACTCTATACGTCCCTCGGCATATTCCCCAGCTTCAGTATATGTGTCGAACCTGTCCTGAGCCTTCTCTATCAACGGAAGGAGTTTGTCAAGCTGTTGCTGTTGCCGGACTAACTCATTTTTCTTTTCAGCGAGTTCACCCCTCGTCTCGGTCAGTTCCTTTTCCTGCTCCCGGATCTGACTGTCCTTTTTAAGAATCTCCATGTTCTTCTCCTTCACCAGAGCCTCCTGTCCGGCGAGTTCCTTGAGTAACTCATCCAGCCGTCCGCGTTGCAGCTCGTATTGCTCCTTATAATACTGGGCAAGATCCTTATGTTTTGCAGGGCTTCCTTCCTCACCTCTCTCCAGTCCGAAAGGAGCCATCGCAACAGCATACTCGGTCTGCCGTCTTTTCAGATCCCATTGGGTCATGACATCATCGGCACACAACCGCAAGGTCTCCACTGTCGCCTTTTTCTTGTAACGGCGTTTCTTCTTCGGGGCTTCCTCTCCGTTCTTCTCCGCTTTCTCCTTATCCTTGGCGGCTCTCTTTTTTGTAGTCCTCTGCTTCTTACTCTCGCCGGACACGACAGGAACAAGTGAAATATGGAGGTGCGGTGTCTCCTCGTCCATGTGCAGAACCGCACTCACGATGTTCTCCTTGCCATGTTCCTTCTGCGCCCACTTAATAGACTCCCTGCACCATTCCATCAGTCTGCCCTGCTCGATGATCTCAGCCATGCCCTCGACCGATGCGCTCATGCGGATCTCGATGCAGCATATCTGACCCTTCCGGATCTTGCGCTCGTATTCATTGCCGTCGGCATCCTTCTGATGACGGACAGCATCAAGCCTTTTCTCGATGG
>VSPM01000103.1 GCA_009775365.1 Muribaculaceae bacterium
AAGAGATTTCGACCATACTTATGCGTCCGACTTATACCCCAAAATTCGATGTTTTCAAATTTTTGTCATCTACTTAACATTGGGATATATATATAGATGTCTTGTGGGCATAATTGCTTATGACCATGTCTTTGGCATATCCGATTATCCCGCCAACACGATTGTTTGCAGTCACCTCTCCCGTATTTACACACCATCTTAGGTTGGCGGCTCTTATGCTGTTGCCGACGGTGGTCCATGATCTGTCGTATAGTCCGGCTATGCCTCCGGCATTGTCAGAAGCAGAGATGTTTCCGAAGTTTATGCAATCGGTTACATATGAGTATTCATCGCATACAAAGCAACCGAAAATGCCGGCAACATTTTCATTGGAAGACGCAGTGACCATGCTTTTTGATGTCAGGTCTTCAAAAACATTTGAATCTCCCTTTGTTTTGACATAGCCTATGATTCCTCCTATATTGTCGCCTCCTGTGCTTGTCACCGTGCCTCCGGAACTGAGTGCTTTCATAGAAATGTTTTCGCCGTGTCCGACTATTCCTCCGATATTGGAGTACCCTTTCACAATCCCTTTGAACAATGGAGAGAAACTGTCGGGAGAAGGAATAGCGGCTTTGCCGTTGCTGAACGGAAAATCGAATTTAGCATCTCCCGTGAGAGTGGCGTTATAGGCGACTCCGACCAATCCGCCCACGCGTGTTTTGCCTGAGACCTGCATGGTTTCCGACGTCATTTTGAACATGGACAGATTCAGTGTGCAGTTGTTGATTTTGCCAATTGCTCCTCCGGCCTGTTCTTCCGAGGTTGTTACGTTCAGCGCCACCCTGACCGACTCGTTTTGAGCGACAGTGCCGGAAGCCTCAAAATATCCGAATGCCCCTCCGGCTGAAGAATGCGCCATTATTTCTGCAGCGCTGTCATCGGGGATTGCATAGTTGTCTGACGCGGTTCCTTCTATTGTCAGTTTTGCTCCCCCGCATAACCTTAGATGCCCTACAAGACCTCCCACCTCATGGCGACCGGCAACCACAGACGTGACTTTGCATTTTGAGAGAGTAAGAGATTGTTGACAGTCGATCATCCCTATTATGCCTCCTATTTTAGAGCCTGTCTCTCCGATTCCTCCCACAGGACATGCGACGGAAACTGATTCGATTCTGGCCGGGGATGACAGGTTTACTATTTTTCCCGCAGCCACGCCCGTGCCTTCTCCTCCGGTAGTCCGGATTATGCGGATGTCACGGTCTTGCTTGCTGACTACATGAGAAAAATTTATTTCGGAAATATGAATGTCGCCGTCTTTGATTGTTCCGACCCCGCCTGCCACTCCGTTGTTTCCTGTCACGGAGAAATGAGGCTCCGGAGTGGATATGTTTTTCAAGGTCAGTCTTCCGGAGTCAAAGCATCCTACCACACCTCCGACGTTGTCATTTCCTTCAACAGTCATTGCCATCCTGACTCCATCGATTAGTAGGTCTCCCTTTTCGTGTCGCCCGATAAGTCCTCCTATTGAATTGCCATTGCATGCTATGTTTCCCTGAACAAGGATGTCGGCTATGTTTAAATGTCCTATGCTTTTGCCCGCCAGGGTTCCTGTGTCGGAATGTACATCCGATATGTTTACGCCTGAAATTGTCAGATGTCTTATGTCTGCCCCGTCAAGAAGGCAAGGGAACAGTCCAATCTGAGAATCAGAAGATGGGTCGTCCGCCCCTCGGTAGAACATGTCGGTAAGTGCATGACCGCCGCCGTCGTAGTGTCCGGCAAAGGAATATCCCCAATAGCCGCGTCCCGGTTTCAATGAGCTTTGATCCATGAGCCTTATGTCGGCTGTCTGCCTGAACCATACGTCTCGCCCGTTGGTCAGTTCATTGATTCTCAAATCGTCAAGAAATATCATAAAATCTCGTTCACTTTCAATCAGGAAAGGGTCTTCTTGCGTGCCGGACCCTTTTCTAAGTGAGAAAGAAGAGTGGGCTTCATCAGCCTCAATCACTTTTTCCCCTTCTATTTTCAGTCGTGCCTTCCCCGGGACAGGGGTGCCGTCATTTCCTGAGAATGTGAGCAGATATATGCCATCAGGGATGTTCACATTTTCTGCAAGTCGCATTTCACATCTTAGTGTCTCCCCTTTACTGACAATATTCACGGGAAATGAACTAAGCCGGTCGAACCCGGTCTTGAGATTGGCAAAACGCACGCTCTCATAGTTGTCTTGCAGGAAGAGAATTTTTTTTATGTTGAAAGAACTTATACGGAAACCGTCAGACTCCTCGATTTCAGGAGATGTCGGGGTCTGTGTGAAATCGTCGGAGCATGCCGACAAGGCAATCAGCAATGCCTTCAATATGAATGAAACAGTTTTTTTCATGAGATAAGGAAGTTAAACAAAATTAACAAGACTCTTTCCTGATTATAGAGCAAACTTTGATTGTTTTGCGGAATCCACGTGAGGGCGCATTTCGGAAAAGGCCGGCACAGGATAGAATATTTCTGCCCCGGAAGCCTCTGTCACCGTCCATCTGGAACTTGACTCGGAAGAGAAATCCCAGTCGGCGTCAAGATTCATTATTATCTCCGGGTTATTGAGGGCTTTTCTGTCAATCAGCATCAGTCCGCTCATAGGAATCTCATATGGCTCATTGCCTGAGCCGGCTCCGTCTTTTCTTGACACTGCGCTTGCTTTGAAACTTTCTCCAGGGCTGCTGTCGCACCATCCGGTGCCGGCGTTGATTGTGGTCTCAACGCCGGCCCATCTTCCATAATGTCCCACGAAGGCATGTTCCTTCCCGGTGCCGTTTCCTACGTTAAGGCAGTCTCGCACAATTGAATTGTCTTGAAGCGAGCCGACAAGGAATCCGGAATTATCGTTCCCCTCGATGTCGCCGCTGTTGACGCACTGGGAGATTACTACCGCATTGCTTTCAAATTCCATGCAGCTTTTTTCGATAGCGTTGACTCCTCCTACAATTCCTGTGATCACTCCTGTAGCAATGAAGGCTGTGGCCACTCCTCCTGTGGCAACTGAGGCTCCGATGGCAGCCACTGTGCCGGCCACAAGGCATACCGCACCGATGCATTGGTGAAGAATTTCAGAGCCTTTATGTACTTTCTCGGCAGCCTCCATTCTCTCTTCGCGGGCTTCATTGATGTGATTGTTGAATATGTCATCGTTCCCTTCCCGGGAGTACCAGTCTATGTGGTCGTTTTCAAACGCTGCGCGGGCGGTGAAAAGAGGAGTGGGCGAAACTCCTGACACGCTGTAACTGTCGGATGAATTTCTTATGAGGGCCATTTCTTCGTTTATGCCTGAAGCGCAGTCGAGGGTCAGTGTCTTGATAGCGAAGGATATGTTTTCAGCTTCTTCACCTTCAGCCATTTCCAAGAATCCGTTTGAGATAATGACTGCATCGGTGGCATGAAGAAGCATGTCAAATCCGAATTCGCTATATTTCAGAATCAGCGACACAGCATGGGCTGATTCCTCCAAGGCGTGTTCAGCCAGCGATATGCAGGGCCCGGCTATAGACATCACTATTTCGGCAGCTCCTATGATACATTCCGCTATGTTCCACCCTGTCCATTTTCTCGGGTCGCCGACTTCTCCTACGATGCCTCCTATATGTTTCCCTGTCTTGTTTATAACTTTTCCGTGGTTGCCACAGTAATGTATTATTGTGTTGTTGCCGCCAAGGCCGACCACCCCAGCCGTGTGGGTGCCTGAACCTTTTACTTCTCCGAAGTTGTCGTCGAGTGCAAAAGACCCGAAAGATGATTTTGCTACAATCCCGGCCACATAATCCTTGCCGGAGACATCTCCGGTGTTTATGGCGTTATGGGCCACGGCCACAGAGGTATTGCCGGCTATCCCGCCGATATATGAATCTCCTGAGATACTTCCCTTGTTGATTACCCCGAAACATCCGAACTGGCTTTCCCCGCATATTCCCCCCACCGCTTTTGTGCCACTTATGTCGCCGGAGTTGGAACAATATCTGAAAGCCGCATTATTGAAGACGAAAGGGGAGGAGCCGTTGCCCGACACTCGCGTGCTTCCGAGTATGCCCCCGACGCCTTCCACTCCTTTTATTTCGGCGGTATTGGTGCATCCGGTAGCGAAAATCATTCCGGAGCCGCCGGCAATCCCACCTGTGCCGACTGCTGCATTTGCGTTGTCTGACGCTGAGAAACGTTCACCTCCCGATATATTCGCATGGTTTGAACATGCCGTGACATAAAGAGTGTCGGTGGTGCCCACGATTCCTCCGGCTCCGGAAAATCCGCTTGATATTCTTCCGGAGTTGGTGCAATTGTTTATTGAGGATAGAGTGTAGGCCGATGCCGCGCCCAGAATTCCGCCGACATTATAATCGCCGCTCACTTGTGTTGACTCATTTGTGCAGTTGTACATCATAAGGCGGGAATGCATATCGGCGATGCCAAGTATTCCGCCGATTGCCAGACTTCCGTCGCTCCCATAAACCTTGCTTCCGACTGTCCTGCAGTTTGTGATGGAATTCGAGTCTCGTCTTGCCCCTGCGGTCACGGCGGCTCCGGCAACAGACCCTACTGCAAAATTTCCGGCAAACTCGCTGTTCTCTATGGTCAGGCTGTCGATCGCGGCCCCGTGAATGTAGCCGAATAATCCGATTGCCGGAGATTTGTCGCGCAGAGACCATACATTAGTGAGCTTGTTGCCTCCTCCTGAATATCTTCCCCTGAAAGGAAGGTTTATGTCGTTGCCGATGGGCTCCCACCCATATCTGTGGTCTACGAGGAAGCAGGCATCGTCCATGTCAATGTCTACAACCTGCGTAATACATGTCGACTCGTTGAAGATACTGTTTGAAAGGTCGCTGTTTACTTTGTGGGCGAGTTTTATCAAATGATCGTAACTGCTCACAATATAGGGGTCGCTTTTTGTGCCCGATCCGGAAAACCCTGCATCGGGGCTATATCTGCTACAGACCTCGGCGCCTTTTGTGTCGACTGATACAAGGCATCCTAATCCGAACTGTCGCGTCTGCGGAGCCTTGCTTTCTGCATTGGCTTCATCTTGTTGTCCGGCAATAGGGCATTCAAGGTATAAGAGGCGGTAGATTCCTTCTTTAAGTCCTGTCGTGAGAGACAGATGTGACATCCCTTCAGTTCTGTGATGTCTTCCTGTACGTGTTATTATTGATTTATCGGGTGCAAGAATTTTGAGGGAGAAAGAATCTCCCTCAAATCCTTCGGTCTCCGCAAAAAGCACGAGTTCTTTTATTTTTCCTTCAAAGATGTCAGACTCTCCTTCATTCCATCCTCCGAGATTATCGTCGTCACATGAAGAGAGATTTATAATTAATGCCGCGAGAAGAGCCCATGCCGGGCGGCAAAATCGTAAGTGATTTGGAATAATCATAAAAATAATGTCAAGAAATACTTCGAATTACTTTTTCATTGTGAAGTGGCGTGATGCAAGGCGGTAGCCGTCGGCAAATACTTCCACGGTGTAGTCGCCGGGAGTGAGGGTTGTGTTCACGTCCCAATATACGCTTACGCTGAGTTCCTCGTTGGCATACTCCATCTGTCGGTGGGCGGTGGCGGCCACGGTCTGCCCGTCAATCTGGAAAGATCCCCCGCCGCTGAGAAGGTTCCCCTCCGGTGAGAGAATTCTGATGTAGAAGTCTTTCATGCCCGGGGATGCGGTGTTGTTGGGGCTCACGATGAAGCTCACGCCAAGCTGGCGCGCTTTTGTGATGTTTTTCTCATTCTTTCCCTTCTTGTTGTAGGCATGTAGCGACACTCCCGTGATGTTTAGCTTCTTGGCCAGCTTCACCGTCTGGGTCAGCTCTTCATTCTTTGAAGTGGCCTGAGTGACCTGGGTTGCGAGCTGCTGGTTGCGCTGATGCACCTGCTGAATCTCCTGTCGAAGACCTTCGTTTTCTTCTCCGAGTCGTTTGATTTCTTCGAGATAGTGCTTCACGATGCCTTTAAGGGTAGCAATTTCGTTTTCAAGCTGCTTGATCCTCTTTCTGTTGGCGGCATTGTTCTGCTTCTCCTGATTTAGTTCGGATAGGAGCCCTTCCACTTTAAGGCGGGCTTCATTATATTTTTGCACCAGCGAGTCGTTTTTGAGATAGACTTGCTGGTCTTCATACTGAGAGAAGTCTGCATTAAGTTGGTTAAACTCGTTGGTGAGCAGAAGCCTGTCGTTGGCCAGTCGCAGGTTTTCGGTTTCTGCGCGAGCCTGGTTCACTTCATCGGTTCTGTTAGAATTGATGATTATGAGCACGATAGATAATGCCACAAGGCATAAGAGGGCGGCGCCTCCGCCATAGAGAATAATCTTCTGATTCTTATTCATGAGTGTGAGGGAGGGCTACAGGCCCATCCGGCTGCAAAGTTATAACGAAAATTACTAAAGGCCAAAAACCAATGCAAAAACTTGCGGTTAAATGGTTTGTAAAATGAATGATAAATGCGAATGGTGGCGTTGTTAGTCGCGGTTGTAGTGGGGCATTCCTTCAGGGAGCACCATTGAAGTTTCCACGAGTCCTGCTATTTTGCCGTCGATTTTCCAAGGTGACTGGAAAATAAGTTTCTTCTGTCCGTTCTTCGAGATTGAATATACGTTCGATTCGCCGGTTGCGAGCATGTGGCGAATTTTTTCTTGCGAAGCGGGGGAGTGGCATTCGAGGAGGTTTCTGCCGATTATGTCGCCGTGTTTGGCAAAAGTGTCGCGAGAACGTTGGTTCATATACAAGATTTTGCAATCGGCATCGCAGATTGTCACTGCGTAGTTAACTTCGTCGGCCCAGTGAGCCAGTTGTTCTAAAGATTTCATTCCTGATTTAGTTTATTAAGAAAGGTTATGAAAAGAAGTGTTATTAAAAAAGGTGGGTTGCCTATAAAAGGTTTGGCCGATGCTCTTACGAGAGCACCGGCCAAATTTTGCTTTTTGTCTTATTCCTTGCTAATTTCTTAGTTAGCCGCTGCAGGAGCCTCTGCGGGAGCAGCGCTGTCAACAACAACAGCAGCAGAATCAGCAACCTGAGCTGCGCTATCAACAACAACTTCCTCTACAACAGTTTCTTCAACTACAACTGCGGAGTCAGCAGCTTCTGCAGTCTTGTTACCGCCACAGCTAAACATGGCAACGCTGAAAAGAACAGCAAGTGAAAGAATTACTTTTTTCATCTCTTTAAAATTTAAAATAATAAAACAATTTTTTTGCTATCAAAAACGGTGCAAAGTTAATACTATTTTTTTAATTGCAAATCTTTTATGAATATTTTTTTATCAAATATCCCTATTACAGTCGATAATTTAACAAAATTAAGTTAAATTACCTTGATTTTAACATAAATTCGGCATAATTACCCCGAACAAATCGCCCTCCCAAAGAGTTGTAAAAAGATTAAACAAGATTTGCACACGGCAAATTTGAATGAGATATAATATATAATATAGTCGTGCAAGTAAAGATTGTGGGTTGTAAGCAGGGGTGGGGGTAAAAGAAAAGGAGCAGAAGAATCTGCTCCTTGAGAAAGTGCCCTAAGCCGGGCTCGAACCGGCACGGATCGCTCCATTGGTGTTTGAGACCAACGCGTCTACCAATTCCGCCATCAGGGCCTCGAAACTAATCCGGCATCCCGGACTTCGATTTCGGTTGCAAAGTTAAGAATTAATTTTGTAACTCGCAATACCCGCCGCGTTAATTTTTGTGTAATGCAGCACGGCTCTTTCATTTAAGATTGCGTTGCATTCTCAAAGATTGTGCTATTTTATAGTGGGAAGATGTCCCGATGG
>VSPM01000104.1 GCA_009775365.1 Muribaculaceae bacterium
GACTATTCTCAAATAATCTAAGGTGGATGTAATTTTTGCCTCATTTTATTTGGATTTTAATATAGTTCGTTCTTAATCTACCTCTTAACGTGGAGCGAAGAATGTATGTCAAGGAGGATAAACTCCATGACATCGTAAAGGACTTGTTGGATTTCATTGAAGAGACCGACATCTGTAATAGCAATAATGTTATATGGGTACGAACCATCCTGTTTAATATCGGGTTGGCAGCATTCCAAACAGTTTGCCGAACAAAAGAACTAAAGTAAAATTTTCGTGTCGGTTGAATTTGTATCCGGTAAAGAACATTACGATAATGTCATTGAGAGAGTGGCTTCGGTGAAGAAGTCTCTATGGATAGGAACAGCCGACATCAAAGACCTTCATGTCAAGGACGGCACAAGAACAAAACCATTTCTCGGAGTTCTTGCCGACCTGCTGAAACGTGGCGTAGAGATACGACTGATCCATGCCAAAGAACCGGGTCCGGCATTCCGCGAAGATTTCGACCGCTACCCAATTTTAAAGACAGGGCTGGAGAGGATGCTCTGTCCGAGGGTTCACTTCAAGATGCTTATATTCGACTTCGAGACCGCCTATATTGGCTCCGCCAACCTCACCGGAGCCGGCATAGGCATGAAGAGCAGCAACCGCCGCAACTTTGAGGCCGGAATACTAACCGACGAAGCACCTCTGATAGATGCCGCCTGTGAGCAGTTTGACAGTGTCTGGCGAGGCGAACACTGCACCCGCTGCGGCCGCCGTCAATACTGCACCGACCCAATCAAATGATGTTTGAATTGATGTTTTAGAACATCATTTGTAATTTAGCGCAATTATTCTTTGGTGGCATCCTTAAATCTTATTAAATTTGCGTCTCACTTTAATTTTTAATATGGAAACTTTAAATCGACTGAAGGCAGTGTTAGCAGAAAAGCAGAAAACAAGTAGGTGGCTTGCCGAAGAATTAGACAGGAGTCCAGTCACTGTATCAAAATGGTGCACCAACTCGACACAGCCAGATTTACCTACATTAAGTAAGATTGCAAAGCTGTTGGATATAGACCTTAAAGATTTAATCGTAAGTACCAAAGAATGATACTGAAAATTGACGCCATTTTGCGTCGCTTCATCCTAACCGGCGAAATTGAATAAAGCAATGAGTAAGATTAACATAGATAGAATCGTAAGCGATCTTCGTACAAGAACGACCTACATTACTCCGCTTGTCGAAGCCGTTTGTAACTCAATCGATGCCATTGGTTCAAAAGCCGATGGTAAGGTTGATATCGTAATAAAAAGAGCAGAAATATTACCGGAAATGGGAGGTAGAGCTCTTGCTGACATAATAGGCATTGATGTTATAGACAATGGCATAGGCTTTACTGAGGACAATAGAGAATCGTTTGATACATACCGCAGTGACATGAAAGTAAAGCAAGGCGGTAAAGGTTTCGGGCGTTTTATGTATTTGAAATATTTCAACGATGTTAGAATTGAAAGTATTTATAGGACAGACGATGAACTTCGATTCCGTAATTTTACTTTTGGCAGAGGCAATAATATTATTGAAAATGAAAAAGAAGGTTTGGCGGCTGAGAACGCTAAAACAGGCACAATTCTTCATTTAGCTGGAGTAAAAAAGGGTGCAATACCCGATAAAGGTTTGGAAGTTATTGCGCGTAAACTTCTTGAAAAAATACTCGTATTCTTCGTTGACCCCAAAAGTCCCGCTCCGACTATTAGAATTATAGAAGATGACAATTCGGATGCTATTGTCTTAAATGATTATATTGGTGACGATGAGGATATTGTCTTCATTGGATCGTCTCCAATTGATATTATTGATAAGGACAGTGGAGAGTTATTGAACTTTAATGTTCAGATTTACAAGATATACTACTCACAAGCCGTTAGCCGAGTAAGTCTGACTGCGAATAAACGCGAAGTAACAGATACTGCTCTCCATGCTTATATACCAGAATTTCAAGAGACATTGTTCGAGGTTGATAAAAATGGTAGACAGAGGAATTATAGTGTCAAGGCATATGTAATAGGTGATTTTCTTGATAAAAATGTAACGGTTGAACGTGACGGCTTTACAATTAGTAAAGATGAAGGGGAATTGTTATCATCCGTTTCTGAAAAATATATAGAACGTGAGGCTGCCTATGTTGTTAAAAATAAGTTTTTTGAAGAGATGTCTCGCCGTTTTGAAGAAAAGAGACAACGAGTTGAGAACTATGTGACACATAAAGCTCCATGGAATAGGACTTTAATGTCCGATATAGACTTAGAGTCTATGGCAATGGGCATCTCTGAACAAGAGATGGAAATGCGGTTCCAAAAGGCTAAATTTGAGAGAGAACAACAGATTTGGATTGAAATAAAAGAGATTGAATCTCGGCAGGAAGAGGAAACTGACGAAGATTTTGACAATCAAGTATCCGAACTTGTCGGGAAAATTTCAAATTCGTCAAAAAATGACTTGGTGCATTATGTTTGCACGAGAAAGAAAGTAATTGATCTATTTGATATTCTAAGAAAGAGAAAAGACGATGGTACCACATCATTGGAGCGTGATATACACAATCTCATATACCCTATGGGGAGAAACTCGCTAAATATAGAATACGAGGATCATAACCTGTGGCTTCTTGATGAGCGTTTGGTGTTCTCTACATTCACTGCCTCAGATCAAAGTAATTTTAAGGATGATAACGATGCTCCAGATCTGGCAATCTTCTTTGACAATAAATCGATGTACAGGCAAGGCGATAACATCGCAACCTCGCCAATTTGTATTGTTGAGTTCAAAAGGCCGAAGCGTACGCAATATAAAGAAGGTGAGAACCCAATTTTACAAGCCTGTCACTATGCGCGTAAGATTTTGGACGGTAAATACGAGATGCCAGATGGTATTGAGCCAATAAAAGTTGATAAAAACAGTACTCCCGTTTATGTGTATGTAGTGTGTGACATTGTACCAAAGATTATGGAATGCGCAGCGGATACAAGCCTTGTTCTTTCCCCCGATGGAGAAAGGTATTTTGGTTATCTAAAAAGCTACAATGCTTATGTTGAAGTGATGAGCTATCGTAGCCTCATCGAAACAGCAAAAATGCGCAATGCAATATTTTTCAGAAAATTAGGACTATAATTTTTGCAATATGGAAATAAGTAAAGAGTCGTTAAGTAAATACTTAGAGAAACCTATCCCCGTCGCAGTTGCAGAGTTATGTAATCGGAAATTCGATTTTGTAATTCCATCCTATCAGAGGGGCTATCGATGGACGAAAAAAGAAGTAGTGCGTCTGATAATAGATTTGCTTTCCTACAATAAAGCGAAAGATGGCAATTTCTATTGCCTTCAGCCTCTTGTGGTAAGACATATACAAGTAGGAGACCATCATTATTGGCGTGTCATTGATGGACAACAAAGACTTACTTCAATTTTTCTACTGCTGCATTATTTGAGTTATAATAATGGTGGTTACTCATTGGAATATGAGCGTGACAATGTATTAAGTCGAGTTTTAACTGACACCCAAAACTTTAATCCAGATGAGACATGTGAGGTTTATCACCTTTCCAATGCTCTCAACGCTATCGACTCTTTTTTTAAGAATATATCTGATTCTGAAAATCAGAAAAAATTGCTACTTAAGAATATCCTCGAAAATTGTTCTTTTATTCTCTATGTAATGAGAGATAATGATATTAAGGATCAAGATATTCTTGATGACATGGAGCATGATCTATTTAACAACCTTAATTCTGGCAAAATATCATTGACCGAAAGCGAGCTTATTAAGGCTCTTCTTTTACACAATATAGGTGAAGAGAAGTTAGTAAAGGAAATTAAGCAGGTCTCTATCGCTGAAGAGCTTGATAATATGGAACGAGTTCTTAGAGAAGACGATATGTGGTATTTTCTGGCGGGTGACAGACATAAACCTTCAAGTTGTATTGACTACCTATATAAAGTATGGCATCTTGCGACATACGAACAAATTCCGAATGATATAGATTATCCTATTTTTTCAAAGTTAGAGGATGATATAACATCCGACATAATAATGCTTGAGAAATGGAAAGAAATCAAAAAGTGTTTTTATACTATCACAGGGTGGTATAGTGACCCTCTTTTATATAATCTAATAGGTTATTTGGAGGGTAGAAAAATACCTAGAAATCAAAGAGAAGGCTATCCTCCATATCACGAAGAGCTCATTGCAAAACTTTATCGTTATTCTTCATTGAAAGAAGGAGGAAATAAATTACCTACGAAACAAGAATTATTAAAGTATATCAAAGGATTATGCAGGGACTCAATCCCGGGTAATTATTTAGAGCTTCGTTTTGATACCGATAAAAATGCAGTGTTTAATCTTTTGCTCCTTCTTAATGTTGCTATGATGATAAATCATAAAAGTCAAAATAAGACGGGAAAGGATGAGAAATCATCCGGTAAAGGCAATAATACATCAATCGGTAGATTCCCTTTTCATGTATTCCACTCCCTTAATTGGAATGTTGAGCATATTTCTCCTCAGAACCATAAAGATAAAAGTAAGTTATATAATAGTCTATGCGAATTAAAGCAGGAATACGACAATAAATTACCTAAAGAAGTTGAAGCTTTATTCAATAAACTGGATACGAACAAGGATAATCTCGAAAGTCTGAATTCTGATCCAGAATTTATTGCGTTATCAAAAGAGCTTATAGCAGATAAACAAGATGTTATGTTGCTTAGAAATCTCACTCTTTTGACTGAGCACGACAATAAGGGAATCGGCAATAAATTTTACTTTGATAAACGAAATAAACTTAATGAGTATCAATCACAAGGGAGTTTTATCCCAGCTTCAACCTTAAATGTCTTTAGCAAATGGCATACTGTGAATCCAGATGGGTACATTCTTTGGGGAACTAAAGATCAGGAGGCTTATCTGTTGGCGATTAAGAATACTATTTCAGACTTCATAAAATATTGCGACCATGTCACAGAATAACTCAACGAAAACTCTAAGCGGTCTTTTTCGCGATGATTGCTATGATTATATATATATTCCTCGTATTCAGCGAGACTATGCGCAAGGAAGGAATAATGAAGAAGCAAGAGTTATTCGGGATAACATTCTTGATGACGTTTCAACAGGACGCCCTCTGTCATGGGGCATAGTGTTTGGCGTATCTGAAGATAAGATGACAGAAGACGGCTCTACCAGAAAATGCTTTATTCCAATTGATGGACAACAGCGTTTAACTACTTTATACCTACTCAATTTGTATGGTGCCAAACGACATAAAATAGATTTCGATTATCTTCAGAATTTCAATTATGAAACCCGCAATGCGTCCAAGGATTTTATTGAAGGACTTGTGAAGAATTGGCATGGAGATAAAAAAGGCCTTTCTTTAAAAGAACACATCATTAACCAAGGATGGTTTCTAAATTATTGGCTTCTCGATCCAACAGTTGATGCAGTACTAAATATGCTTACCTCCATTGATAATAGATTTGCTAATCGCAAGGATGTATTTGAGAATCTCGATAGAATTAGCTTTGAGTTTCTTGACTTAAAGAGTCTTGATCTGAATGAGACCTTATATCTTAAGATGAACTCCAGAGGTCGAAAACTATCACAATTTGACAAAATCAAATCAGAAATTGACAAGCTTCTGTCCAAAGTCAATGTGGGGATTGCATCTTGTAATTTTGATCTTTACCCATATTCACACCTTAATTCGTTAGTTTGTTTTCAAGACAGGTGGAGATATTGTATTGATAGGAAATGGAGCGATCTTTTTTGGGATAAAACTACTCATACGTTCGACACCAGATTTCTTGCTTTTATGGTAAATTATCTCGCTGCAATCGCTGGTAAAGACTATGAATATGTGGATAATCTCTTAAATATAAATTTTGGAGATCCCAACTTCTTCTTGCCGTGGAAATATTTATCAACATTCTTGAACACAGATAATAATGCTGATATTTACCTGAAAAATATTTCTTCTATTCTTAATAAATTGGTATACAATGTTGAGCGTTCTCACATTGTACACGACTTAATAAAATTACCCAACAGCTACCAAGAAAGAGCAAGGTTATTTGGATTATTATCCTTCCTTGGGAACGATTATAATACCGATGCGTTCAAAGAATGGGAAAGGTTCGTTTATAATTATGCAGTGAACACAGTTGAGGACAAAGAAACATTCTACGCATTTGCTAAACGAATAAAGGAAGAATTTTCCTCGTACTCTATGGATATATTGTCTTATCTATCTAGTAAATATGATAACAGTAAATATGATAGAGAACAGTTAAATGAAGAATATTTTAAGGCATCGATAATTTTAAATGGCGGCGAATTAGAACGAGGAATCCGTTTAGCGGAGAAACACCCTCTTCTTAACGGAAGGATTCGTCCGCTTATAGTAGATAATAATCACTATGATTCTAGCTCCTTTATTAAGATTTGGAAGAATTTCCTTGAGTGGTTTGGGTTAGATGGAAAGATGCTCCAGTTTAAAGAGGGAGATACAGCCTCATTATCACGACGAACCGTATTTGCAACTGCCTTTACCCAAAGTATAACTCAGATGAATCAGCTTTTCTCTGATATCAAATGTCTTGACTTTTCGGGGAATACACTAAAGGACAAATTGCAAATGCAACGTTTTGAGCACATTTTTAGGAGGTGTTTACTCTGTGAAGATTTAACTGGCATTGGAGAACTTTGCTGGTCAAACTCAGAAGATATAGAAGGGATTCAAACGAAATCCGCACTCTTGCAAAATGGTGTTATCGAAGGTATCTTAAAACATAAGGGTGGAGAAGAATTGCGATTCCGGTGGTATCACAATTGTTCATGTTTTTATCCTAACAATGGTAGAACTAACGATTGGAGAATTGGCTTTGATCGCATCAATGAAGACCCAGGATGGACGCGAAATAGAAATCACGTACTCAATTTCCTAGAGAAACGGGGATATGAGATTAAAGAAACACGTGTTTCTAACGATAATTCAATAGCGTTATGGTGGGGAAGCGATATTATGTTCATCAATCTTAATTTCCCTGACATCTATTTAATGTGGGATGCCTACTATAATATTGGTATAATCCATAAGAATAATCGTATGTGGGTAAAACGGCAAAACCGAAAAGAAGGGCAAAATGAAAATTATCTTTTTCGTGCAGTTGAAAAAAATGCCGAACAGATTGAACAAGAAATAAATCGACTTATTTCTGAATACCTTGACGATACCACAAAACAGATTACAGAATAACGAAATAATCATTCTATAGATATTTTTTTTAAGATTTTCTTGCTACGCAGATAGGCTGCATCCGGCCTATCTAACTTTGCAGTGTCAAACAAAAGGAAGTATGGGTGAGCGGTCGAAACCAGCCCTCTGCTAAGGGGCCGAGCCTCACAAAAGGCTCCGAAAGTCGAATTGCAAATCGGCGAAGACCGCTGAAAATAGACTCAATATGAGCCAATCTTTCTGCTTCCGCAAAATACTGGGGTGTCGCATAGCGGCTATTGCAGGAGACTGTAAATCTCCCGTCTTCGGACATCGTAGGTTCGAGTCCTACCGCCCCAACAAATATATGCTTCCGTAGCTCAGTGGATTAGAGCGTCACGCTACGAACGTGAGGGTCGCAGGTTCGACTCCTGCCGGAAATACAAGT
>VSPM01000105.1 GCA_009775365.1 Muribaculaceae bacterium
ATTACCAAAAGAATCGGCAGCTTTTTCAAGCTGCCGATTCAACTTTTTTATGGTGTTCCTTATCCCGAACTCGCGTAATAGCCCCTGCGATATATGCCTGTGTCATTATGATTCTCGCCGCCTTGACGTTCCCCTCGGCAAGCCTGATGCTCCCGATCACCGACGCGCCAATGCCGAACATAAGGCCAACACCGGTGCACACAAGAAACAGCGGCGCCACAATATTGATGGCGGCAAGGGCATTGCTCCCTACTCCATGGCCCACAAACATTCCGTCGCAGATGTTAAGAATGGAGTTGAACACCATCCCTATAAGGGTGGGCAAAAACATTGCCCCGAACAGCTTGTTTATCTTTTCGTTTCCAAAATCAAGTTTATCTCTTTCCATGTCTTATTGTTTTATTATTATTGTTTTGTTATGATTCCGGCCTTTCATTCAAATACAATCAGACACAATTTCTCACGAATATTTGAATACTGATTCTGCCGGCTTATTATGAATTGATTTTGAGACTGCAAAGTTAACAGCTCCAAAGAAATTTATCTCGGTATAAACCATTACAGTTATGGCACTTTTTATAACAAAACACATTCTTACTGCGTTATTACATAGTAACTTTACACATCTGCATGAATAAAAACACCAATATCACAGCCAAATCTCATGGCTGCGCCTTCTCCTATGGGGCTATATCCGCCAATACATGGGCGCCGGGACATCCGCTTACAATCAACGGATGCATGATTATGATGTGCGGCAAAGGCCACGCCATAATTTCCATAAATTCTCAAAAATATAAAATGAAACCGGGCTCAGTGGCTTTTATGGCGTTTGACATGGTAGTGATTCCCGAAAAGGTTTCATCAGACTTCAACGCACGGTTCTTGTCGATGGGTTTCAATATTACTCAAGACTTATTCCTGTTGGTCACATCCAACCGTTTTTGGGATTTCATATACAAGACTCCCGTGTTCATGGTTGCACATGAACCGGCCGGCAAGATTAAAAGCTGGTTTTCCATAATAAAATGGATAGATGCCGAATGCTCCCCGGCAACAAAAGAGAAAGTGCTGCGCAACGAGGTGGAGAGCTACATCCTTATCATGGCCGAGCAGGTAGAGTCTCGGCTGGGGCAACTTAGAGAAAACCCTTCAAAAAACAGGGCATGGGCATTATTCAACGATTTCCTGGCTCTGCTCAACAGAAACTATGCCTCCCATCATGACGTGGCATTCTATGCCGACAAACTTCATGTCACGCCCAATTATCTTAACATCATAGTGCGCAGAATGAATGCCATATCTGCAAAAGAGCAGATAAACAAGCAGATAGAACTTGTGATTAGAACATTACTCGACACCACCGACTTGTCGGTAAAGCAGATAGCGGAGCGTCTTCATTATGAAGACCCCTCCTACCTGTGCCGCATATTCCGCAAACAAACCGGCATGACGCCTATGCAATATCGCAACAAGCTGAAAATTTAATGAACGCGCTCTAAAGAATCTCCCGCAAGAGCTATGCAAAAAAACTCTTGCGGGAGATTCTTTCCAAACGGGCTACACTCCCGCAAACTGCGGGAATGCTCTCCCCGGCTGTCAGAACAGCATTGACGAGGTTAAGTTTTTTTCTGTTTTCCGGCTTCCGTCAGAATAAACAGTCACTTTAATAATTGTCGTTCCTGCAATAGAATGACTATACCGCCTGCCTAAGACATCATAATAGATTGTCGCGACAACTTCTGACGAAACACCCGATTCAAGATCTTCAACTCCTCCATTATCTCCGGTTACAACGACTATCTCTTCCGACGGACACGACGGATAAAGACCATCAGAAGACCACGCCTCCACTGTGCAGGCATAACTTCGACCCCCTCTGAGACCGGTCACTTTTAACGATGTGGCGACGACATTATCCTCCGTCCATAATTCAGGGCCGGAGTTACACACCAATTCATCTGCGATATTACCTTTCAACAACACAAGATTGTCAAAATATGCTCTTTCGTTACGGGTGTCAAATATACATTTAACTTTTTCAGGCAATCCTCCAACATGCCACACTATGTTTTCCTCCGTTTTGGTAGCTTTCCCTTCATATTTTTCAATTTCACGAGAATCTGAAGCATCAACCAAAGATAAACTATAGTTTACCGATTTCCCCGGATAAGACACTACTGAAAAGTCGATTGTTGCCTCTTCACTTACTCCGAAATCAAATGCAGGAGACTGCAGTGTTCCGCTTTTCGCATAATAGCCGACCATGACACGACCTCCGGCCTGATACACCGACTCCCCGGCTCATCCGGATATCGTCATGAAATCATCAAGAGAGCTTCCAATATCAGTCATGTCGGCATTAGTGAAGACACCCATAGATTAATCCACGAAATAATCACGAGCCGAGCCTGTGGCGCCTCCTCCCGAATATCGTTCGCTGTTCATTATCAAATCATAAAGTTCTTTATCATGGCCGTCAACAAATGAATTGTCGGAAAACTCCACCATCAGAACCACTCCACGAAGATTTCCAGTTGTCGGGAATGAAGGGCCGGGGATGTTCTGTCTGACACGCATTGCCTTCCCTTTTTCCATTATCTCTTCGACATTTGCCTCTCCTTTAATGGACATTATGCCATTTTCATCCCTCTCGAGAAAAAAGCCGTCAGCGCTCACAAACGCATGTGAATATTCATCGCCGAGAACACGATAAGAAATTGATGTGCCATCAGCAAGAAAGGCTCTCTGAATGCCCGGATATGCCGCCACCGCCGATGCATTCTGC
The DNA here is from genome assembly GCA_009775365.1 of Muribaculaceae bacterium. Lineage (GTDB taxonomy): Bacteria > Bacteroidota > Bacteroidia > Bacteroidales > Muribaculaceae > Lepagella. The sequence continues at coordinate 2,789 of VSPM01000105.1, forward strand.
ACCGGACACACAAGCATCCCGGAGGCAATCAAAGCATATGCCGCATGAAATATCTTTTTCATAATATTACCTTATATTTTTCTGCTTTAGTATTATTAACGGACAGGACAAAGACTCCTGAGCCAGTGACACTTATTCTGTTTTCTCCATTATGAAGACCGGATATTGCAACTATTCTTCCACAGATATCCGCGACTAAGGCCGTCGCCCCTTCCAGATTATCGCCACACACGACAATTAATCCATTATCTGTCCTCACTTCATGCCCAGTGGTCATCTCTGCCGCCGAAGAGTTTGGCACATCACCTTTTACCTCTGTGTAATATGCATTCTGAATGCTATTTGAAACAGAATCGATAATCTGTCCTATAACATGAATCTTGCTTTTGTCACGCACACTCGCCGGCACTTCTATCTCATATTCATGCTCATATCTTGTGTGTGCCACAATAGGAGAATTTGCCAATGGCATCCCCCTGTATCCGCCAAAAATACCTCTTGCGACATCATTATAAGTGACATCGACAGCAGGATCGCCCTTATCTTCCCAGCCATACATATCTCCGTTCTTACCACCCGCGTAATAGTTTGTCTGAGGATAACCGGTTATGCCGTCCTCCGTAAGAGTATAGGCAATTCTATAGGCAGGGTTCTCAATATCTATATCCGTGAAATACACACTTCTGACACCTATTGTGCCGTCTGCATTCCAGAATGCCTCCGTCTCTATGGCAACATGATTCTCCACATTTCTTTCCATGTCATACAGACGCTGTATGTCTGCATAAGGGTCTCCCGAGAATCTGCGGTCAACATTGCATGACGGGGCGCCGGTGCAAGAGGCTATAAACTCTCCATAGCTTAACGGGGATTCAGGGTCAATAGCCATAGGGTCATCGCTATGGACACTGACTGCAATAAACATTCCTTCATGCTTCTCCTTCATAAGCTCCAGCCCCACCATTCCTCTCGGGCAGAAACCACACCAAGTGCCGGTCATCTCCTCACAGACAATTCTCCGTGCAAATGCCTTGTCAGGCACAGTGACAGTAGCCGACGAACTGTTATTGAAATCATATATATCTTCCACCCCGTTCACAGTAAGGATATTCACCGAGACTTTATGCTTGCCCTTCTCCACTGCCGGCACCTCGAACAGAACTGTGTCACACCCGTTCACCGCCACATGACGGTCATATGACATCTCTACAGTCTCTTCATCCACAGTGATGCCAATACTATAAGCCTCAACCTCATTGGCTCCCATATTTTTAACAACAGCAGCAATTTCAACCGTGTCTGCATCATATGAGGCTGTGACATCCCCAATCTTCCCTATCGACATCTCATTCAGCGGCATATTGTCACCTTCCACCACGGCAGTGACACAGATTGCTCCTCCTGTGGACGTCCATCTGTCAAGACTGTTATAATACACCTTGTCTCCATCCGGATTGTTGACGCCATATACACCTACTCCTCCGGCCTCTTTGAAAGAAGCCTTGTATCCTATGGAAATATTCTCATCGCCCTTGATTTCATAAGGCTCATCGAGTGTTATAACATTCCACCCCGCCTGCAAGTCTCCGAGTTTCTGTCTGTATATGTATTTTGCATCCTCCGGATTCTTTTTAATATAGACATAACAGTTGGACGCCGCTTTCATAAGCCCGATGCCCACGGCAGTTATGCTGTTACCGCTGTAAGGAGCAACAGCAATTTCAGGGAATGTCACATACGGTGTCACAACGGCATTTGCATCTCCCCAGCCGGAATCCATTGACTCTGCATAACGCAGTTCCACTTGCCCGATGGCATCAGACCATGCCATGACAGACAGCAATATGTAAAAGATTTTTTTCATTTGTCACCATTTTAGGACAAAAGGGATTTGCCTGACACTTAGACAAACCCCTTTTGCAATTACACTGTCAGATATTATCTTACAATCACTTTCACTGCCTGTTCATTGACATTCACCAGATACACACCGGGAACGACTCTTATCATAATGTCGCCTTCCACGATTGTATTGTAAACAGCAATGCCCTGTGCAGAGAATACCGACGCAGCCATGCCGTCAGCGCCGCAAATCTCTATTGCTCCGTCAATTGCTCTGATTCTAACCCCATCAACACTGCAAGAAGAAATGCCGACACTCTTATTCTCAAACGGATTAGAATAATTCGACTCGCCCTCCTTCCAGTTGGCTGTGACATGATATTCATGAGAAGTGCCGGAAGCGCCCTTGTCTGTGAATGACTCTTCCTTAACGTTCTCTGCAATCATCTTATCGTCGCGGTATACATTATAGCCCGCCAGCTCAAGTTTTGTCGTAGACCCATAAAGCGGAGTGAAAGTAATGTCATCAAGAAAAGCCACTGTATAGCTTCCTGTGCTGCAGCTTCTGATTGCAAAATATCTTGCGTCTGAAGGAAGTGTGAACTCAAAATATATCCAGTCTGTGCCGAAGTCGATTCTGCCGGAATCAAAGGCAGAGAAATTTTCCGGCTCGTTATCTGTCGTTGAGTACAACATCTCAAACACTTGCGGGTCTGAGCCGTCATTAGGCATCCTATACATGAATGAAACATCCGTTCCGCCAATAACCTCGGAAGAAATCAACCAGTCGTCATTGGGAAGAGTAGTTGAATATCCGTCAGAGGCAGCCCAGCAAGCGAGATATTTGTCGCCGGAATACGGGCGCAGCACCTCAAACTTATCAAGTGAGAACCCGGCCTCCTCAGGTGCCCAGACCTGCCATGCCTTCGGGGCGAAATTGTTAGGAACTTCCGGCCCTCCGAAATATACTGTCTGTGTCCCGTCACCGTCATATGTAGTCCAGTCGCCTATACCGTCAATTATAAACGATTCATATGCCTCAAAGTCATCAGTCACAGCATCGTTGACTTCATCGGTAGATGGCTTCTGCCATGTAAGTACCACATCGTCGCCTTCGCTCACCCCTTCAAGCGTTCCGACGCCGGGAAGAACGGAGCCTTTGACATAAACTCCGGCAACATCGCTCGTGTTGTTTTCAAGATTTGAGTCACCGTCCTGACTTACAACAGATGTAAGCACAAAGTTTCTTGAAGCGTCCTTGCGGGTTGTCGCAACTTCAAACGCCACATGCGTCAGGTCATTAGGCTCAAGGCTTGCAATCGACCCCGACATGATTTCGTTATCGGTGTCATAAAGCGCAACCTTCAGATTCTCCGCCTTGCGCATGCCGTAGTTTACAACTGTCACATCCACCACATAACTTTCACCGGCGTTGATTCTTCTTCTGTCGACAGACATACCCTGAATTGCGACATCATTTTGCGAACCTTCCTCAATTGTGATTGCGTCCACATATATCGCGGCGCTCGCGTCGGCAGCATATGCCCCGAACGCCACCTGCACATTATCGGCGTCGGCTCTCAGAGGAATCGCATATCTTCCCCACCCGGACGTGCCGTTGTTATAAGGCACAGTGGCTGTTTTCACCCAGCCTTCGTCAGCATAGTTCAGATAGATGTCAAGCAAAAGGTCTTCCTCTTCAGCCTCGAAACCATGAGTCATATAGAACGAAAGCAGAGGCGACGCAGAATCCTTAAGGCTTATTCTCGGGCCAATGATACGCTGTGAGTTGGAATCCTCACCCTTATAGGCGAACTGCAGCATTCCTCCGTCATTGTCATAGGGTTTGGTCCTGACTCCGGATCCGGTGACAACGTTCCACGCATACTCATAAGAATTTGCAATCAATGTCCATGGATCGAGAGAAGCAAATCCCATTGCGAAAGACTCACTGTAGGGGCGGGCATAAGGTTCGCCAAGAACAAGCCCGACAATGCATCCTTCCGAAAGTCCGGCACTGTTCGAGGCTACAATAGCATAGTCAACCCAGGCCTGACCCCATCCGAAATAGTCTTTATCAACGATTTCTGTCACATCTGAAAATTCAGACACCTGCTCCCATGGGTTACTCCAGTTATACTGATTATATCTGAAAAGTGCATATGTGACCTCTTCCGGATTCACATAGCCGCCATGCATGCCGGCGCCCCCAACTTTATCAAACGTCACCACTGCCTTGAAGTCATCGTTCATCCTCACATAAGGATTCCCGACCAAAGCCGGCTGGTCCACACCAACCCAGTTGCTTACAAGGGCTTCCTTGCCTTGACCCTCTGAATTAAACACAAGGATTCGATAGTTAACCATACCCTGCTCAACCTCAGTGTCGAGCCATGTTATTTTCTCACCCGGCTTAACGGAATCGAATGTCTTGACCGGACGGCGGCTGCCGTTGCGGTAAATCTCTACACGGTCAATCACATCAAGGCTTTCGCCATTGTATTTCTTCACCGGAAGAGTGAACGACAGCGTGTTCTCAAGTTTTCCGAACGCGCCCGCTGTCGCGGTCACATCTGCAGCGCAGTCAGGCCCATTTAAAGCGGCATACACGTCTACCGAGATATTGTCGAGAGAGAGCGACACGCTCTGCCCCGGATTGTCGCCATGGAAAAGGAAGTTATAAAGGCCGTCTTCCTCCACACTGAAAATGAATGACATGACGGAATTATTCTTAATCTGCTCAGAGAAAATCTTTTTCTCGCCGCCTACATTATTCTTCTCTTTTCCAAGATAAATAGAAAACGCGAGTTCGGGATAAGGAACACCATAAAAAAGTTGAATCGGCAGCTTGAAAAAGCTGCCGATTCTTTTGGTAAT
>VSPM01000106.1 GCA_009775365.1 Muribaculaceae bacterium
GATTTTAATGTATTATCTATTATTTTTTCAACTTTCGGGAGTTTAAAGTTCGCTCCTAAACCGACATTCGCATCTATATTCAATTCCACTTTTGCTTCCACGTCTATGTTTCCTTCCACAATGAAGAAAAATGGCTTCCATAAAGATATCCGAGGAGCAAAAGTAATTTTTTCTGGAGTAACAAATCCGTCAAAACGATTAATTCCTATTCCAACTTTTCCACTGAAAAATACATCATCTCTATCGGCAAAGGAGAACTCTTCCTCAGAATTAAGTTCAGCTCCATAATCAAGCAAATTCAGATTGAATGCTATTGGCTCATAATTTGTTTTTGGGGAAACTTTTTGAGACAGGGAATAGTCTTTATCATCCTCGCCATAATAAGCGAAGAAGCGTTCAAAAACATCGTCAAGGCCAACAGGATCACATGAAATGAGAAACTTAGCGTTTACCCTTTCACATTTTTTGACCCTCCCGGCAAAACCATCCGGAAGCATTCCGCTTTCACCAAAAGTAAACAAGACCGCACCCTCTTCCGGAAGACACTCAAAGGGCGTGTCTCCTCTAAACAGAATATTATCGCCGTCAACCTGTTCTATATACTCAAACATCGTAGCGTCGATAACTTTTGTCTCGGGCAACAATTTATAGGGCAATGGATGGAATGCGACACTGTCAATAACCGACATCGGTATTCTATAAATCGAATCTTGAGTCTCAATTACCTGTGTCACATATTCATCACAAATATTATTGTCAGCATCTTCCTTGCTTAAAGTCATTTCATTTATCTGAGAAATGAGAATAGAGGTAAGTTTATATTCATCATTTCTATATATGTACATCACTTTTCCATCGGGAGAGGAAATGAAACCTTCTTCCGAGGCATACGCATTAATAGCAGATACTATTAATGCCAATAGTATCAGTATAAATCTGCTCATCATATTATTATTTTGAATGTAGAATCACCATTGCGAACAATGTAAACACCTGAAGAATATTCTTTCATATCGAGAGAGAAATGGGCAAATTCCCGTATTCTTTCAGAAATAAGCAAAGTGCCATCAGCATTGAAAACATTAACAACCACACTTTGTGACCCATTATATATTGACAGAATATTATTATTAAAACTGACACTGCCACTTATATCTATAGCTTCATTAACTGCTCCATATCCTTCTTTGGAAAAGTAATAATACCTTATCTCCGATAAAGGATAACTAATTATGTGGTCGGTCGTTGAGACAGACAAGTCTCCATCTGAAAATTTAACCACCGGATTATCCTCCATAAGGAAACATTCTTTTTTACCATCAGCTTTGACCAATACCAACACCTGAGACGTATCAGCTTGTGCTTTTACATATAATGAAGAATGACATACTGAAAACAAAAGCAATAAACTTACAATAATTCGCGTCCGATTTTGCAAGAATTTAAAAAGAACAGAAAAGTTCATGATTCAAGGATTAAAAAACAGTCTTCCATGTTGAAACACAGCTCTTAGCCAACGCCAACATGGAAGACTCAAATTACTTATTCAGGTGACACGCAATTATACCAATATCTCAATGAAAAAGACATCCCATCCTCATAATCATCAGCCACAATATCCTCTATTATCATTTCATTGCCTCTGAAACTGATAACGGCTGGATTAGAATAATCAATATCATCAAAATCTCTATCCCATACATCATGGGTATATCTGATTATGCCTTCTTCTTCATTAGTCCACTTCCACAAAGAATATCCCATTTGATCTGATGTTGTAGTCACAAGATATGTCCCGGCTTTTGTGAATATAATCTGCGAATATCCATAATCAGGAATAGCCTCATACAACCCTTCACCATCTTCATCATACTGCATATACACTGCATTCAATTCACGCGCAAGGGAAGCATAGTCAGTGGCAGGCTTAGTTGAATCAAACAATACCTTGCCATTGTAAACCATTTGAGCACGTATTGTATAGATATCCCATGTCCGACAGAGATTCGATGTCTTTGGCGTATCTCCATAGTTATCCTCGCGTTCCCCGGAAAGCGTGTAACTTTCCCCATTTACAGGAGTTATCCATATAGTGACGGCTCCATCAGACGAACCCTCTATGACAATCGTACCGAACCCTTCAAGAATAAATTCCGTATCACTTATTTTTATGAATTTTCCAAGATAAGTCCCGGATACAGATCTTGTTGACGCGCCTATGTCAATTGCATTCTGGCATATTTGTCTGTGATTGCGCCTCGATTCTTGATTACGGAAGGATGCAGAATTTCCTTCAATAATATAGTTGCCACTTTCAGTAAGCTCTATAGAATGAATGTCTGCATTATTGTCATCTATAACATATAATGCGCTTACATCTGCATAAGGTGGAGTTGACAATGACAACATTTCCTGCTGTTTTTCATCATCTCCGCAGGCCGCCATTAAACTAAACAATGGAATAGTCGCCGCTGCTAAATAAAGAAATTTCGGTTTCTTCATAGTTAGGATTTAATTAGGCCGCATCCCCGAAAAGCCAATGTATTATTACAAAAAGGTGTGAGGATTTATCTCTGTCTTATCCAATTCTCAGGTCTTGGCCTACCTTTCCAACGGATATGACTGACAGCCCCACACCGATGAAGCTATAATAATCCTATTGGATATGTAGCTACCGATGTAGGTGCCATTGTCATCTTATCCTCGTTGGAAATCAAACGGCCAAGTTTGAGAATTGAAGATAAAATATCAATAACACCTTTTGAGAGAGTACCTCTCATAAAAATATTGATTCGTTGGAGCTGTCTCTACAACCACATCGAATTCAACTACAAAGATAATAAAAAATATGATGTAACAACAAATATTTATAATTTTTTATAATATTTGCAGTATATTAGAATTTTATACAAATTTAACGTGTCCCTAAATATGGCTACAAATGCAATAATCACTTAAGCAACTGCTTAAATTTAAACAACTGCTTAAAAATAGATGTCTCCGAGTCTGAGAATTGACTCAGAGACATCTATTATATATAAAACAATGATGCCTATGTAATAATCCTTTTGAAAGTATCCGGACAGTCTGTGCCGAATGAAAGAAAAGAGATATTGTGAATCAGCCGAATTTGGAAATCTTGCGAAGCTGAGACTCGTTAAGAATCTTTATTCGCCTGCCGTCAACAAGAATCAGTTTTTCTGTCATAAACGCCGTGAGTGTACGTATGGCATTAGAGGTGGTCATATTTGAAAGATTTGCCAAGTCTTCACGGCTCATATAAATTTTCAGAGTGGCGTCATCATCCTCAAGGCCATAATTATCTGCAAGGAGCAACAGCGCCTCGGCCAGGCGGCCTCGAATATGCTTTTGCGTGAGATTTACAATCTTGGTGTCAGAGCCGCCAAGATTGCGTGAGAGCTCATGGATGAAAAACATAGCAAGGTCGTTGTTCCCTCTAATCAGTTCCTCTACTATGTGCATAGGTATAGACCCAAGAACCGAAGCCTCAAACGCCGCGCACGAAGACACGTAATTTTCGTGTGCGAAATATGCCCTGTAGCCGAAATACTGCACCGGGCGATAAAGACGAAGAATCTGAACACGGTCGCCTATGCCGCTCTTATACATTTTCACCTTCCCTTTAAGCAGACACCACAGGCTTTCAGGCTCTTCGTGTTCAGCGTATATTATCTGCCCTTTCTTATAGTGGAGAATCGTGAAGTTATCGGTGACTGTGCGCTTCTCTTCGGGCGATAGTATGTTCCATAAGTCGGAGAGATCCTCACTTATGATATGTTCGAGTGTGCTCTTCTTTAACATCGCTGTCAAATAAGTTCGGTTATGGTCTGATTCGTGTTTTATTATTTTTATGTTTCACAACACAAATTTATAACATTTTTTTGTAACATAAAAACTTTTAAGTCATTTAAAGCATGCTGCACCACATTTTATCCAATTTATCACAATATCTTTTTTTAAAACTATCGTTTTAACTTGCCGTTGGCCGTTCTTGGCAACTTATCAACCCATTCAATCACCTTTGGCATTTCATGTGAACTAAGCACTTCTCTCAATTTTTCAAACAGGCGTGAGGCGGCTTCTTCCTCTTTTTTCTCTGACTCCCATGCCCTGTGATTCTCTACCGGCCTCCCTCCTGCTTTTTCTCCGCGCTCCACTTTCAACACCACTTTCATTCCCCACTTTAAATCGGGGCTTGACGTGATTATAAAGGGAGTGGAGAAGAGATGAGAAATACGGCACTCTACATCAATGGGATTCACTTTCTTACCTCCTGTAATTATAATATTGTCGATTCTGCCGTTTATTTTAAATCGGTTGCTCGACTCAACACTTGCAAGATCGTTGGTTCTGAAAACTTCCCCGGTGTCAAAACATATCACAAGACAACCCCTGTCGTCCTTATCAACCCTTATGCCTTCAAGTGTCGAGAACCACTCGTTCCCGACTTTTCTCAGCGCAATATGAGAAGAGGTTTCTGTCATGCCATAAGTCTCGTATGCACAAAGATCCGACGCCATGATTCTGTCGCGCAATGAAGCATTTATCGGTGAGCCTCCAATAATTACGGTTCTTATCGACGGTAAATCCTTCTTGTTTTCTAATATATAGAGCATTTGCGATGGAACCACTGCAAGCAGATCTATCTTTTCTTTTGCGCCAATGCCGCGCAACGGAGCATTAGAGGGTGTTTCCCATGTAAGCCTGCAACCTGCTGTCTCAGCACGAACAGCCATCATCTTACCCCCTATATAATCAGGAGCCACACATGAGTGAAGTCTGCTTTGGGAATTAATACAAAAAAAATTGTTAGAACGTAGCGCACTCGCCCTGACAAATGGCTTGGGGAGCCTTATCAACTTAGGCTCCCCTGTAGATCCGGAAGTGCGCGCCTCTATAAATTCAGACTCGCCTCTCCATTCTTCTATAAATTCTTCAAATGTCATATAAATAAACAAGCAAAATGTGTAGACTTTGCAAAAAGGCTACATATGCCATTTAAGATTGTCAAATTGAGAATAGTCATACTTATTATCTGCATCGTAGCATAGAGAACTGCCTCTGAGACTCACCGGCGTCAAAAAATTGTTTTTAAACACACCACCGGTGCCGAGACCCTGCGGGCCTTTTGCCACTACAGCCGCTGTCCACTGAGCAATCGCGTCAAGCCCTACATTCGATTCAAGGGCTGAAGTCACCCACCAGCCAATTCCTCTCTCTGAAGCAAGTTCTATCCATTCCCCTGCTCCCGAAAATCCTCCGCACAATGCCGGCTTGAGAATCACATAGGCAGGACATATGCGATCTAATGTAGACATACGCTCATCAGTGGTGCCTTTTCCGATAAGTTCTTCATCAAGGGCTATAGGCAGCGGAGATTCCTTACACAATTTCCTCATTCCTTCCGGATTGCCGGCAGGGATAGGTTGCTCGATGGAATGAACGCCAAGTTCATGAAGACGGGCAAGGCGCATAAGAGCGTTATTCATTGTGAATCCGCCATTGGCATCAACCCTTATCATAAGGTCGGTTTCACTATAATGCCTCCTCACATATTCAATCATCTCAACCTCCTTTTGCCAGTCAATGGCCCCTATCTTAAGTTTAAGACAATGAAAACCATCTTTCATTTTGGAGTTGATTCGTTCAATCATCTTATCGAACTCGCCCATCCATATAAGGCCATTGATTTCAATACTGCCATCTCCCTCTACAAACGGCCCCGGGAAATACACTCCGCGGCAACCGTTGCTAAAATCAAGTAGAGCCTGCTCAAATCCGAATTGTATGGACGAATGCCGCGTAAGGTCAGTAGGCTTGCCTATGGCCACATTAGCAAGAAGTTCGGTGAGCTTCCATACATAATTTCCATCGGCCTCAGGCGATAATCCCGGAAAAACGGCAGCCTCACCTATGCCGAAACGTGACGGCTCGGCCTCGTCATACACCTTGATAAGGAACGTTGGCTTCTCTGTCATCACCCCACGCGATGTGCCTCCGGGTTCTTTGAAATGCAACAGATATGGTGCAAATGCCAGACGCATAATCAGGGGAATTTGGGAAACTGCTCAAAATCGGGGTCACGCTTCTCAAGAAACGCATTTTTACCTTCCTGAGCCTCATCCATGAGATAATACATAAGTGTGGCATCACCGGCAAATTCCATAAGCCCGGCCTGGCCGTCGAGTTCAGCATTTAGCCCGCGTTTTATCATGCGAATTGCAAGTGGCGAGCGCTTCATTATGGTGCGGCACCATTCCACCACTTCTTCTTCAAGTTTATCAAACGGCACTACCTTGTTGACCATGCCCATCTCGTATGCTTCTTCTGCAGTGTACTGCCTGCAAAGATACCATATCTCCCGGGCCTTTTTCTGTCCTACACAACGCGCAAGATATGATGAGCCGAAACCGGCGTCAAAACTACCCACCTTAGGCCCGGTCTGTCCAAACCGCGCATTGTCAGACGCTATTGAAAGATCGCAGACTACATTCAGAACGTTGCCGCCGCCTATTGAATAACCGTTGACCATTGCGATCACCGGCTTTGGAAGCGAGCGGATGGCATGGTGAAGTTCAAGCACGTTCAGACGCGGCACTCCATCGGAGTCAACATATCCGCCACGCCCCTTTGCATTCTGGTCGCCTCCGCTGCAGAACGCCTTATCGCCGGCGCCAGTGAGCACCACAACACGAATATCCTGACATTCGCGACATATCGACATAGCGTCGAGCATCTCTCTGTTGGTGAGCGGGCGGAAAGCGTTGTAAACTTCCGGACGGTTTATAGTGATTTTTGCAATACCCTCAAACTGTTGGAAAAGTATGTCGGTGTATTCCTTGATTGTTTGCCAGTTATATGTAGACATATCTGATATATTACTATTATGTTTATTCTTTTATATTTCTGATTTTATTTGCATATATTGCCTCAGCAATGAAGCGCTTTTCTCCCCGTCGCAGACCACTCGAATAATCCCCTTTGCCGGAGAAGAAAACAGAGAGTCAAGCCCGCTTCTCAACGATGCCTCACAAGATGCCTCATAGTATTCCCATCCATAACCTTCCGCAAGATGACGAAGCGGCAATATTGGAGACGCACAAAAATACTCTTCTCTCTCATCAAGTTCAGAAGTGGTGGGTATAAAACGGAATATGCCTCCACCCTGATTATCGATAACCACTATCTTCATTCTGTCCGGTGCCTCCCTTAATGCAAGGGCTCCTATATCGTAT
>VSPM01000107.1 GCA_009775365.1 Muribaculaceae bacterium
CACGCCCGATGTCAAGACCATGTCGATTTAATAATGCCTAAATCTTTATAATTTTTGTAGATTCCGATGCGGTTGCCATGGTTTCTAAGAAAGATATTAGCATCTTTCATCTTTTTTAATTAAATTCGCGACTTGGATAGTTATTAATCCCCAACAATGATTACTAAATATAGAGTCTAAGATGAATAGGAAATCTGAAATGCTGGCAAGAGCAGGTCAGCAACTCATTAACTCCGGCTTCTATACTGAAAGCATTCATTGCTGGTATTATTCTGTATTACAGATGATGAAGTATGCCTTAGCTAATTCTACAAATAGATCTCTGACTTATTCCAATCAGGAAAGCAAAGGCAAGCAAAGTGTCGGATTCTCTCATGACTGGCTGAAGTTTGAAATATGCAACAGAATAACTAACAGTAGAATTAAAAATGTTTTTGAAGAGGATTTCTCTGTGCTAAAGGAAGAAAGAGTCTCAGCAGATTACAAACTCAAAGTCTTTTCTCAGATAGAGGCTGTAACTTGCAGGGAAACCTCTGAAAGAATGTTGGCGGCTTTACGTTATATAATATAAAAGGAATATTATTATGATCGACAATATGATGGAATCAATAAAAAATCAACTCTCAATGTTGGCAAAATCTTGCCCTGAGATTGTGTTCAGATTTGAATATGATGAAGCAAAGGAACGTGCCTTGGTGTCATATTCTTTGCCGTCGAATATTGACGATGATAATATCTTCTGGGACAAACTGTTTGATTTAAAACGTTTCTTTAATGAATCGTGGCCTGACAATTATCCTTTGTTTTGCGAAAATGAACGTTTGTTTAATCTTTCCGACAGAGCAGAAACTATTTGTAATGATAAAAATCGTGGAATAGAATCTGTTTCAAGCGACCCCTGTGAGTTTAGCATTCCAATGTCGTGTCAGCACAACTTCTCATTGGATGATGACATGAATGAATTTGTCGGAGACAATTTTGAATATTCTTTAGCCGCGTAATGATTATGGAAAAACAGGCAACGAAATCGGTTTTTAGATTTATTAAATATATTGTCAATGAATCTGCCATTACAATAAAAGAAGGAGACATCGCTAATGATTTTAGAATGTCGCTTAATCTTAATGCAAAAGTTGACAATAGTTCTGATGTCTCCAGGCTTGAACTTACAATCGATGTAAGCGACATAAATCAGGTGATTGCTGCTCATGTGGTTATGACCGGATATTTTGAATCCATCAATTGCGATGAAGCCCAAAGAAACGCTTTTTTATGCCATAACGCACCGGCAATATTGTTCCCTTATATGAGGGCGTATGTGTCGTGTGTCACAGCTCAATCAGGCATGTCTCCTGTAATCATACCGACTATAAATCTCAGGAAGGAAGGCGAAAATCTGCTTGCTCAGATTTCAAAGGCTTCAGAAGATTAATATTGGCTCTCATTCAGACATATTCGACTAATTATTGTATACATGACAAAAGCCTTCATCCCTACAGGGCAGAATTGATTGAAAAAACGAGAAGAAACAGAATGAGTTTACTTATCACGGCGGCCTGCAGATAATTTCTGCAGGCCGCCGGCATTTATAGCTGCCTTTTCTTTGGGAGGTAACAAAGAATTTAGTAACTTTGAGGCAGTATTATTCTGAAGATTAAAGTCGATACTCATGAAAGGAATCGTTCTCGCGGGTGGCTCCGGCACCCGACTCTATCCCATAACAAAAGGTGTCAGCAAACAGATGCTGCCGGTGTTTGACAAGCCTATGGTGTATTACCCAATATCTACACTCATGCTGGCGGGCATTCGCGACATCCTCATTATCTCCACTCCGCAAGACCTCCCGGGGTTTAAACGCCTCCTTGGCGACGGGTCTGACTACGGCGTGAAGTTCACATATGCCGAACAGCCTTCTCCCGACGGCCTTGCTCAGGCTTTCATCATAGGGAAGGAGTTTATCGGCAACGATTCTGCATGCCTTGTGCTGGGCGACAACATATTTCATGGAGCAGGCTTCTCTCAGGTGCTCAAAGACGCGGTAGACACTGCGGAGAATGAGTCGAAAGCCACCGTGTTCGGCTACTGGGTAGACGACCCGGAACGCTACGGAGTGGCTGAATTTGACAAGGAAGGCAACTGCATATCGATTGAAGAGAAACCGGAACACCCTAAAAGCAACTACGCTGTGGTGGGATTGTATTTCTACCCCAACAAAGTGGTTGACGTGGCAGCCCAAATAAAGCCGTCGGCTCGCGGCGAACTCGAAATCACTACCGTTAACCAGGAATTCCTGAAAGACGGTGAGCTCAAAGTGAAAACCCTGCCTCGCGGATTCGCATGGCTCGACACCGGCACACACGACTCGCTCGCCGAAGCGTCAATATACGTTGAAGTGCTCGAAAAACGTCAAGGGCTGAAGATTGCCTGTCTTGAAGGGATAGCATATCGCCAAGGCTGGATTTCTGAAGAGCGCATGAGGGAAATCGCAAAACCAATGCTTAAAAATCAATATGGCCAATACCTTCTCAAAGTGATAAACGAAGTAAAACGGAATGACATCCTGAATATGGACTGAGGGGTGTAAGAAAGGCAACAAAAACGCAATAAAATAGTCGATTCTTGAATAATCCGGCTATTTTATTGCGTTTTTTATTAACTTTTTTTCAAATTCTTTTGGCATTGTCATTATTTTACATTTACTTTGTGACTAACTTTATCTCTTCACAATTCCTCTCCCCTTTTCCTGGCATTTTCTCGCCCGGAATCATCAAAATTACTTTTATATAACCTTAAAACCTATCTGTCAATGAATGTTGCGGGCGCACTGCTCCTTATAGCCGCATCAGCGGCTGCGCCACACTCTGAGCCAAACGGCCCGGAACAGAACATTCCGCAACAAGACAGACTTCGCCCCTCATTTATTTCAAGACTGTTTCCGTCATTCGACAGTCGGCGGTTCATTGCTGTTAAAACCGACATAGTGCCATGGGCTGCCACAATCATGAATCTGGAAGGTGAATTGCAACTATCTCCCCACATATCTGCCACGCTGCCGATATGGTGGTGCCCGTGGAAGATATCCGAATCACATTCCCTGAAAATCCTTGCCCTTCTTCCCGAAGGAAGATGGTGGATCAAGGCTCCCGGAGTGGGGCATTTTTTCGGACTTCATTTCTCCGCAGCATGGTTCAACCTGCGCCATGGCTCTACGCGCTACCAAGACTCGGGACGCCCCTTGCTCGGCGGCGGCATATCATATGGCTATTCCGTCCCACTTGCCCCGCTATGGAGCCTGCAGCTCGAAATAGGAGCCGGATTCGCGTCAATGCAATATGAACGGTTCTACAACATTCCCAATGGCGCGAGAATCGACACCCGGCGCACATCTTACTGGGGAATAGACCGTCTCGGAGTGTCTATAACATATATTCTTAATCACTGACTATATGAGACTCCGATTCACAGCCACCGCCGCCATTCCGATAATTCTGTGCGGGTGCATCCACGATCACCCGGGGCCGGACGCACACGACCCTACGCTGGTGAATGTGGCAATCGAGGTCACTCCCCCTCCCGAATGGGAAGAGAAGTCGCTTAATGTGAAAACAAGAGAGGATTCTCACGAAAGCCAACATCGCATCATTGCAGAAGTTATGCGCAACGGAAAAAAGGAATGGCGCCATGAGCAGATAATCTCAGGCGAGGAGTATTCTTCCGGGCCGATTATAATAAGGCTCCCCTTCTCTCTTCATGCCGTGGAATATACGCTCTCAGTGTGGAGCGACATATTGCACCCTGAATCCGCGCCCGCATATGATGCCGAATTGCTAAACCATGTAACTCCGTCAGAGCCGATCCCTTTCTGGGAAAGCAGGAATGACTGCTCTTTCTTTTCCAATTATATCGACCTGCGAAAATATCGAAATCAATGGGACTCAAAGGTGGTGGTGCCGACTGCTCTTTCTCGCCCCATTGCAAGATTTGAAATTGTGGCCACCGATCTCCAAGAGTTTCTCGACTACACTGAGTTTGAGCGACAGCATGGAGAAACCTACACCGTGACCCTATCAGGCCACAGCAGAATAGCAAGCGTGTTTGATGCCACCTCATCAAGCGGTGCCACTTCATTCTTCATATCAATGCCCGATAAAACCATCCCCCTCTCCCTTTACGGCCATCCCCCCGACGAAATCTTGCTGCATTCCTGCGCATTGTTTCCGGAAGAAGAAGCCTCTATAGACGCCACAATCACCGTATATAACTCTGCACGCTTGATAATGGCTAAATCTGAAGAATTCACAATACCACTTGAACGAGGAAAAGTGACACGCGTAAAAGGGAATTTCCTCACGAACTTCTACAAAAACTCAATTAACGTCGACAATATCTGGAACGGTGAAATATTGATAGAAATCTGACTGAACCTTCAATGCCAGCCACCCAAAAGAATTATAACGACAATAATTTTAAAACATACAACAGATTATGACACACTTTTTATCATCCTCATCAGCCATTGCCATTAGTGCAGTTCTTGCAGGTGCCGCGCTCATCGGATGCACCTCAACTGATGTTGTAGAACCTCCCGCAGGAGAAGCAAATGCCGGAAAAGAGATCTCCCTGTCGATTTCCGCACCTGAAGCGAATGGGGCGACACGCGCCGACACCGACCACAAACTGCGCTACACCGCCAAACTATTCCAAGGCGACTACATCAAAGACTCTTTTAAATTTCTCGAACGCAAGGAGGCCATCCCCACTGACGGCGAATCCGCCACGATAGTATTCTCTGTGCCGGAAGGGACATACTCGGTGATTCTTTTTGCCGACTATATACCGTCAAACTCTTCTCCCAAAGACAACGGGCTGTATGAAGACCGCTACTACGACACCTCAGCGGAAAATGAAAGCGTGACAATGAAAGCCTTCACAACCAATAACGGCTCAACTGCTCTCGACTATAACTGCATCAACAACGACAACTATGACGCTTTCGCGGCTTATCAGGTTATCAATAAAACAGAAGGCAAATACGAAACTTCAATCGAACTCTCCCGCATTGTAAGCAAGGTGAGAGTAGTAAGCGCCACTGATGTCCCGGAGAACACGAAAGTGTCATCAATTTCATTCAGCGATTTCTCTTACATTCCCGAATATTCAATTGCTTCAGGACATGCCGTCGGACATGCCGAATCCGGCAAAATGAACCTGCGGAACAATTCTCTCTCCGGGATGTCAAAGCCGGCTGAAAACGAACTCTTCTACTTTTATTCATTTGCCGACGGCACAAAAGACAACTTCCTTGAAGACATAAGATTCAACGTAGAATTCACCGACAACAGCACACGTGAGACATTCGTGCCCAAAGGCACAATCCAGGTAAGAAGAAACTATATAACCATTCTTAAAGGTGCATTTCTTGCAGAGCCTGCCCCCGAGCTCGGCGACATCATACTCAATCTCTCATCAGATCAGAACTGGGAAAACACAATAAATTCAACATTCTGACGAACTGCCCCACCCGGCCCACCGGTGAGACAAAAGAACTGTTTAATGACAATCCGCCGCATTCAAATCATCCATAGAACCCGGCGGACTGTCCCTCTTATTGATTGAAGATAGATTTCAGAATCTGAGAATTGGCATGGTCTACGATTGATGTGTCGATCGACGCAAGATAGATTTGAGTCGTGGCCTCTGAATCATGACCCATCCCGGCGCTTATCACGCTGAGAGGCACCCCGATATTGCGGGCCACAGATGCCCAGCTGTGGCGGGCCACATAAAGAGTGAGCGGTATTCTCAGGCCGATCATCTTCCCGATAGATTTCAAATTATGATTGATTATATAGCCGGCGTTGCGATATGCGCAACGCTGGTCAATGATGGTGTTTTTAATTATCGGGAGCAGAAAGTGTGACGGATTGAGAGGATATTTGCTGAGAATCGCCTGCATCTCCGGAGTCCATTCAATCATCATCAGCTGGCCGGTTTTCCTGCGCCGGTAAGAGATATACCCGTTCGACAAGTCTGACTTGCGCAAGAAAGCCATGTCGACAAAACTCATGCCTCTGAAAAAGAAACTCATCATAAACATATCTCTTGCATAGTCAAGATGCGGGCTCGAAGAGAGATCAAGAGACTGTATCTTATAGAGGTCGCACGGAGGAAGAGCGCGTTTCACTGTCTTGTCCACACCCGTGTAGACGCGCCGGAAAGGCTTTCTGTTCTCTATCACTTCGTCATTCACGGCACGATTGTATACGGCTCGCATAACCCTGTTGTAGAACGACACTGTGTTCGACGACAAACCTCTGTTTCTCATCCACGCCTCATACCCTTCCATCATGTCCGACGTAATGCAGTCGAGCATAATGTCGGAATTGCATCTGAATTTCCTGAAACTTTGCAACGTTGCATAATAAGTTTCAGAGGTCCTCATTCTCCCGTTCTGCTTGAGCTTCACTATGAGCGACTCCATATAACTGAACACTGAATACTTGGCGATGTAGCTGTCGAATTCCGAGATAATGTCATCTGTAGAATAGTTAATTCCACGAAGATCGAATTTAGCAATGATTCTTGAGATGCGCTCCACGTCATTGCGTATCTGTTCTCTTACATACAAAATCTCATCGCGCCTCGGACTGTCGTTTTTAGTCACCACAACCGACCTTTTTGAATCCCATTCAAAAGGATACACATGATAGTCGGAGAGAATCTGTCGCACTTTTCTCTCATGCACAATCTGATAATAGATAGATCCTTCATTTCCGGCAACGGATGAAGGTCGGAACTTGATTTTTAAGGATGCCATTTTTAATAACGCGAGTTCGGGATAAGAACTTTATGATTTTCAACCAAGCAAAAGACATAGAGTATTGGGCGGCCTTTCAAG
>VSPM01000108.1 GCA_009775365.1 Muribaculaceae bacterium
TTGCGGTTGCAAAATTACAACATTTTTCCGCCCCACGCAAGCGTTTTTATGTTGTAGAGCATATTTTTTTATTTTCTTAGCCGCAACTTGCTGTGCATTAATAGAATTAACAAATGTTAAAAATTTTCAGTTTTATTAATTCAAAAACTTTTTACGCTTCTACGATGTTATTATAGCATCCGTGTGCACCTAAAAAATGTGCGCACACAGGTAAAAAATCTTATCAATTATGTGATTCTACCCTAATTTTTAAATTTTCCATGCTGAGATTTATGAAGCGACCTCGTCCACAAGTGGCTTATGCCTATCAAAGCCTCTCCTCTGTTCCCTTTGTCATTTTGCTTTTGTCGGTTTTGCTCATTTTTTCTATTGTGCTCGCCACCCACAAAAGCATATTTGAAGGATGGTTTTAGAAATGCCTAAAAAAGAACCCGACACGAGTCTCCTCCTGTCGGGTTCTTTTTATTCTTAAATGCCACCATCCCTCTTTTTATATAAGGCTAAACTGAATGACCGGGCGCCATTAACTGCACCTCATAAGGAAAACTGCGAAAAAGCAAACCTCATGCCTTTATTTAAGGCATGTGTCAAGACACTTTCTTAATTGCTTGTTGTCAATCGCGATGAACCTCTTCTGCGGGACTCCAACGATACAGGCGGTCGGAAGCACGCACCTTCTCCGGCACAGGCATCGAGAAGCGGTCTCCCTTCTTCACCTCATCAACCGGCTTGAGGTCTACCCTCAGTTCCTCTATCTTGAAAATCAATGCTCCCGTTGTCGGCCCTGTAACCACTACTTCGTCTCCTACACGTAAATTTCCTGCCTCCAGCTGGAACTCACCGATTCCGATTTTTGGGAAATAGCGCATAGCCTTTGCGGCATACACTTTGGTGCGCGTGGCCGATGAGCCATACTTTTTGCTCCATTCGCCAAGTCGCTGACCAAGATAATATCCGTTCCAGAATCCACGGTTGAATATCTTCTCAAGACGGGCATCCCATTGCGCCACCTTCTCTTCAGAGAAAGTGCCATCACAGATAGCCTCCAGCGCCTCCGAATAACACTGCACTGCCTCATGCACATATTCAGGCCCCCTCGCTCTTCCCTCAATCTTGAACACAGTCACCCCGGCATCGACCATCCTGTCGAGGAAATGAATGGTTTTCAAGTCCTTAGGCGACATTATAAATTTATTATCCACAACAAGTTCTTCATCAGTCTCACGGTCGCGGACAGTGTAGGAACGACGGCATATCTGATTGCAGGCACCTCGGTTGGCACTTGAGTTCATCTCATGAAGGCTCATGTAGCACTTTCCGCTCACCGCCATGCACAAAGCACCATGGCAAAACATTTCCAACCCGACTCTGCCTCCATTGGGGCCTTTGATATTTTCCTTTTCAATTGCCTCGTGGATAGTTTTCACCTGGTCAAGGTTTAGTTCTCGGGCAAGCACCATCACATCAGCAAATTGGCTATAGAATTTTACGGCCTCTATGTTGGTTACATTCACCTGCGTGGAGATATGAACCTCCTGGCCTATCGACCTTGCATAAAGAATCGCAGCCATATCGGATGCTATTATTGCCGAGACTCCCGCCTCTTTCGCGGCGTCTATAATCGAGCGCATAAGCCGGAGGTCTGAATCATAGACGATTGTATTGACCGTAAGATAGGTCTTTACACCTTTCGAACTGCATTCCTCCACAATATGACGCATATCGTCGGTGGTGAAATTGGAACTTGAACGCGAGCGCATATTAAGTCCCTCTATTCCAAAATAGATTGCATCTGTGCCGGCTGCCAAAGCCGCCGCAAGCGATTCCCAGCTCCCCACGGGAGCCATTATCTCAAAATTTTTCCTGTTCATTTTGCCAAATAATAAGTAACCGCCCCGAATGTAAGGGATTTCCATTTTATATCGGAGAACCCGGCCTCGCGCATTATTTTAGCCATAGCCTCGCGCTGCGGGGCAGCCGCTATGCTTTCCGGCAGATAAGTGTAGGCACGGCTGTCGCCGCTCACCATTCTGCCTACCATCGGAATCAAATGGCGCGAATAAATCCTGTAGCCCAGCCCGGTCAGTTTACCCTCCGGGCAAGAAAGCTCTATCACGCAAAGCACCCCATCTTTTTTCAAAACCCTTCTCATCTCTTTGAGCCCAAGCAAAAGGTTTTCAAAATTTCGCACTCCGTATGCCACTGTTATAAGATCGAAGCCACTGTTACGGAAAGGGAGTTTAAGACAGTCGGCCTTTCCGAAGGCTATCAGGTCGGCTGCGGCAGGCGGCATGGCATCAAGTTTTTTTCTTGCCACATCAAGCATACCGGCAGAAAGGTCTATACCGGTGATTTTTGCCTTAGGAAGCATTTCGTGAAGACGGAAAGCCACATCGCCTGTGCCTGTGGCCACATCCAGGATCTCCGACACATCATCCCTTAGCCCTGAGCTCGTGTTTACCGACTGATTCAGAAGTTCAACAGCTGCTTTCAGCGCCTTGTCTCGCCAACGGCGATGAAGGCCGAAAGTCATGGCAGTGTTCATAAAATCATAGGCCGGTGCAATCGAATCGAACATCTCCTCCACCTGCTCCCCCTTGTCTCTATTGCAGTCATAAGGATTAATTCTCTCGGCTCCTTCCGGAGTGTGGCGTTTGTCGTCAAAACTTGATTTCACTCTCAGATGTAATTAGAGGTTCTTAAAGAAGGAACGGCGGCGGCGGTGCTGGCGATGACCAAAATATTCCCACTGGCCTTGCACCTTGGCGTTGGTTTCCAGCTCAGGATTAGACTCGGCAGACTTATATCCATATTTGATATAATATGGTATCAGGTCCTGAAACAAAAGCGCATTCACACCCTTGTTCTGATATTCAGGCTTGACAGCCACCAAAAGGAGATCAACCCTGTCATTCTTCCCCTTAAGACCTTTGAGAAGATACCACCATCCCAGAGGAAACATCTTACCCTTGCTCTTCTGCAACGCGCGACTCATGGATGGCATCGATATGCCTACCCCCACAAGCTGGTCTTCCTTATCAACCACCAGAGTCACAAGGTCGAGATTAAGGAGACCGAGATAAATATTTATATAGTAGTCAATCTGCCGCTCTGTCAACTTAGAATATTCATACAGCCCGTCGTAGGCATCATTAATTAGATGAAACAATGCCCTCCCATATTCATTCTTAATGCGTTTGCGACTCTTATATTTGAGCACTTTCAGCCCGAATTTCTTTTTTACAATATCGGCTATACGATTATGCTTATCCGGTATTGAATCAGGCACATCCATCATAAATTCCACCCAGTCAGACTCTTTTTCATATCCAAGCCTCTCGAGGTGCTGCGGATAATAAGGGTAGTTATAGATGGTGGCCATTGTAGAGAGCTCCTGAAATCCTTCAACGAGCATTCCCTCATGGTCAAGGTCTGTGAATCCGAGTGGACCGATTATCTTCTTCATCCCTTTGGCCCTCGCCCAGTCCTCCACAGCGTTCATCAGCGCTTCCGACACCATGGGGTCGTCGATAAAATCAACAAAACCGAATCTCGCCGTAGCCTTTCCGTGGCCTTCATTCACCTGCCTGTTGATAATCCCGGCAATGCGCCCTGCCGGCTTGCCGTCGCGGTAAGCCATGAAATATGCGGCATCGCAAAATTCAAACGCCGGGTTCACCCCCGGTGAAAGAGTGGCCACGTCGTCAGAGACGAGAGGCGGCACATAATATGGATTGCCGTCATACAGGTCGATCTGAAACTGTGTGAATTTTTTCAGATTTGACTTTGTTGGTTCTATGCTCTTTATTTCTATCATTTTATTTGGCATTACAGAGTTCTCACTCCATGACATTCAAAACGGGCACGCAACAATGCAGTCCCCATTGCATTCCGCCGATTGGCGCCATTTCATTACACGAATGAAAGCCACATAAGAAGAGCGGCCATCACAGCTATGAAAACGCACAGGAACACATAAAGTTGGCTCGAGCTGCGGCGTTCCATTGCAAGCTGAAGATCAGCCACGGTGCGATATGAACTATCAGGATCTTCACATTTCTTTGCAATCTTGCGCAAATGGGGAAGAGAGGCAGGAAGATTGTCGAGCACCTCATTTATCACCTTGCCATAACTTTCAATATCAACACGTGTGTCTTGTTCCGACAGGGTGTCGGCCTGATCATAGCCCACATTAGCGAGCTTTAGATTCTCATTATACTCAGTGAATATTATCGAGTCGGGAGTGATAGGCACATGCTGTATATGATTCTCCTGAATGTATTCCATCGCATCGAGAAGCTGGGTCTGAAGGCGATGCACAATTTTCGGCGTGAGCCTTTTCTCATCAATCAGCCGGCGAAGAGAATATCCGTAGGCGTCATCTGTGATTATAGCCTTTCCAACGCCCGGCACTATTTCCATGTCATTGACCATCACGATATTAGGATGACAAAGATTATAGCGTATGTCAAACTCCTTTTCAAGTATGGCCTGATATTCGGGCTTGTCGGAATACTCCGGTTTCAGAGCCTTCAGCATCACCCATTTGCCATGCTTGCGCACAGTGTAGACATTATAATACTTCTCTTCCCACTCAGGAAGCAGATGGAGGTCTGACCATTTCCCCGAAGGGTCGTTGATCGGAATCTTTTTTTCTTCTTTGCTGATATAGCTCACGTTAAATAGTTTTATAGTTGCGGAGAATAATTAAGGACATGCCGCCACAGACCGCATCCCCGGCCTGTGGCGACCATATTTTCAGTTGATTATGTCGAATCCGGTGTATTTGCGCAGGCATTCCGGCACCACGATTCCGTCGGGTGTCTGATTGTTTTCAAGAAGCGCGGCCACTATTCTCGGCAAAGCCAGAGCAGAGCCGTTGAGTGTGTGGCAAAGTTTAATCTTCTTGTCAGTGTCACGATAACGGCATTTCAGGCGGTTTGCCTGATAAGTCTCAAAGTTAGACACCGAAGAAACCTCAAGCCAGCGCTGCTGGGCGCCGCTCCACACCTCGAAATCGAATGTAATTGCCGAAGTGAACGACATGTCGCCGCCGCAAAGACGCAGTATGTGCCACGGCAGTCCGAGTTTTTCAAGCAGACCCTGCACATGGTCTTTCATCTCTTCAAGAGCGGCATATGAATTTTCCGGCTTCTCTATGCGCACAATCTCTACCTTGTCAAACTGGTGAAGGCGGTTGAGCCCGCGCACATCCTTGCCATAGCTTCCGGCCTCGCGACGCCAGCACGGAGAATAGGCGCAATTTTTCTTCGGAAGGTCATCGCCGGATATGATCACGTCGCGATACATATTGGTGACAGGCACCTCTGCCGTGGGGATCAGATACAGGTCGTCAAGATTCACATGATACATCTGTCCCTCCTTGTCGGGAAGCTGGCCTGTGCCGTAGCCTGAAGCGGCATTCACCACAAATGGAGGCTCCACTTCCGTATAGCCTGCCTTCCATGCTTCATCAAGGAAGAACTGTATGAGGGCACGCTGAAGGCGCGCTCCCTTTCCGATGTAGAACGGGAATCCTGCGCCTGTAACCTTAACGCCAAGTTCAAAATCTATAAGATTATACTTCTTTGCCAGATCCCAGTGAGGAAGCGCATCCGCGCCGAGTTCCGGAATAGAGCCGCCGGTTTTCTCCACCACGTTATCAGCGGCAGTAAGACCCTCGGGCACAGCATCGCATGGAAGATTAGGCACTGTCAGAAGAAGGTCGGTCATGCGCTTCTCACAATTCTCCAGGCAGTCCTGCAGCCCTTTAGCCTCCCCTTTTATGGAAGCCACGCGGGCTTTGGCCTCTTCCGCCTTTTCCTTTTCTCCGGCCTTCATATGTGCGCCGATAGAGGCGGCAAGTTTCTTAAGCTCCGAAGCATCGGAATCACATTTCTGCTGCAGGCGACGGCGCTCGGCATCTATCTCAAGAATCTCAGTGATGACGGCTTTTCCGTCGAAACCTTTCACGGCAAGGCGTCTCACAACGAACTCGGGATCCGCCTTTATGGTCTGTAGTGTTAACATCTGTTCTAATGAGTGATTATTAATTCACAATGTGCAATCGGATTCCACTATAGCTGTCTGCCGATTACCCGAGGAGTTCTTTAACCTTTGCTGAAATGAGTTTTCCTTCCGCACGCCCGGCAAGACGTTTTGTCGCAACGCCCATCACCTTGCCCATCTCCTTGGGGCCGGTGGCTCCGGTCTCGGCTATGATGGCCTTTAATTCAGCCTCAAGTTCTTCTGCCGAAAGCTGCTTCGGAAGATACTCCTCTATAACAGCCGCCTCAGAGAGCTCATTTTCCGCAAGCTCCGGACGATTGTTCTCTTCATAAATTCTGGCGCTTTCTTTGCGCTGTTTCACCATCTTAACCATTATCTTGGTTGCGTTCTCATCGGTGAGTTCACCGTTGGCGCCTTTGGCTGTCTTCGCCTCAAGAAATTCCTTCTTCACGCCGCGAAGAGCCTCAAGCCTGACTTTATCGCGGGCAAGCATTGCCTTCTTGATATCTTCGCTTATCTGGTCAAAGAGATTCATATGCTGTTGTTTTTATAGTTTCTTTATTAATGACATTCCATTATACGGCTTCGACCCACCCGAATCAGTGAAAACGCGCCTGCTTCACATCTTCAAGTGAGTTTAAAACCTATTAAAATGCAAAAATACTCTAAAAAAGCGGTTCACGCAATTCTAAACCCGTTTTTTATGCCAATAAAGCACGGCTCTTTCATTTAAGATTGCGTTGCATTCTCAAAGATTGTGCTATTTTATAGTGGGAAGATGTCCCGATGG
>VSPM01000109.1 GCA_009775365.1 Muribaculaceae bacterium
CCTTTTTTTCGTATCTTCGTTTAGCCATCGCCCCCCGGAGTGTAGGTTTTTCGGAAAGTATTGCCGCGAATCTCCACAAAATTGAACAGATTCCAATGATAGAAAATGATGATAAGCCAAATAAGCTAACCACGCTTATTTTCAATATAATAGCTATCGTTGGAGTTGCGGTAGTTTTTCGTCTTTTGCCCCGATTTTCTCAAAAAGTACACCTTTTGTACCCTTGATTGTGAACCGTAGGCATGGGGTAAATGTTAAGGGATGTGTATGGCGATTTTCAAATTATTACACCCCGGATTATATTTGCGCAAAATTAGAATCGTATGGCAAATTTAGAAAATCGCAAGAAGCAGAATCCCAAGCTCCAGCAGTCGGAATTAAGCGACGGCCGCGCCAGCCTCTACCTTGAATATTATCTCGGAAGGACTGAATCGCCCGTGCTTGACGATGACGGCAATCAGGTATTCTACACCGATGGAGCGATGGCGGGAAAACCGAAATACAAAATCAAGCATTCCCGCAAGAAAGAAAACCTCAACCTCTACATCTGGCTTCATCCCCGCAACCAGCAGGAGCGTATGCAGAACAAGAACACTTTCGCCCTTGCCGAGAAGATACGCTTTGAGCGTGAGCAGTCGTTCTTGGAGGACAGGGAGGGTTACCGGCTCCGCAAGGATATGGACGAGGATTTCCTTGAATTCTGCAAGGAGTTCATCAAATCCCCGTCATTCACGAAATACACCCGCATAACGCTCAAGCATGGTCTGCAAAAGTTCATGGACTTTCTTGCCGGAACACCGAGATATTCCCTTTACAAGAAAAATCTGAAGATGACGCAGCTCACGGTTGATATGGTGGCGGCCTATGTGGAGTATCTGAAAGAGAACGGAACAGGCGACGGCCCGAAAATCTATTTCCGGATGTTCAAGCGTATGGTTACAACTGCCGTTGACAAAGACCTCATCAAGAAAAATCCGTGCCGGGGATTTGTGCTGAAGAACGACAACATGACCCTGCAAAAGGAAATTCTTCTGCCGGAGGAGATACAGCAGCTTGTGGCTACACACTTCGATGGCGAGAAGGGAGAGATTCACCGTGCCTTCATCTTCGGTCTATATACCGGGGTGCGTTGGTGTGACACAAGCCTGCTCACATATCGCAATGTGGATTACTCCACAAAGACGCTGCGTTTCCAACAGCAAAAGACGAAAGACCACAGCAGCCGCAGCTGGGTAATCGTTCCGTTGAACGACACCCTTATCCGTCTGATTGGTTAGCCGAGCGATGACAACTTTGATGAGCGTGTGTTCAAATTGCCGCATTACAACGTCTGCAACCTGTACCTTCGGAAATGGGTCAAGGAAGCAGGCATCAGGAAGAAAATTACATGGCATTGCGCGAGGCACAGCTTCGCGGTGAATGTCCTCACCAAAGGAGCGAACATCAAGACGGTGTCAAGTCTGCTCGGACACACCTCAATAAAGATGACGGAGCGATATCTCCATGTCGTTGACAGCCTCAAACAGGATGCTATTGACTCCCTCGGCGAAATCAATTATGCACCGATGTAAAGTAATCGCTATCCAATCCGAAGCCGATAAGTCCGATGTGATTTATCGGCTTTTTCTTTTCGCTGCCAATCCCAATGAGAACAAAAAAGAAAAAATGGAGCATGAAAATCGGCAATGGGGATTACGACTTTGGAGTAAGACCAACCTACATTCGGCGAGGGTTTTGAGCAGCTAAATCTATTTCGCGCTGCTTAAAACATACCTCGCCGAATCCCGACGGATTCCGTTGCACATTAAGTAATTATATAAGGTTGTGGAATACGTGGACACGGATTTTATGCCGGATTCATGTCTGAAATCATGGAAAGTGGCATTTCAGTCTGTTGGAATCTCAAAGGGACATAAATATCCGGGATGGCAATGAGGGAAGAATAAGATTTTGCAAAGGATAGTTAAGGTTGTTTCGGACTAAATATGTAATGAAGTTATGGTTTTGTGGTGAATAAACTACAATGATACAGGCTATTAACGATAACAGTCTTGATTGCAAGACGGCTGAAATGATGTAATGACGTATTTATTTATGAATGTCATGATGTCATGACGTAATGACGTAATGATGTATTGACGTGTTGATGTACTTATGTATGATTGTATTGAAATATTATAGTCTGAATGTCTGGACAGATGACTGAATGACTGTTCATTCAGATGATTGACTGACTGAATGACTGGGTGATTGAATGATTAATCATTCAGATGATTGGCTGATTGAATGGCTGACTGATTGAATGGCTGACTGATTGAATGATTGATCTTTCAGATGATTGGCTCGTCCTGGGATAAACACAATTTAGCATAGTATTACTAATGAAGATAATATTGTTAATCCTCAATTGTATTTCTCAAGCTTTCCAATAAGAGCATCATACGCTTATCAAAATCTAATAAAAGATTGTGGACAAATTCAGAAAGTTGTACTATGACACTAAGAAATTGATTTGAGGCGTGTATTACTACATCGGCATCAATATCCGATAAAAATTTATGAGCTTTGAGTATATCATTGGAATAATGATATATCATACACCGACTTTCTTTATTAAATATTGTAGGTTCATGAAAATTAGATTTTATAGAAGCCATTTTATCCAAATAAGACCTGTATTTGTCTTTATCTTCATCTGAAAGCGAAGATATTAATGGGTATATTAGTGTATCTTTCAATTTAGTAGATGAAAAACCAAATACACGCTTATAGGCTTCATTCAAAATCGCTTGAAGATTCTTAATTGCAAAGCGTTGGTCATAATTTGTTAATCCACTTAAATATTGGCGTGTAGCGGCACAAAGGTCTAAATGTATAAGTGATATCGTAAGTTGACAGGTTAATGCGTTTTTGGTCACATTTAGTGTGTAATTATCCATCATATTAATATTCTCAATATGGGACAGGGTTTGGGCAAGTTTATCAACATTCGGCTCTAATTCTTTAATGGCTTCGCCCATATTAAGAAAAAGATGTCTCGCTTGTTCATATGTCATAGGATGTTTTGTGGATGTGTCCATTTCGTCAATTCGTAAAGTAAATTTGAAACATATTTACTGCTTATCATCTAAATAGGTAAAAAGGTTTGGAGAAATGTCTTGAACTTTCTTTTGTTCCTTACGTTTACCAGCGGACGTTATTTCTATCGCAACACCACTAATTAGTTCATAAACCTCCTGAACGAGGTAGTCTGATGCAATAATATCGCCATTCTCATTAATACTCCTATTGCATTTTAATTGACATTTGATAGCCATCCCTGCTTTGAACACATATATTCCCGCTCGAACTTTAACCAAAAACTCGGAATCTTGAATATTGAAACTAATTGGCACTCCGTTATATGTGCCACGCCATTTATAATTCTTGTCCGAAATAACTGGACTATCAATAATAACAATTGCAGCATCGTTTATTTCGGGATCGAGTTTATTTGAATCAAGGATATATTCATCAAAAGAAGATCGCTTAATAGTTGGCGTACGAAAGCCACTATGACTGTTGTTTGATGAAACACTTAGTGAAATTCCTTCTATGGACTCATCTTTAGAAGCAGACTTATAAAAATCAGATTGTTTCTTAACTAATGAATAGCATGATTCCAATTCTGACTTGCGTTGTTCAATTTCTAATCTCAGAGCTTCTTTTTGTAATTCAGTTAACTCCGTATCCTCAAATAATCTATCAATACCCTTTTCTAATAAATGATTGCATGGGTTGTAAAAAAGCAGAGTAAGTAAGGTCGCATAAAAAGTTTTTCTTACGCTTTTTTCTTTCCAAAGAATCTTAAAGTCTTTGATTACACTGCCTTCTCTTAGTACAGCAGTTTCTACCTTAATCTCACAATTATAAATTTTTGCAAGATGTCTCGCGAATTCAAGAAATGCGGTTGAACAAGATGCCTCTACAAAAGCATCAATAAAGTGCTGATCGTTATCCGTTTCAAAATGTATTGAAATGGCATCATTGTCTATATCCACAAACATCCGACACTAATTTTTAGGCTTATAAATATCTACTATGTCCTCCCATCGAGGAATATTGATTTTCACGCCAAACGCTTGTTGATATGAGTCTGCCACTCTTTTTCTCCATCCAATTGATAGTTCATGAGTATCAGGATACCCAAATAAGGTTTCCTCAATAGCCGAAAGGAAATGTTCCAATGATTGAAACAAAGGATACTTGCGATTATTGCTGTACCAAGTAGCCGGACGTATTTTATGGATTACATGGTTCTTATATTGAACATTAAGAGCCCATCTATCCATAGACCTACAAATTTCCCAAACATTCTTTAACCATAAGTCTTGAATAGTGACTACACCTTCATTCGACATTTTGTAGCCAAATATGAGGTATTTTGTATGGAGCATATGTGGCGATTGTAATATTTCACGAGCGTATGCCTTAAAATCAGCAATATCAAAACCCGGTGAAGCTTGACGATTGAAGGCTTTGACTTCAAGAAGGTCTACGGTATGATTCTCCGGATTAAGAAAAATATCGGGTGGCATTTGTGTGTTGACATTAGTGTCAAATGCAATGTTGTTTTTTCTTAACCATCCTTCGAGCCATTCTTGAATGATATTGCCTACCACATCCTTTTGTTTGACAATAATGTCCACATCACCGAGATAAAAGCGTATTTGCCCTTCTGCGGTTTTAATCCTATCTACGTTTAGGAGTCTGTCAAAAACTTCCTCTGCTGTCAATATAATTGGATTATTCATTTAAGCTATTTATGGCGTTAATTAAGCGTGTTGCAACAGCTTTGATAACAGGGACAACAACTGTATTGCCCAACAAGTCAAAACCATCCTTTTCTGACACATTGAGCTGCATCGTTTCGGGATATCCGAACAATCGCAATCCTTCACGAAGTGTAAGACGGCGCAGTCCTCCGCCATCAGCCACGAACAGTTTTTGCATATCCATAGCTACCAAAGTGGGGGCTATTTCATTTGGTCCCATAACTTTGCTGATTTCAAAGCTCAATTTACCTGCAACAATATTATATCCTTTCGGGAGAGATAAATCCTGTTCTCGAATTGTTGTTGTATTGCCAAACAAGTCTGTTTTTTTCTTCTTCTGTTTGGGATGCTCAAATTTTAGGTAGCCTTTATCAGCCAAATCATCAAGCAACTCCTGTAAGTTAGGATGAGGGAAGAATGATGATATTTGTGCTGTTGTCAGAGGCATTCCATCCATCCACTCAATACCAATGTCTTCTGCCCATTTCTTCTTTCTTCTCTCACGAAGAATGCTGTTCAACAATTTTTTCTGTTCTTGGGAAACCGGCCCCTTTGTTTCGATATCCCAAGAATGAATATTTGTATCTCCGCCTCGTTTGTCTTTGATTGATTTGCCGTAAAGTTCCTCAATCTTAAAATGTTGTAGAAGCAATTTAACAAACGGACTATCAACTGTGGGTCTTCCGAATTCAAGCACGTCCCCTACGGTTTTTGTCGCCACAGGAAATTGCTCAAGATTGGGTTTCTCCACAAATGTACCTACAATATATATGCGTTTACGTTCTTGGGGTACGCCAAACTGAGTTGAATTCAATACCTTATATTCCACTTTATACCCCAAATCAAGCAATTTGGAAATGATGACATCAAGTGTTCTGCCTCCATCATGGTTGACAAGACCTTCAACATTTTCAAGAATAAATCCTTGAGGTCGCTTAGCCCGTAATATCCTTTCCACCTCAAAAAACAAAGTTCCTCGTGTATCGGCAAAACCTTGTCTTTTCCCAGCCGAAGAAAATGCCTGACATGGGAATCCCGCACAAAGAATATCAAAATCCGGAATATCATCAGTGGATAACTGCGTGACATCACCAACCATATTTTCTTGCGGATAATTATCTTGCAAGACCTTGACTGCATACGGTTTGATTTCTGACGTCAACACGCAATGAGGCGTATATCCGGCTTCCTCTAAAGCCTGAGACAAGCCAGTGCGTATTCCGCCAATGCCGGCGAATAGGTCAATAAATCTAACTGTTCTGTCAAGCATACAGCCAATAAGCAAGAAACTCCTTCATAGGCTGACAGGCGACCAAACCTTTTGCAACTATGAAAGAGTCTCTTATATATGGTAATGTATTAATTACATTTGGGTGGTCTTTGTCAGCGCAAATTGCGATGTAGTGCAAAGTTACGAAAAATCTTTGAATTGAGAGTGCCCACGCAGAGGAAAATTTATCTACAAGAAATGGAAGTCGTAATGGAGACTGCGGTTTGAAGGTAGAGGTTGTAGTAACGAGAAAAGAGGCAAACCAGCGCAATTAAAAATCCTTAATGTAATATAAATATCTCAAATCTCTTAGTCTAGGGTTTCCTATAACTTCTCCAAAAGTACACTATTCGTACGCCGCAATATGTGAATAAGATTGATTATCAGTATGGTTACAAGCGGTAATATAAAATTGTGCATTTCCTTGCAGCGGTCATAGATTCTGGGTGAATAGACTTGAGAAAGCTGTTGCAGGGAAAGATTGGTAGTGGCGTGTGTGAACTGATTGTCGCGCAGGTCATAACGCCGCTGGAGGAC
>VSPM01000011.1 GCA_009775365.1 Muribaculaceae bacterium
AACAATCTAATCGTACTAATTGTGTACTAAATGCGAAAATAAGGGTAAATTAAGGCAAAAGCATAGAAATACTTTGCGATATAACTATTTGAAAATGAATGGCAATGAATGTATTTGAATGTCAGTGAATATATGGCAAAATACTAACCTCGCTTTGCCCCTCCATTACCCCTGTGGATGAATACCACCGCGCCCTGAATCACATAGATTTCAGATTCTTAATTTCTCACCTGAGAGTTTGCGGTTGATAAGTTCGCGGTTATCGTCAAAGAACGCTTTAAGAATGTTGATGACGATATGTGACGGTGCGAGATTCGGTACACCACTCACTCGTGCGAGTTTCTCCAGAGAGTCGCGAAGTTCGAGAGGAAGAAACACCGGTTTCTTCTCGCCGAGACTGACGATGCGGAAGTATTTTCGGGACAATTCCTCGAAATCGGCATCGACCTTTTTGGCACTGATGCGGGACTTCTTCGATTGTTCCACGGCGTCGGTCTGCTCAGCCGTGATCGGTATATCCGAGTTGTTTCCGGTTGTCATGACCTCGGATGAGGTCTTGCGTTCGCTCTCAGAGTCACTTGGAGGAGCATCCTTCGGCATGACCTCCGGATTCTCATTCGCTTTGGTTCTCGATGGAGACTTTGCTTTTTTTCGGCGGTGTAACCGTTGTATCGGTACACTGGTGTCCCTGTTCCACCATATTTTTCGGTTTTTGAGTTCCTGATGCCTTGGATTGCTGAGGCTCTGATTGGTCAGAGTCTCGATTGCCTGACTGATTAGTCAGCATGGTATTTTTGAATTTCTTGAATTCCTCGCCATGCTCGCGGATGAACTCTTCGAGGTTTACGGGTTCCCATCTGACGGAGCCGGGATTTAATATTAACCCGGGAAACGGAGAGGTCTTGCTATGGTAGTCCCAAGGTATAGAATATTCCTTGATGACTGCCTCCTCTTTTTTGCGTCTTTCTGCTTCCGCTTTGGATTTTTCCGCTCCTTGTCGGAGAAATTTCTCGGCATCGAATTTATTGGCTCTTGATTCACTCTTGGGTGCAGACTGAGCCGCACCCGTCCGATTGACGTACTGACGCGCCTCGGACTCTGAGCCGATAATAGTAGGCTCGGCAAACCGGCCTGAAGTATTTTTATCCATATATTACTGGGGATTTGTGGCCACTGAGAAAGAATCCCAGCGACCGGGTGAAGTGTTGAATTTGATAAACTGATGAATTGGAGTGCTATCTATGGCTATGTCGGCGTGTTATCCATTCATCATTGTTTCATCACTATTTTATGGGCAGTGAGAAGAAAATTTTGGCTATGGAAAAGAGAAATTGCTTTTCTCTCGGTGCCACTTTTTTCTCATTGCCTTTAGAGATTGTCTAAAAATTAGTGCGAAATAATGTTATTAGGCATAACAAACCCTCAATCAGAGTGTTGAAGGAGAGAAGGCTAATATTACGCACGAAATCAATCTCTATCAGACACATCTGACCGAAGGTCAGTGGTCTTATATAAACAAAGAATTCCTTGAAAATGATAGACTCAAGAGAAAATATTCACTACAATCAGTTTTTGAAGCTATCCTCTACCTATTGGTCAGCGGTTGTCAATGGCGAAGGTTGCCTCACGACTATCCCGCGTGGAAAAGTGTCTATTATTACTACCATAAATGGAGACAAGAGGGTCGTGTCGAGCATTTCCTTGAGAAACTCGTCAGAAAGATACGTCGCAAACGCGGCCAGGCATCAAGTCCGAGTGTTGGCGCGATGGATGCCCAAAGTGTCAAATGGGGTAGCCGACATGGAGATAACGGATATGACGGCAACAAAAAAGTCAAGGGTGTCAAAAAGAATATCATCACCGACCGCAATGGCTTCATCCTTGCGAGGAAAGTATGTAACGCCGGTATTCACGATTCAAGAATGGCTCATGATCTATGCGGACTGGCGGATGATGTATGGGAAGACCTGCGCAAGGTATTGTCCGACCGAGGGTATCGGGGAGACGTGGACAAAGACATTGAAAAAGACTTCGGCATCGAGCTTGAGGTATCCAATACCCCCAATGGAGTTAAGGGATTCCTGCCAAAGCCGCTCAGATGGGTGGTTGAGAGGACTTTCGCATGGCTTTACTCTTGCCGCAGACTCGCCCGGAACTATGAGATACTGAATGAATCAGCGGAAGAAATGATTGATTTCGCTGCCATAAAATTTTTAATCAATAAAATTTAGACAATCTCTTAGAATACATACCCGAGACCAATGCTGACACGGTATTCATGCATCCGCACATCCGTCTTAATTATATCAAGCATTCCTATGGCACCTGTTACATCAACCCGGAAACAATCGATAATTATAGCTGCACGAATATCCCAAGCTACATCGAAACGACGCATTAGCTTCTCATACATATTTTCTTCAAATATCTCCGTTTGATCTTCATCAAACTTTGTGCGGGCAGACAACCCAATAATAGGTTCTGGCCCGGTTGACAGAAACAGGCTACCTTTTTTGACAATATCAAATTTGTATCCCATCGTCAAAGGGATACGAAATCCTATTTTTCGCACTGGCGGGCCGTAAACATTTAACAGTTCTTCCGGAGAACTGTTTCCTATGGTAATATTTTCGTAGCGGTAGTTATCAATAAAGAACCGAGCACCGGGTTCAAAGAAGAAGTTGTTGCTAATAAGTAACATATAATCTGTTCCGACACTGATGCCGCTTCCGGGCTTAAACATTTTGACTGAGCCGTTGTCAAGTTTCCATTTTCCCGGGATGGCGGCATCGTATGCTACGGTTAAAGTCCAGTGGTTGCGGTCGGAAGGTAGAATCTCTCCGTCAAGGTTCTGCGCTTTGACGGATAAAAGAGAAAAAACGATTAAAAATGAGAGGATGATTCGTTCCATAAGTTATTTAGTGATAATTCTCCGAAGCCGGAGGAAAATGTTTGAGTTTTATAAGATATGCAATCAAAAGCAACAAATATTGAACACTCCTCGGTTCCGAAAGTTGGTCCAAGGGAATCAGGCACACTGAAATTTGTTTTGATCGCTCCATTTACAAGCTGGTATATCCCTTCCTCCATTTCAGTCCAGCCTATCACACCTTCAGGATGGCAGAGCTGGTATGTGACCCCTTTAGGCAGGTTCTGTTTCTCGAAATGCACGTTCAGGATACCTTGAGTGGAATTTTTGCTTTCGGAGTTGATAATCTCGATTGATGTCGCTTCTGCTACAACCTCACCATTGGCTTGTATTGTAACCGGAGCCGTAACCCCGTCCATCACCTTGATGGCGCGGTCAAAGGTTATTCCGATTTCTTCGAGAGGATAGACAAACGGCTTGTCGGATTTGATAGTGTATGACACCGGCCACATTATCGGGGCAGTTGTGTCGGTATTCCCTGCATATAGGGCTTGCAAGCCTAATAGGGTACATACGATTGTGATGAGTGGTTTTGTTCTCATAGGCATAAGTGTTCCATGTTTTAGTTTGAAGGTCCTCCTTCTTTATTTTCAGTATGTCCTGGAGAGGCTATGCCAATCCGAATGCAAATATATATATAAATCGCGAGATTTATGCACCGGCAGGATAAAGAAATGATGTTTCTTTAGAGGAAAGATACTTAAAAACCGCGATGTAAGCTCTATGTGCCGGTTTTTTCGTTAAATCTGCAAATGGATAGTCCTCGTACTGTCCACGATATTCTAATAATCTGCCCGTAAGGACTTATGGGCAAAAAGTAAAAATAACAATGGAAATGAAATTTTGTCAGAGCTGCGGTATGCCGCTCGCCAGTGGGGTTCTCGGCACAAATTCGGATGGCACGCCCAACGAGGATTACTGCATCTACTGCTACAAAGACGGTAAGTTCGTGCAAGATATGACAATGGAGCAGATGATTGACCACTGCGCACAGTTCACCGACGAGATAAACAAAAACTCTGGTCAGAATCTTACAGTCGAGCAGATGAAAGAGCAGATACGCCAATTCTTCCCGCTTCTCAAGCGTTGGAAAAATTGAATAGTGAGATTATAAGCCGATATAAAGGTATGCAGCAATGGAAAGTCGCAAAGTAATCTTGGATTCCGTTGCGGCAGGGATATACGTCGGATGTGGAATTTACCTTTGGTATCGTCTGTTGCTTTTCTTGCCGGAACGTGGCTATTCTTCGACATTAAGGAAGTATGGTTTATCATATACGCCTCTGTCTATTTGATTATCGCATGGATGGTAATGGGGATAAGCAGATGTCTGAATAACAGAAATATTCAAAACAATTAATGGTATGCCGTATATATCAATAGAAATCGGGCAGTTGACCTCAGAACAGAAGAAACAGCTGATTGAACGCCTGACAGCAACCGCCTCTGAGATAACCCATATCCCGGAACAGTCCTTCACTGTCATCATCAAGGAATATGACTCTGATTATTCAATAGATTATGCGATAGAAGATAATGTAAACGTCCTAAAACAATGTCAAGTATATAATTTGCCCTATGTATTGATTGACACTGAGTATGATGTCGATATTTCACTTCCATAAATAGATTTCAGATTATGAATGTAAAGGCAGAGTTGCAGCGATTTGCCGAAAACAGCGCAAACTTGCGTTTTAATGACGTAAATATTGAGCCTGAGATGATACAGGCTATCATGATAAACGAAGTTGTGCCCATTGATTATGACGATGATTTCTATGGAAAACTCGATTCGGCATACATGTCGACTGCTATTCCACTGTTCCAAAAAGCCGGTATTGAAGTAAACAGCATTCATGATATATTGAACCTTGGCATTTATATTACAAACGCTGTCAAGACTCCTAAATCGGAATACGCTGTTTCAAAGGAGAGTATTGAAGAAAGTCTGCCGGCTCTTGAACGTGAAATTCAATTGTTTCCCAATCTCAAGGTTATCATGCTGATGGGGGATGTTGCAAAAAAGCGTTCAACATTATCAGCAAGAAAGCATCCCGAAAAAATGCCGTCCCAAGTATATCTACCAACAAATTGCGCAATACCGAGATTTTCTATAAAGGGACACGTATCATGCCCTCTTACATTATGATAGGTCAGAACATTTTGATTGAAAAGTCAAAATTCGAGATGGCGTCGGAGGATATAGCAACGATGTATAAACTGATAAACCCAAAATGAAGGACGGCAAGATTTATCCAAGAACCGGTGATATACAAGGTTATGATGGTTAGAGGTGTGTGAGGCTGAAATCAAATATGTCTGCCTGTATGCCACACACATAAGCGTGCCTTTCTTATAGTCGTAGTCGCCGCAACCGTATTTCAGTCCTATGACCTCCTCGTCATCACGGAGAAAGATTCCATATATATCATAGTCATTCAAAC
This sequence comes from Muribaculaceae bacterium, assembly GCA_009775365.1. Classification (GTDB taxonomy): domain Bacteria; phylum Bacteroidota; class Bacteroidia; order Bacteroidales; family Muribaculaceae; genus Lepagella. The sequence goes on from VSPM01000011.1 coordinate 5,374, forward strand.
TTTGGCGTATGGGGGAGACTTCTGCATAGTCAATCACGCTGGCCAACGGATGCCAGTCAGTCTGTCCTGCCCACGAACTGTAGACAGACGGTCTGTTTACTTTTAGAATCTTGCTCATAACCAGATTACCGTTGCGATTTACATACGCAAAGATACTAAAAGTATCCATATTAAGAGCACGCTCTTAGGGCAAATCAGTGAAATTGGTATGGATTGCCGTATATCGAATACGCCTGTGTATATATTCCGGAGTAATTTTGCATTACATAAAAATCAGATATATGGATACGAAAATACTTCTCCTCGCAGGAGGCATACCGCAAGCATATCGCTTCGCCTCATTCCGGAAATACAAACAGGGGACGCTTCACATGGTCAAAAGCCTTGTGCTCGACGATGTGACGCCATTGAACCCTAATAATCAGATAACAAACTTTATTCTTGAAAAATGAATCGTATAATAACCGCAATTGTATTTAGCATAATAACATTCGCATCTATTATGGCACAACAGAAAATAGTACAGACAGCAGGCCGCCAGCAGCTTGGCGACTTTGCCCCGGAGTTCGCACACCTCAATGACGACATCCTCTTTGGCGAGGTATGGAGCCGAAACGACCTCCTTTCTCTGCGCGACCGTAGCCTCGTGACAATCACTTCGCTCATTTCGATGGGCATAACCGACAATTCGCTGAAATATCATCTCTCCACAGCGAAACAGAACGGCATCTCCCGTACCGAGATAGCCGAGATTATCACTCATATTGCCTTCTATGCCGGCTGGCCCAAGGCATGGGCTGCGTTCAACCTCGCAAAAGAGGTGTGTAACGACGACATCAAAGGGGACGATGCAAAAGCAGAGTTTGCACGCTCCATGATATTCCCTATCGGTGAACCCAACACGACATATGCCAAATATTTCTCAGGCAGCAGCTACCTTGCACCTATTTCAACAGAACAGATTCCGTTCTTCAATGTGACATTCGAGCCGGGCTGTCGTAACAACTGGCATATCCACAAGGCAGAAAGAGGGGGAGGGCAGATGCTCGTGGGCGTTGCCGGACGCGGCTGGTATCAGGAGGAAGGGAAACCGGCGGTTGAAATACTCCCCGGCACCGTAATCCACATCCCCGCCAACACAAAGCATTGGCATGGAGCTGCAAAGGATGCCTGGTTCGCCCATCTCGCTTTTGAAGTGCCGGGAGAAAAATCGGAAAATGTATGGCTCGAACCGGTCAGCGATGAAGAATACAACATACTTGAATCACGATGAGACCTCTATACTCGGTAAAACAATTATAAATTCGAATAAGCAAATGATGAAAAAACTGACATTCCTTCTAATAGCCATGGCTGCATTTGTATTTGCTGCCTGTGCATCTGCAGAAAAGAAGAGTTCGTCGTCCGACGGCGAGGCTAAAACTCTGGTGGCCTATTTCTCGGCTCAGGGACATACGAAGGCTCTTGCTGAAAAGATTGCGGCCGCAGCCGGAGCCGATTTGTTTGAAATCGTGCCGGCAGACCCTTATACGGAGGCTGACCTTGACGGATGGAACGACAGCGCCCGTGGCACACGGGAATCAAAAGACCGCACCACACGTCCTCAGGTTAAAAGCAAGGTGGAGAACTTCGCTCAGTATGACACCATCTATCTTGGTTTCCCGATCTGGTGGTTTACGGCGCCCACAATTGTAAACACATTTCTGGAGCAGTATAATACTGATGGGAAAGTCATAATCCCCTTTGCCACTTCAGGCGGAAGTGAAATAGGAGAAACTGAAAAAGACCTGAAAGTATCGGCCCCAAATGCCGTTTTCCTTCCGGGAAAAGTTCTGAATAATGCTACTGAGCAGCAAGTCAAATACTGGATAGGCACTGTTGAAAGAAAGGGCAACAAATAACTGAACAATCGATTATTCGGCATAATGACAACAAAAGAATTTATCGACATAATGAATTCCGGCGAGACCGTCAAGGCGGGGTCTCCGGTATTTGCAAAGATGCATGAATTGAGTCAGGAGGGAATCCGCCTGACCCTTCAGCTCAACACAGCTTATCACAATAATGAGGAAATAGTGTCTCTGATGTCGGAGCTTACCGGCGGACAGGTGCATGAAAGTTTCAGATTGTTCCCTCCGTTCTATACAGATTGCGGCAAGAATATACACATGGGAAAGAGGGTCTTCATTAATTCCGGCTGCAGGTTTCAGGATCAGGGAGGAATCTATATAGGTGATGATGTGCTTGTGGGGCATAATTGCGTCATTGCCACACTTAATCATGAAATGGACCCCGACAGGCGTGCCGACCTCATGCCGGCTCCTGTGAGAATCGGCAATAAGGTGTGGATAGGGGCCAATGCGACAATCCTTCAGGGTGTGACAATAGGGGAGGGCGCTGTCATTGCCGCCGGGGCTGTTGTTGACAAGGATGTGCCGCCACGCGCTGTGGTCGGTGGCGTCCCTGCAAAAGTTTTGAAATATATATAAACAACATACTTGGAAATGAAAAAAGTATTGGTAATATCCACCAGTCTGTGTGGGGTAAGTAATTCTCATGAACTCGCCAAATCCTTTGCAAAAGGCGCGGAAGCGGCCGGTAATGAGGTTGAGTTGATAACACTCCATAATAAGGAAATCAAATTCTGTATAGGGTGCCTGAAATGTCAGGACACAGGTAAATGTGTAATCAGCGATGATGTTGCGGAAATCATGTCTAAGCTGCATGATGCCGACGTTGTATGCTTCGCCACCCCAATCTATTACTACGAGATGAGCGGGCTGATGAAAACTCTGCTCGACAGACTTAATCCTTTATATGGGAGCGACTACAGGTTTACCGGCATATATCTTATGACCAGTGCCGCCGAGGATATGCCGGAGGTGCCTGAGCGTGCCGTCTCCGGTCTAAATGGCTGGATTGAGTGCTTCGAGCGAGCCGGGTATGCGGGCGGCGTGTTTGCAGGCGGCGTTACAGCGCCCGGAGACATCAAAGGCCATCCGAGCTTAGCCAAAGCTTACGATATGGGCAAAAATGTATGACGGCTGGGAGAATAGGAGACCTGCCTCAGTCGTTGCCTGTGTCAAATCTCGGCTTCTGATCCGCTATTACATAACTGAAAGAGGTCTGCACCGGTAAATCCGGGTGCAGACCTCTTAATTATAAGCAGATCTCTTAATTATAAAGGGAGAGAAGAGGTTACTTCTTTATCATGACTGTGGAGCTGGTTTCGCCGTTCTTGTAGACAGTTACAATCACGTTGAGACCATTCTGCGGAGCAGTCAGGCGGGTGCCGTCGATGCTGTAGTATCTTACCTCTACGATTTCTGAGAGCGGAGGCATCACGGTTTCCACGCCGAGAGTCGAGGGCTCATATTTCACTCTCATGTAGGGGAGAGTCTCCACAGCTGGCTCGGGCGTATCGTGGAGAGTTATGATAGTCTTGCCGGGCAGCGAGGGGAAGTGGCGGAAAGCCATCTGGATGCGGGTGTTGCCGCCATAGGGCTCTGCCACATTGTTTGTGAGCTGGAAGAGGAAGTTGCCGCCGTTGTAGGTATAGGGTGAGTCGAAGGGGATTGTCAGCTCCCAGTTTTCGGCATCTGCCATCTCGCCGGTCATCACGGGGGTAAGACCCTTCACGCGGTCGGCTATGCTGAACGTGTCGGTCTCGCCGGCTTCGGCAGTCACGTCGGGGCAGGTGAACGTATAGTCGGGGATGGAGGTCGGGAAGAATGTTACGCTCTCAATGTCGGCACCCTTGAGCGTTTCCATCAGCTCGGCGGGATAGAGCATTGTGGCGGTCACCTCGGTTTCACCATACTGCATGAGTGCGGTCACATAGGGCCCTGCGAAAGAAGATGCAGAGGGGGAGCCGATATATTTCACGTAGTCGGCTTCGGCTGCTACAGGTATCTTCACCTCGCCGGCAGTGGTGCTGACGGTGATGACGCCTTCATATTCGCCGGCTTTGTCAGCCCGGAACACTATGGGAATCTCCACGGTGGCAAACTTAGAGGGGAGCACGGTCACCTCAGGCATAAGGGGTTCGAAGCATCCGTCGCCCTTGACGCCGGTGATCTCTATCGATGTGGTGGAGAGATTTCTAACGGCAACGACGTCGGAGACGGGTTCTCCCACAGGAGCAAGCATCTTGTAGGCAGGCTGCACATGGAAGTGGTGGGCGCCGGCATCTTCAATCACAAGCGAGAGCTCGCGAAGGATAGTGCGGTCATAGGCCGAATAGATCTCATCTTTCGTGTCGCGCACATGCATCAGCTCCACGCGGTATTCGCCGGCCTGCACGGGCAGAGTCACATCCATATTCTCATTGTGAGCCACTTCAGAGTGCACAGTCTCGCCGTTGAATCTGATAGCGAATCCGTCATAAGTGGGTTCGGCGCAGGTGGCGCCTTTGAGGCTGAAGAGGCCGATTTTGCCTTCGGGCACACTGAAATTCAGCGTGAGAGTCGACATGGAGTTATGGATGCCGGTGTTTGTGCTGACTGCGGCGCCATCTTCCATGGCCCAGGGGTATTCGGTCTTGCTGTCGAAAGTGATCAGCTCTTTTCCTGCGGTGACGATAGCCGAGAAGTCGGGCACGGCGTCGGCCTTTGCAGTTACGGGAATCTCAAGGTCATTGCCATCGGAGTATATGCGTATCACGGCATTGTAGTCGCCGGCCTCCTCGGTGGTGAATTCCACCGTGAGTGTGGTGCTTTCACCGGCAGTGATGTTGCCGGCCTCGGGAGAGATTGAGAAGTGGCCATCGCCCCCTTCCACGATAGCCGAGTATTCGCAGTCGTCGCCGAGAGTAAGGATATTAAACGAGCGGGTGTACTCGTAGCCGTTGGCTGAGACTGTGCCGAAATCTACATTTTCTACCGATGAAGTGATTTCAGCGCCTTCTATCTGCGCTATAAACTTGGAGTCGGCGCGGAAGAAAGAGAGTATGCCGTAGTTTTCGAAACTCCATGTAGACCATACACCGAAGTCGCTGTCGGGGGTGATGGTGCGGCCATCTTCGCTGATAGTCAGGGTGAGCTCGTCGAGAGTCTCGGTCTGCTTCATCTCTCTGTTGACCTTGCCGGCCACGAGCCAGTAGCGGTTGTTGTAATACACGGGATAAAAGTCGAGCGAATTCTCGTCATAACCGGCCAGTGTGCCGATGTTGACGTTCTTCCATGTCGGGATATGAATCTTATTCCCCTCGATGCGGCCTTCAATCACCTGAGGCAGAGGGTAATCGCTGTGTTCGGGGAGCAGATGCTTGAACGTGGCTTTGCCGCCGGTGGTGAGGGTTATCTCTACGGGATAGTTGTGTACGGTGCCGGCAGAGGCTGAATATGAACCCTCGTCGTCGAGGTAGGAGTTTACGATGGCGTTGAATACGATGGGAGAGTCATTATATTTTCCGGCAGTGAGCCTCATGTTTCCTATCATGGCAGATTCAGTGAGGGCGTCGGCGGGAGTCTTCACTTTGACGAAGATGAAAGCGGGAGTCCCCTTGGCCATATCATAGTGGAAAGTGCCTTTCTCGCCGGCGGGAATCTTGGCCAGGTCTGTCTCGTTCATGGTCACAGTGATTTCCGAAGAGCCGGCTTCGTAGTCAAACGAGAGGTTGGAGTCTTCCTTCGGGCTGAGCGAGAGCATCATCACGGCGTCGGTCGTTGATGCGGCCGCATTGCCGTTGATGTTGTAGAAGCCCTCAGCCGAGAGGGGGCTTACAGTGGCATTGGGCAAGAGTCCTTCCCACGAAGCCACCTCCTCGATGCGGAGATTGCCTACCTTTAAGAAACCGTCGGAGTAATTTCCGCTGCTAAGAACCCATTCTACCGAGCGGTTGCCGCCGGGGATAATGTAGCTCACCGAGTGCTGCAGGCGGCCGCTGTAGTCATACATTCTGCGGCCTTCGATTGACATGCCTAAGTGGTCGTAGATGTCGATATTCATATCGATGTCATAAGTGATGCGCTTGGGCTTGTTGCCTGAGAATGTGGCCTTGAGCACAGATGTCGCACCATTTTTGGTGGAGTTGCATACGGCAAATCCGTCTACGAGGCGCCAGGGTTCTCCGGAGCCGTTCTCCCACGTGATCTTGGAGGCGTCGCCTTCGGTGACGATTGCAGAGAAGTCGGTGGGGATGGTCTCGGCTGTGCCAGTCATTGTTATATGCTCCTCCTTGTCGCCGACCTTTACGGTGAGCGCGGCGTTGTATTCGCCTGCTTCAGAGGGATTGAAAGTGACGTTTACGGTCTGTTTGCCGCTCGCTTCTACAGTGCCTGAGGCGGGAGTGGCGATGAATGCAGGAGAATCGGAAGAGACGGTGAAGTCTATCGGCTCGTCGCCTGTTGACTTGATGGTGAACTTGCGAGATACCTCCTTGGAGGTGAATATTGTGCCGAAGTCAAGCTCTGAGTCGCTCAGCTCCCAGAGAGCGCCGCTCGCCATGCGTGAGAAATTCATGCCTCCGGAGCAGGCGGCAGAGCATGCCCAGAAGCCGAATAAGTCGGAATAATCGATGACGCCCGCCACGGAGATACCCTTCTCAAGACGGGTCTCGATGGTGGAATAGTCGTCGCTCACGTAGAGCTTCAGCTCGGGCTGAGCCTCGGGTATGCTCGACATGAAATTGTCGTCATATTCTATTTTGCCTACACGCAGGTAGATGTCCATGCCGAGATTTTCGAATATGCCCAGCTTGGTGGCGTTATCCTCACCGGCGAGACCGGCGCAGGGGATAGTGATGACGCCGTCGGCGAAGGGTGCCTCGATCATGTCAGCCACAAAGCCGTATTCAGCATTGGCCGCGAAGCCGCCGAAGTTTTCAATTTTCACCTTTCCGGCCGCGGGGTCGAAAGTGAAGACAGCGTTATATGCAGGCGAGAGCATGGTAGAGGCGCAGGAGTAGAGGCTCTTGATTTCGCCTTCTGCAGCAGCAGCGGCCGCGCGTGGACCGGCCTCGAATGTAGCCGAGGTCTTGGCCATCGTCTCGAGTTTAACTCTCGGGAAAGATGCCCCTATGTCTTTCTTCGCATTGAGCGAGGAGTCTTGTCGCGGTAAGGCTGCGCCGGCTGCCAAAGACACTATTGCCGCGCCGGCTGCCAGAATTGTAGAGACTTTCATATTAATAGAAGATTATAGTTGGGTATTATAAATGAAGTGGTAGTGCTCAGATGGTTATCTTGCGGGTGACGGTGGCTCCGGAGCCGGTGGTCACTCTGACGATGTAGATGCCCGGAACGAGAGCGCGGAGGCCTGTGGGGCGGCCGTCGATGGTGAATACTTCAGCCGAAGAGTAATCGCCGCTGATGCTTATGTTGCCTGCCTCGGCGGAGATTGCTACAGCTTCGTCGCCGGTGGCGCCGATGCCTGCGGTGATTGTGGCCTGACGGGCATATGGCAGGGGGAGCGAGAAGCATTGCAGCACGCGGCGATAGGAGGGCGACTCGGGGTCGGCGTCGGTGAGGAATGCGGTCAGGCGGCAGTCGCCGGTCTTCCAGGCTGTGTCGAAGGCGAGCTGCGCCTTGAGGCTGAAGCTGCGGTCAGGGCCGATGGCTACGGCCTCGCCCCATGCGGCGCCCGTGGCGCGTAACATGTTGTGGTGTATGTAGTCTTTGCCGGCGCCGGCCTGCATTATAGCCGCCACATTGTCTTCGGTGAGGAAGAGGGTCAGCGCCATGTCTACGTCGTTGTCGGCGGTGCCGCAGGCTTCGATCTCTACGAGGCCGTTGACCGGGTCGATGGCCGGGCGGAAGGAGAGGCTTGCCCCGGCCGGCTGATTCATTGCCGCCTCAATGCGCGAGCGGATCTGCTCTTCGGTAGATGGCACGAGGTCGACGCAGCCGGAGAAGGGGGTGCGGTCGGTCATCATCATCGGCGAATAGCGCTTGCCGGAATAGAATGATTCATACTGCTTGCTTGCCTCGACTGTGAAATAGTCGTAGGCCGAGCCGGCATGATGCACGGCGAGGGCTACTCTGAAGGCTTCGGGCATCGAGGCCAGTACGGCATGAATCTTGTCGGAGGCTGCCGGGCAGTTGTTACAGAATTCGTTGGAGAATTCCTCGAGGAGCACATTTCGCTGCAGATACGGGGCGTCGGCCACGGCTATCATGGCCTGACGGATGCGGGGTGAGGCGAGGGGATTGCCGTTGGCTGCCGTGACGCTCACAGTGGCCGGCGAGGCTTCGCAGCTCCCTGCGAGGGGAAGAGTGAGGAAGACCGAGCCCTTTCCGCGCGGCTCCACCGGTTCGAAGGCAGCTGTCCCCTCGGCGCGGCCGGAGATATGGCTGATTTCATAGCTCAGTGATGAGAGCGGATCAAGGCCTGTGTTTACGAAATCCAGCCGGATGTAGGCGTCAGTGCCGGTCTCTGCTACTGGATATTCCGGAGTCACGGCGCTCAAGGTGATGTCGTGGGAGGCAAGGTTCTCACCCTCCACTACGGCCTCCACGCTCAGCTCGCCGGGGCAGGAGGCAGAGATGTCGGTCCAGCCGTTTCCATCATTGAGCATCAGTATGCCGGGGTTTTCCGAGGGGATTACCGAGATTACGTTGCACTTCGAGAGCTGGGTGAATGAGTAGCCTATGTAGAGTTGATCGCCGGTGATGAGAAGCGGCTCCGCGAGTGTGGCTTCATTCCAGCCGCTTTTCAGGTCGGCTTTGGCTATTTCTATGCTGCGTAGCGGAGTCTCGCCCGGGGCGGAGGCTACCCATACTTTCACTCCGTCGAGCTTGAGTCTTGATACTATGCCGACTCTCAGGGTAGTGATTTCGTTTCCGGCCAGAGGTGTAAGTTCATCGGAGGTGAAGAGTGTGGCCACGCCCACGGTGGCTTTGCCCTCGATTGTGGGCGACGCCTTTGAGGCTGTCTCGCCGCCACAGCGCGAGAGCATGACGGAACCGGCTGAGGCGGTCATGCCGGCGGTGGCCAGAATCATGAGGAGGATAAGTCGTGGTAGAAATTGTTTCATATTTTGTGAATGTTGTTTGCCACAAAGTTAGTATATAAAGCCTTAAAAACAGATGTTTTGAGGCTTTGCAGATGTGTGGGTTTCGGATATAGGTACAAAAAAACCGCCCTGATGAAGCGGTTTCCGAAAATATCGTCATTGAGGCGGGCTGCTTATTCCCCACCTGTTTCCATGCTTATCTTGCGGTAATCCTTTGGCGAAAGGCCTGTGACGCGCTTGAAAGTAGCTGAAAATGTGCTGCGCGTCTTGAAGCCCACGCTCTCTCCTATGGCCTCGATAGTGAGGTTGGAGTATTTACCGGAGGTGGAGGCAAGGCGCCTCATGGCTTCTCGCACACGGAACCGGGACAGGAGCACCGGCAGAGTCTCATCCTCCGAGCCGGAGAGCGCAGCCGAGAGGTAGCGCGTATTGGAGTCGCAGAGGGCGGCGAGGCGTGATGAATTGAAGTCGGGCGAGAAAATCTCGTCGCTCTCCATCACCTCGAGAATCTTGCGCCGTAGCTCTCTCATGTATTCCGAGTCGGGGGAGAGTTTGCCTTTCTGCTCCGTGGCCCCGCTCTTCACCGGCAGCTCCGGGTCATCTCCGTCGGCATCGGTCTCGGCAGTTGTCGGAACTCCGGCAGTCTCCCCGGGGGCAAGCAGGTCGCGCTCGCTGAGGGCAAGGAGCTCGCGGTTGCGCTTATACAGCTCTTCGTTTGATGATTTCAGCTGCCGGTTCTTGTAAATGATCCAGATCATGAGCAGGATCACCACGGCGAGGGCCACGCAGATGCAGGTCAGGATGCGGCGGTGGAAGGTCTGCGCCTCGGTCATGCGGGTAATCTGGGTGGTTAATTCCTGTCGTTCGTGAGAGGCTGTGAGGTTTTTCACGGCGGTCAGCTTCTGGGTGGCGAAGATAGAGTCGCTCATCTCCAGATATTTCATCTTGTAGAGCTGCGCCGAGTCGGACATCCCGGCTTCGGCGTAATAATCGGCCATGCGCTGATAGACCATAGCCTCTACATCCTGATTTGCACCTATCGCGGAGTCCTGCAGGATCAGGCGGAGCCTGTCGGCGGCCTGCGCAGGCTTGCCGTTATGCTGGAGTATGCGCGAGATCATGAAGTCGGCGTTATAGGCGTATCGCTCGCCGAGATGAATCGATCCAACGGAGTCTTTCGCTTGCTCAAACCATCTTCCGGCCATCTTGTCGCCTCTGTCGGCGCTTAGCAGACCGTAGTAGACGTTACGTGTATATGGCGTGAGCGGATGAGAGCGGGGGAGGGTGTCGCTGCCGAGCGCGGCGAGCTCATCGCGCATTGGGGCTATCAATCCTTGTTCGTTGTAGTAGACATCGGCCAGATCGATGAAGGCCATCATCATCAGGTCGGAGAAGCCGTTGCGTTTCGCGCTGTTAAAAGCTTTCTTATACATCTGCGATGCCTCGCGATAGTCTTTGTAGATAGAATAGACGTTGCCTATATTGAGGTCGTTCATGCAGGCAATGCGGGTAAGCCCCTCCTTCTCCGCAATATCATTGGAAGAAAGGAAAGCCGAGTAGGCTGCCGGATAATCCTGAAAGAAGAAGAAATGCACGTAGCCGGCGTTGGTGAGCGCCTTTGCGCATATCTGTTGCTCCTCTTTGGAGAGGTTGTTGCTTCCGTAGCCGCGTGCCGCGAGGGCGAAATAGGCAAGCGCGCTGTCGGGCATCTCTTTTTTGATAAACGATGTCCCTTTTTCGAACAGCTCTTGCCTTGATTTCGAGCTGTTATCCTCGAAAAACTGCTTTGGTTCCGCGCGCAGCTGTATGACGCAGATTATGAGCAGAGCCGTGAAGAGGACGAGGAGTATGTATCTTGTTATTTTCAATTTATTCAGTAGTGAGAGGCAATGTAGCGGCGGGAAGAAATGCTGAGGGCAGTCCCGGTCGCTATCCCTTACGCTGCAAAAATACTACTTTATTCTGACAATTAAGAAATAGAATGTTTTTTTAACATTTGCAGAGCCGCCTCTCCGTAGTTTTTTCAGTGCGGCTGTGTCATAAGAGCGCGTTCCGCGGCGTTGCTATTGGAATTCGGCTTGTATTTCACCCTTTCTGACAAACAAACGCTTCCTCAATCTCAAGATTCAAGAGGAAACGTTTTTTGTCGAGACCTCCGGTGTAGCCGCCGATAGTGGCATTTGCCGCCACTACCCGATGACATGGAACTATAATCGGGACAGGGTTTCTGCCGCATGCGCCGGCCACAGCTCTTGTGGCTTTGGGATTGCCGACCCGGATTGCCAAATCTTTATAACTGATGGTGGAACCATAGGGAATGGTTTTCAGACATTCCCACACGTCCTTTTGAAACGGAGTGCCATTGAGCTGCAAGGGGAGGTCAAAGCAGGTTAGTTTTCTGTTGAGGTATGCGTCAATCTGTCGTGTCGCTTCTCTGAGAAGAGAGAGGTCAGCCTTGTCGCCACATTCATCCGAACTCTCCGTCGCAACAGGGCTGTCAATCCACTTGCACTTTACAATATATCCACCTTCGGCAGACAAGCAGATGTCTCCGGCCATTGTCTTATGAACGATGCTTTCCATGCCAACTGATTTTTGATATATGCTTTGTTGTTGCCTGATTTGAGGTGAAGTCAAATCTCGCTCAACGTTATGAAAACATGAGATTCTGTTCAGTTGCCGCCTTAGCCCGTTTGCGGTCAATTCTTTTCACAATGCATATGCTGCCTTCGTATAGCAGCCACATGGGGAACGATACAGCCAAAAGGGTCATCACGTCGCTTGTGGGGGTTATGATGGCGGCCGCTATGAGGATAATCACAATTGCATGCTTGCGATAGGTTTGCATGAATGCGGAATTGAGCATACCCATTTTTGCGAAAAACCAGCATAGCGCCGGCATCTCGAACACGACACCCATAGCGAGGCACATCATTACGAGTGTTCCCATGTAAGATTCGAGGGATATCATGTTCACAACATCGCTTGCTACTTGATATGTGCCGAGAAATCTGAATGTTAACGGAAAAATCAGATAATAACTCACCCCTACGCCAATCATGAACATCACATATCCCGCGCCCGAGACATTCAATGCGTAACGACGTTCGTTGTCGTATAGCGCCGGCGACACAAACCGGAATATCTCATATAAGATGTAGGGAGATGCACACAGCACCCCGGCACACATGGCAGTCTTCATGTGAATCATGAATTGCTGTGCCAGCCCGGTGTTGATAAGTTGCACTGAGAATTCATCCCCCTCCGGGGCGGAGAAGATGCTGCCAAGGCTCTGCAGCATCCTGTAGGTTATGAAATCGTTGTCCTTGGGAGCGAGCGCCACGGAGAACAGAGCCTCCTTAAAGATAAATGCCACGATTCCACAAGCAGCCGACACTGCGATTATCCTGATCAGAACGGAGCGTAAAACGTCGAGATGGTCCCAGAAACTTTGAGTGCCCGAGTTTTTGCTCATTTTTTTTGCTCGTCGTCGGGTGTTGACTGGAGGTCTTTCTCAATGCCGTTCATTCCCTCTTTAAAAGAGCGCACGCCTTTGCCGAGCCCTTTCATAAGCTCCGGAATTTTCTTGCCGCCAAAGAAAAGAAGCACAACCAATGCTATCAGTAAAATCTCCTGCATGCCGAGACCACCTATAAAGCCAAGAGTCATAATTATAATGTCATTATATTGTCGCTATTAATAATGTTATTTAAACGAAAACATGTCGCCTGTTATTGCGCCATGTTGCGAACTTGAGCGGCGCATAAGGCGTTTTTTAATTCAAATAGTTTTTAATGTGAAAATGTCGGAAATGTAAATAATGGAAGTAATGCGATATTTCGTTTTTTGGGTAAAGACCGGGATGTTTGTAATATGCACAGGATGCCGGCGTTATTAAATTAAATGATTTGTAAATCGAGGTCGCGGTTATATCCGTGAGAAATCATTTTTGTAGATTCATAAACCGATTCCACATAGATGAAACATATGAAAAGAGCACAAATTGCATTAATTGCGGCGATTATGGTTATGGCTCTATGCACCACGCTCAAGGCAGGGGCGCAACTTCGCTACGGATTCAGATTCAGTGGAGAGTTCGCATCGGCCTCTTTAAAAGGTGCCGATGGCTATGCCGTTGACAACAAGAGCGGTTTTAGCGGTGGCCTTGCCCTGGAATATCAAATGCCGTCTAACGGATTTGCCGTAGATATTGCCGCCTTATACACGCGCTATAACACCCGTCTTAAAGCTCCCGAGGGGAGGTTGAGCAGCTTCGGGCGCAACTTCATAGAGGTGCCGGTGCATTTTAAATATAAGTTCTGGCTCAAGCCGGTGCATGAGCTTGCAGCCCCGTTCATCTATGCCGGGCCCTCTTTTCTTTTTCGTCTTGACCACGATGGCTCCATTCCTTTGGCGACAGATCGTGTCCAGCCCGGATGGGATGTGGGCATAGGGTTTGATATTGTGAATTTTATCCAGATTTCAGGTGGATATCGTTTTGGCCTTGGCAATGCAGTGAATTCATGGGCTTTACAGCAGGAGCCGGTGCTCCGGACAAATGGCTGGAATGTGGCCGCTACTATCCTCTTTGATTTTTGAATTCAGGGATTGCGGGCATGTCTTGAAGGCATATTAAGCACCATATTAATAGAGTGAAACTAATTAGAAGATATTATGGATACAAACAGATTTATTAAACGGCTAACCGAGATTGTGGAAGAATATATCTCTGATGAAGAGGCTTATAGCGATGATGTGCAGCTTGAAGTCAACACACAGACATGGGATATGGAGATAGCCGACCCGGATAATGACATTCCCGGCTGTGACTATTGGCCTATGATGGATCTTGTGAGAATGAGTTCCGGAAATGCCGGCCAATGGGAGCCTGACCCTGAAGCCATAGCAGAGGTGGCAGCTGAATATGTATTCACGGAATAAGGGTCCGGGCGAAAGGGCGGCGTATAGCCCCTTGCAATTCAATTATATCGAATAATAAAAACAGGGATGACGTCCTCGCGGATTCATCCCTGTTTTTATTCAGATTCAGGGGAAATGAGCCATTATGGCTATTATTTTTCCCGGAATGTCTGAATTTGCCGGCAAGATTTGCCGACAGATTCCAATGTACCATTATTCAACCAAACATTCATCAGCCGTTTGAAAAAACGTTGAAAGTTGTTTCTCATGGCTGACGGCAAAAGTTTGCTGAATCACACAGCAACCTTGCAGTAATTTATCTATCCTTATGAAGCATTTAAGGCCCGGCCTGTTCTTCACAGAAAAGACGGAGCTGAAGAAAAGGTTTCATAAAAGAAACCAACTCTACCTTGTATTTTCCTTTTGAATTGATGCAAAATTAATAAAAATTTTTAATATAAAAGACTTTTGCAAATAAAAATCCATAAAATGAGTTAAAAATATACTTTAGGCGTGATGTTGCTTTATTTTGAATATCAGGTGACTATTTGACATCATTAGGTCATTCGGCATGGGGGAGAAGGGGTGATGATGTTTACATATGAAAGTATTTTAAGCACTTTTATTTCATAAATAGGATAATTTATTTGCTGATTAGTGAAAAAAGTTTTAATTTTGAGGCCATAACTATTGCGGAGTCTTTTATTTTATCATAAGATTCCGACCATGAATCTAACTCAGTAATCAATCAGATGTTGGCACGCTACATATATGGATTATCAGGCAAACGCAATCGATATGGGTTGACTGCGCATGATTCCGGATGTAAAACTTTGAAGTTTTTAGTGACATTTGCCGTCGTTTTTTATGCTATGGCCGCGAATGCGTTGGGGCTGAAGATGATCAAGGGATTTCCCAACACTCCGCTTTCATCGGCAAAAGTGTGGAATATCTGCACCTATGGCGATGGCTGGGCTTTTTTCGCAGCGCAAGACGGCATGTTGCAGTATGACGGGTCGTCAGTATTGCGTTTTGACCTTAACAACCGTCATCCGTTGCGTTCTGTGAATCTTGATTCAGTGAGCGGGCGTTTATATGCCGGCGGCATAAACGAATTCGGATATTTCGAGCCGTCGCCCCGGCATTCGCTGGAGTATGTTTGCCTGAGCGACAGCGTGGGCAACGACCGTCATATAGGGAACATATGGGGAATATATTCTGAAGATGGCAAGACAACGGCTCAGGGGGATGCCGGCATATTGGTGTATGACTCCGGCAAGCGCAGCCACATTCTTATCGACACCGGATGCAAGCTCGATTGCTCTGCTATGGCGGATGGCGTGCTTTGGCTTGGCACCGACAAAGGGTTGAAGTTTCTTTTTGGCAACAGAGTGGTTGACGCTCCCGGCGCGGAATTGCTTGAGGGGGCGCGTATTCGAGCAATCTTTCCTTACGAAGGCGATATTCTTGTTGTAACTGCCGGCAACGGAGTTTATCGCTACGACAGGCAAAGGCTTGTAAGGCTCGAACCTGTGTCGGCAGCCGCATTGAGGCTGGGGGAGGTGTTCAGCGCCGACTTCAGAGGAAGAATGCTGGCTTTAGGCAGCATCGACTATGGCGTGGGTGTGGTTGACATTCATACGGGCGACATGAAAGTGTATGACGAAAACAGCGGGCTTGAGAATAACACCGTGCTGTCTGTGAAATTCGACATGCGCGGCGACCTTTGGGCCGCGCTCGACCCGGGTGTGGCTCATATTTTGCTGACCATGCCGATAGAGACATTCAATAACTGCGGACTTCCGATAGGGTCGGGGTATGTGCTTGCGGAAACTGAAAACAAATTGTATCTCGGCACTAACAGAGGACTTTTTTATGTGGCTTTCAGCCCCGGGGCAGATTTGAAGAAATCGGAATTTCATTCTGTGGCCGGTATGCGCGGACAAGTATGGGGGCTTTCAAAAGTGGGTGACGACCTTTTTTGCTCACACGACCGCGGGCTCTTTGTGGTCAAAGACGGAGTCGCCTCAAAAGTGGGAGACTTGAACGGAGTGTGGGATGTGCAGCAATTTCTGAAAGACCCGGATAGAATGTATGCAGGCACATACTTCGGGGTTGATGTGCTTGGAAAGAGAGCCGGCATATGGGAGAAAGAATGTCATTTGGCCGGCTATGACGGCAGTTGCTATAATTTTGTGCAGGAATCGGCTGTGAGGCTGTGGACTGCCGACGGCGATGAAGGTGTCTACAGGCTTCATGTTGACACTGCCGACATGAAAGTGGTGAGGAGGCAGAATTTCAAACTTACTTCAGACGGTTTCCCGCTTACATCCGACATATCATTAAGCAGGATTGACAACGATGTGTGTTTTGCCACTCCATTCGGAATATATCGCTATGATTCCAAGAGCGATGAAATCATTCCTGACGAGCGGTTGTCATTGCTTCTCGGCACCCCCCGCAATGTCAGAAGAGTGAAGAAGAAAGATGGCTGGCTTTATGCACTGACCGACCGTGAACTGAGGCGTGCTGACCCGGCCGGAATTCTTCAGATGCGGCGCATCTCTTTGTATCCTCCCGCACAGCGCCCTATGCACGATGGGGAACTGCTCTTTTGTGTGGCCTCTGACCGTGTGGCTTATCCCACTCCAAACGGTTATGTGTTTTTTGACTTTTCAGATGACGTGTGGAGCAGTGGCGGCGATTCCATATTTAAGCCTCTTCCGAAGTCTCGGATTTCCCGTGTGGCTGTCTCTGCAATGAAAGATTCCACTATCTATCAAGGTAATTTTTTAGGAAAGAAAGATAATCTTAGGCTGCGTTATGCGGAAAACTCCATAAAAATAGAATTCGGAAGCATAGAGGAGTCTGCGTCGGGCATACGCTACAGCTGCCGGTTGAATGGTGGGAAATGGAGTTCGCCGTCAGCGTCCGGAATAAAAGAATACACTAATCTCAAAGAGGGGGATTATTTCTTTGAAGTGAAGGCCATAGGTGTTGACGGGAGGGAAAGCGTGGATTCTATAAGATTTTCGGTGTCTCCTCCCTGGTGGCGCTCAATATGGGCAATTGCCTGCTATCTTGTGTTGTCGGCTTTTATGGCATGGGGAATAGTGCTTCTTGAGCGCCGTCGTGTCAACCGGCGTCAGCAAGCACTGTTGAAAGAGAAAGACGCCGAGCTTGCCCGTCAGCAGGCTGACTTTGAATGGGAGTCGAAACTGAAAGATCATAAGATTGTGGCCTTGCAGAAGGAGCAGCTTGACAAGGAGCTCCGGCACAAGGCGCAGGAGATGGCCGATGTGATGATGAGTCTAACTCATAAGAACGAAACCTTGCAGACGGTGAAACGTGAGCTGCAGAACATATTGCCGCTTCTTCCGCGATCTTCTTCCGAGGCCCGGAAGGCAATTGTGGATCTGCAGGGGAAAGTCACTGTCGATCTCAAAAGTGATGATGTGCTTAAAAGAGTGGAAGAAGAGTTTGACCTTGTTCATAATGATTTCATTAAAAAATTGCGTGAGAGTTATCCCGACCTTACAAACAATGAGATTCTGATGTGTGCCTATCTTAAACTTAATCTTTCGACAAAAGAGATAGCCCCTCTTTTAAATATTTCGGTGAGAGGCGTGGAGACAATGAGATATAGAATCAGAAAGAAATTTAATCTTGAAAGAGAGGAAAATCTAAATGATTTTCTTTCAAAGAGGGGATGAAGTGTTAATGATGCGTATAGTTATATGGTTGATAAATGGCCATATAGTTGATATTGGCGTATTAGTGACGTATGTTAAAATTTGGGATGACGTAATAAAAAATGTTTCCTGCGCTTGCATGATTTTGCTAAAACACACTACATTTGCAACCGAAATGCGACATTGCCGCTTCAAAAAGAAAAGAGCGGCGGGAGTGTGCTGACCTACATCGTTCTCTGCCGGGCAGAGAACGCAACCAAAGCGAAACTAACCAAACTAAACCAGAAATACTCATGAACAGAACAGCATTGATATCGATAATTCTTTTTATGGTGTTTGCCACCCAGTCATTGGCTTCGTGCGGAAGTAATGGAGATGACCCGGCTCCTGTGAAACCGGGGAGCGTGACCGTGAATGTCTCGCCCGAGAATCTTGTTGCGGATGCCGCCGCTTCGGAATTGTCGCTTTCAGTCACGGCAGATGCCGACTGGTCAATTTCCACAAACGCGCAGTGGGTGTCGGTGCGTCCGTCAGGAGGGCTGAAAAATGAAACCACCGTTGTGAGAGTGTCTGTTTCAAAGAATGCAGAACTCAGCGAGCGCAAGGCGTCATTGCAGATTAAGTCGAGAGGGGAGAATGTAAAGACTATTGAACTTGTGCAGTATCCCGAATACGATGCAAAAGTGTCGGCATCGTCGCTCACATTCGGAGGACAGAAGTCTTTGGCTTCAATAACAGTGTCGTCAAACACTGAATGGTCCATCTTGTCTTCCGCAGGCTGGATTGCAGTATCTCCTTCTAAAGGTGAGGCCGGCGAAACAGACGTCACAGTCAAGGTAGAGGCAAATGAAACACAATCTACCAGAGAGGGAGCACTCGTTTTGAAATGCGGCGACAAGTCGACTGAGATAAAAGTGGCGCAGCTCAGCGATGAGATTGTCGTGCCCGAGGGCTACACAATGGTATGGAACGATGAATTCAATGAAGGCACAGTGCCCGGCAGTGACTGGGTGCATGAAAACTGGGCGGCAGGACACGTCAACAATGAATTGCAGACTTACACAGGCAAAGAGATAGACGGCAAGCGAACTTTGGAAGTGAAAGACGGATTTCTCCATATCAATTGCTTCAAAGGAAGCGACGGCAAAATCTATTCAGGCAGAATCAACGCCCGTCCGTCGGAAGGATGGCTTTACGGATATGTCGAGGCCCGCATATGCCTTCCAGAAGGGAAGGGCACATGGCCGGCATTCTGGATGATGCCTTCCAATGTGGACTGGAACACTAATCCTTGGCCATATTGTGGAGAAATCGACATCATGGAAGAGGTGGGCGCCGATCCGAACCAGGTTTCGTCGTCATTACACACAGGCAACTATAATCACACCAAAAACACCCAGAAGACTCATGCCATGAACTGCCCCGGCGCGGAAGGGGAATTCCACATCTACGCTCTTGAATGGACAGCCGACGAAATCACGACCTATGTCGACGGCAAGGTGCAGCTGAAGGTGACTAAGAGCCAGATGGGCACTGACCATGCAGACTGGCCTTTCCATTACGCCTTCTATCCTATTCTCAATCTTGCCTGGGGAGGCGACTGGGGAGGATACAAGGGTG
Source organism: Muribaculaceae bacterium (assembly GCA_009775365.1). Classification (GTDB taxonomy): domain Bacteria; phylum Bacteroidota; class Bacteroidia; order Bacteroidales; family Muribaculaceae; genus Lepagella. The sequence continues at coordinate 24,556 of VSPM01000011.1, forward strand.
TGGACGAAAGCGCTCTTCCGGTGACAATGAAAGTGGATTATGTGAGAATATTCCAAAAGCAATAATCCTTGTGGCAGCCGGCAGGCCATATCGACTGATTTATAATCCCGACATGATTCCGGCAAGGCAGTGACTCATACTGCCGGATTTATGACAGCATTAGATTCAGATAAACTACAAATACTAACTTAACCAATGAACAGATGAAAAAGTTAACCTTATTTCTCATCGCAATCATGACATGTCTGGGAGTCAGCGCCCAGAATGTCAGCGTATCCGGCACGGTGGTGTCAGCCGCCGACGGAGAGCCTCTGATTGGCGCATCAGTGATGGTGAAGGGTTCCTCTACAGGAACTGCCACCGACATTGACGGTAATTTCAACCTTCAGGCTCCGGATGGAAAAACTCTTGTAATCTCGTATGTGGGCTACACTGCTCAGGAATTGAAAGTGAATGGAGCCATGAGCGGCATAGAAATCCGCCTTGTGGAAGATTCACAAGTGCTTGACGACGTTGTGGTTGTGGGCTATGGCACTCAGAAAAAGAGCGTCGTGACAGCCGCTATCTCAAAAATTGACGAAGATAAGCTTGCCGCTTCCGCCCCTGTGCGTGTCGACAATGCATTGAAGGGTCTAACCTCAGGTGTGACTGTTACATCTTCTTCCGGTCAGCCAGGAGCTGCCGCCCAGGTGCGCATCCGCGGTATCGGCACAATCAACAATTCCAACCCGCTTTATATTGTAGACGGTATGCCGATTGAAGGCGGACTTGACTATCTTAATCCTACCGACATCAAATCTATCGAGGTGCTTAAGGATGCAGCTTCAGGTGCTGTTTACGGTGCGCGTGCGGCCAACGGCGTTGTTCTCGTGACCACTAAGAACGGCAGCAAAGGCAAAACCACAGTCACTTATGATTTCTCTTACGGATGGCAGACCGCCTCTAAACACCGCAAGGTGCTCAACGCCACGGAGTATGCCGTGATGATGAACGAAGGCAGCCTCAACTCAGGTGTGGCCGCTCCATATGCCAACCCTTATTCATATGGCGAAGGCTTTGACTGGCAGAATGCTGTTTTCAATGACAATGCGCCGGTGATGAATCATCAGGTGTCGATGTCGGGCGCTTCTGATAAAGTTAACTACTACCTTTCTCTCGGCTATTATAAGCAGGACGGTATTGTGGGCGGCAACTTCGGCAGGTCTAACTATAACCGTTTAACTCTCCGTTCAAACAATATTTACACCCTGTTTGATGCTTCTGCAAAGCGCAGCTGGCTTAATAAACTGACGGTGACAACCAATCTCTCTTATGCCCGCATCAAGAGCACCGGCATCGAGACTAACTCCACATGGGGCTCTCCTCTCGGTTCGGCTCTGTCAATATCTCCTATGCTGACTCCATATGCAGAAGGTGATTTCCTCACACAGCAGCAGGCGTATTATGCCACCAACACAGAATACATCCCGATGTATTCTGCCGATGGCCGACTCCTTCTCAACCCTGAGGCATTCGGCAACTATCAGGAGATGTCAAACCCTATTGCCAATATGTCGCTTCCGGCATCATGGGAATGGAGCCATAAATTTGTGGGCAACTTCATCGGAGAACTTCAAATCTGGGACAATCTCAAATATCGCATCAGCTATGGCGCAGACCTCGGATTCTGGGGCAGCGACGGCTACACTAAGGAGTATTACCTGCGCTCAGGTGCCACTCAGAAATTCTCTTCTGCATGGGCCAACAGCGAGAAGGGTGTGACCTGGCAGCTCGAAAACATTCTGAGCTATGACAAGACTATTGGCGACCACGACTTTGCCATCCTTCTCGGCCAGTCGGCTAAAGCCAGCCACGGTGACTATATTTCTGCATCAAGAAATCATATCATAGACTATAACAAGCCGTATATCGACGCATCGTCGGGTCTTGCCGAGAATGGCGACATGAGCGCCGGCGGTGCTCCCCGAATTGAAGCAAAGCTTGCCTCTCTCTTTGCCCGTGCAAGCTACAACTACGCAGGGCGCTACATGGCTCAGTTCACAATCCGTCGTGACGGAAGCTCGCGTTTCGGCTCAAATAATCACTGGGCCACTTTCCCCTCATTCTCTTTAGGCTGGAACATCACAAGCGAGCCTTGGCTTGAGAAGCGTCCCACATGGTGGAACACTACCAAAGTCCGTTTCAGCTGGGGTAAGAACGGCAACGAGAATATCGGCGACCTTCTCTTCGTGGCGCTTGCAAACGCAGGCAACAATGCTATCTTCGGAAGCAGCGAGAACATAGTGAACGGCACAAAGGCGTCAATCCTTCCCAATGCCAATCTTCGCTGGGAGGAGAGCCAGCAGACAGACATAGGTATCGACTTCGGATTCCTCAATAATTCTCTTACATTCACCATCGACTACTATAAGAAGAAAACCAACGGCATGCTTATGAACATGCAGGTCCCCGCTTATGTGGGCGAGTCTGTGCCTGTGGGCAACGTGGGCAAGATGGAGAACAGCGGCGTGGAGATGGAAATCAACTATCGCCACACATTTGGAGACTTCTCATTCGGTGTTGGCGGCAACCTCACATATCTGAAGAATAAACTTATTGACTACGGCAATGCTGAAGGCTGGGCTAATCTCGACTCTTTCCAGGGCACAGGCTCTATATCCCGCGCGGAAAATGGTCTTCCTTTCCCCTTCTTCTATGGATACAAGACTGATGGAATTATCCAGAATCAGGCTGAGGCTGACGAATATAACGCAAAATACAGCGGAGGCTATTTCATTGATGCTGTTCCCGGCGACGTGCGTTTCGTAGACGTGAACGGCGACGGAAGCATCACGGAAGACGACCGCACCATGATTGGCAAAGGTATGCCCGACTGGACTTACGGCTTCAATGTGAATGCAAGCTGGAAAGGCTTTACTCTCAGCGCAATGTTCCAGGGCGTATGGGGCAACCAGATTTATGACGCCACTCGCCGAACCGACGCGCGCGCCTCAAACCTTCCTGCATGGATGCTCAACCGCTGGACAGGCGAGGGCACTTCCAACCGTATCCCGCGCTTTGTAATCGCCGACCCGCGCAACTGGGCTTCTTCCGACCTTCTCGTGCATGACGGCGACTACTTCCGCCTCAAAAACATCATGCTCTCTTATCAGATTCCTCAGAACCTGACCCGCAGATTCTTCGTTGAGAGCCTCCGGGTGTTTGTATCGGCCGAAAATCTCTTCACCTGCACCAAGTATCATGGCTTCGACCCGGAAATCTCTTCAGGCGGCACTTCCCTCGGCATAGACTACGGTGTGTATCCGCAGCCGAGAATATGGACAGTGGGCTTCAATATTCAGTTCTAAATCAGATGACAATTGACATGCTCAATTAATTATTTAGAAAGTTTTAAATGACAATAAAAATGAAACTATATAATAAAATATTCACACTCGGTCTTGTTGCCTCCGCCATGGCAATGACAGGATGCTCCAACAGTTTCCTCGACATAGAAGACCCCACACGCACGCTTATCGGTGAATACATGAGCACTGACGAGCATATACAGGAGGCCGTGGTGGCCGCTTACGACCCTCTTCACTGGCCAGACTGGGCTATGGACGAATATAACCCTGTCAATATCATGAGCGACATCATGGCCGACGACCTGTGGGTTGGCGGATCTGATGCCAATGACAATGCCAACTGGCACCGCATGATGAATTTCGAGGCTCGCCCCAATGCTGTGATTGCAGGGCTTTGGACAGATGCCTATTCCGGTGTGAAGCGATGCAATGATGTGCTCGCATACATCGAAAAGGAAATCGCCGGCATGACTCCGGAGAAGAAAGCATATTATGAAGCTCAGGCCCGTGTGCTCCGTGTGTATTATTACAACTGGCTTTGGAAGTTCTGGGGGAATGTGGTTTACTATGAAACAAACTTTGAAGGCGCCCCTTATCTCGGCACGCAGTACAAGGCTGATGAAGTCTATGGCTTCATGATGGCAGACCTTGAGGCCGCTCTTGCTCTTGACGCGCTCCCCATGAAAGAGACAGCTGAAAATCTGGGCAGGGTGACGAAGGCAATGGCCTACATGCTTTATGCAGAAATAGCCATGTATCAGAATGACGAGGAGCGTATGCGCAAGTCGTTCACCTATATGAAGGAGATTATCGACTCCGGCAAGTATGCCTTGAATCCCGATTATACAAATATCTTCAAGGAGAGCGGAGAATGGACAGATGAATCAATCTTTGAGGTGAATTATAAGGATGACAACGCAATCCGCGACTGGGACAGCCCGCTTGCGGCAGGCGGCACCGTGCTTCCCACTCTTATCAGCCCCAATAACTGGCCCGGCGGAACCGACGGACATGATGGTGGCTGGGGATTCTGCCCTGTGCGACAGGAAACTTTTGACCGCTATGAAGATGGCGACACTCGTCGCGACGCAACTTGCTGGAATGCAGGAGCCGTGGGCGCGTCATACAATGTGCGTTATCAAGACACCGGCCTTTTCCTTGAGAAGTATTGCGCCCATACAGGCGACAATGCCGACCAGAAGGCATCTTCAGAACTTAACTGGAACAACAATCTTAGAATCTATCGCTATTCAGAGACTCTTCTCAATGCCGCCGAGCTTATTGTGCGCGGCTATGGCTCAGGAGATGCCCAGGGCTATCTCGACCAGGTGCGCTCACGCGCCGGAGTAGGCACAATTCCGGCGAGTCTTGAAAACATCACTGAAGAGCGTCACCTTGAGTTTGTAGGCGAGGGGAAGCGCTATTGGGATGTGGTTCGTCTCGGCATAGCTTCTCAGGTGCTTGTGCCTGACCAGTATGGCTACCGCACCAACACCTGGAGTCAGAAGAACAAATATCTCCCCATTCCGCAGAGTGAAATCGACAAGGCAATGGGCACACTCACTCAGAATGAATATTGATTCACCCGCTAAACAAAAATAACAACATGAATACAAAATCATCATATATCTTCAGGGCTGCCGCGCTGGCGGGTGCGTTTATCGCGCTGACAGGCTGTACGGAAGATACCTACGACACCGTCTCAGAAGCCGGAATCCCGCAAGCCAGCGACTACAATATTGTAGTGAAAGTAGACCAGGAGACAAACCAGTTCACACTTAATATCGACAATCCTGTAGGCGTATATCCTGTGTGGAAAATCTACACCAAGGCAAACCCGGTTATCTCTACACGCGACGGATATTCCGACATAATCGTGCCTGCCGGAGACTATGAGGTGGAGATGCAGGTGGGAAACCGCAACGGCATATCTGAGGGTGTTCGCACAGCCACTATACACATTGAGAACACTAAGATTGATTTCACTCCTTACATGCGCAATCTTACGGATGGCTCGTCGAAGGAGTGGCATATCGATGGCTCCGCACCGGGCCATCTCGGGTGTGGCCCCGCCGGCAGCGAGGGCCTTGAATGGTGGAGTGCGGCTCCCAACGACAAGAAAGACTGGGGCGTGTATGACAACAAGATGATCTTCGCCGACAATGGCGGAACTCAGAGCGGACTTTACACATATGATCCTGGCGAAAGCGGAACAATCTACGTCAATACCGGAATCACCGACCTCCCGCCGTATTCAAGTTCCAATACCAATGATGGGCAGGACTATTGCGCTCCCGCAGAAATCCAGGCTGACCGCAGGTTTGAACTGGTGGCTGACGGAGCCGACTTGGTAATGGTTCTTCCTGAAGGCACGCTTTTCGGTTATCTGCCGAATGTGGAATTCTATAATAATCCTCGCCTGAAGGTTCATTCAATAAGCAAGAACAAGATTGAAGTGTCTTGCACCAACAACGACATCGCATGGCATTATATTCTTGCGCCGTTTGAGGCCGCAGAACCTGTGTTCACAGGTTTCAAGTATGACAGCGAGTTTAACATGTGGAAGAATGCTTCGGTTTCACTCGGGTCTACATTTTTTGCAAATAATGACTGGGGCGGCATCGATCAGCCTGAGGTGACTGTCACAAATGAAAAGATTTTTTTCCATACCCCGGCAGATATGGGCGGCAGCCAGTGGCAGGGCCAGGTGCATGTGGCCACCGACATCGTGCTTTCTGCTGAAGAGACGTATGACTTTTCAATATTTGTAAATGCACCTGTCGACAGCAAGGTGACTGTGAAGCCTCATCCGGATGGTAATGACAACGAGTTTCTCTATGCAGACATCGTGGACTTTGCCGCAGACGGTTCATGTTTCTATCTCAGCGATGTGGCAGGTTTCGACGGAACGCTTGTGCTGACTCTCGACTTTGCCGGAAATCCTGACACTGACTTTGAAATCAGCAACATAGTTATCAAGAAGCATTCCGATGATGACGGAACAGTGCTTCCGAGTGAACCTGATGAGCCGGAAGCACCGGTGACATGGGTTGATGTCAACAGCGAAGACAATATGTTCTTTGGATGTGAATACACCACAGAATTTTACTATGCCCCGGGATGGGCGCAGATTGCCGACCCTGAAATGACCGCCGATGGCAATTCATTCACATTGTCGCTTCCGGAGGCAACCACCGACCAATGGCAGGCACAGTTCAAGCTTCACACGAACCTTGCCACAAGTGCAGACAAGGCATATGATTTCCGTGTTACTTTCACTTCAGATCAAAGTATTCCCGGCGTGACCTATAAGTGTGTGAAATCAGGAGGGGGAGATAATGACAATATCTTCTATATGGCTGACCGTGTGGAAGTGCCGGCTTATGATGAGGTGACTTATAAGTGGGTGAATCTTCCCGGCCAGGATATCGACAAACTTTCAGTTGTGCTTGACTTCGGTGGAAATCCCGCCGGCACAGAGGTGACAGTGAAAGATATCATAATCCAGGAACACAGGGATTGATCTGACAAGACCCTAAGGGGTCATAATAGGTAAAAAAGCTAAGGTTTTCAAATATATATTTAGGTCTTTAAGGAGCCCTCGCCTCGTTTTACAGACGGGGGCTCCAATCTTTTACACTTTGTTTAGCAACTTGAAATCATGAACGTAATAAAAAACTCGATAATATCCGGTGTGTCCGCAATGTTGCTTGCATCGGTTTCGTGGAGTTGCGCGGGTCAGGCTGATGCCGCGAAGGAGGAGGTTAAGTTCGTGCAGGTTAAAGGCCATGATTTGGTAAAGCCCGATGGAAGCAAGCTTTTCATTGTCGGAACAAATCTTGGCAACTGGCTTAATCCGGAAGGTTACATGTTCGGCTTCCAGCGCATGAACGCGCCACGCCAGATCAATGACCTTTTCTGTCATCTTGTCGGACCTGACAAAACCGCAGAATTCTGGAAGCAGTTTAAAGACAACTATATAACCAAGGCAGACATTGACTATATCGCGTCTACCGGCGCCAACACAATCCGCCTGCCGTTTCATTACAAACTCTTCACAGATGAAGACTACATGGGGCTTACATCCGGCCAGGATGGTTTTGCAAGGGTAGACAGCGTGGTGAGCTGGTGTCGCGCCAACGACCTTTATCTCATTCTTGACATGCATGATGCCCCCGGCGGTCAAACCGGAGACAATATCGACGATTCTTATGGCTATCCGTGGCTTCTTGAAAGCGAGAAGTCGCAGAAACAGTTCTGCGACATATGGCAGACGATTGCGGATTATTATAAGGACGAGCCGGTGATTCTCGGCTATGAACTGATAAACGAGCCTGTTGCCACATATTTCGATAATCAGGATGAACTCAATGCCAAGCTCGAGCCCCTCCACAAAAGGGCTGTGGCGGCGATTCGTGAGGTTGACAAGAACCATGTGATCCTTATCGGCGCCCCACAGTGGAACAGCAATTTCGAGCCGCTGAAAGACACGGAATATGACCCGCAGCTGATGTTCACCTGCCATCGCTATGGAGGCGACGCCACAGCTCCGGCAATTCAGTCGTATATCGACTTTCGCGACAAGAGCGGCCGCCCGATGTTTATGGGAGAGATAGGGCATAACACGGATGAATGGCAGGCTGATTTTGTGAAGGTTATGAAGGATAACAATATAGGCTACACATTCTGGCCTTATAAGAAGCGAGACAACAGCTGCATGATGGGCATTCAGATGCCGGAAGAGTGGGAAGAGGTGGTAAGGTTTGCTGAAGGCCCTCACCACACTTTTGCAGAGGTGCGGGAAGCCAAGCCAGACAGGGTAAAGGCGCAGGTGGCTCTCGACAAGTTCATAGAGCAGTGCAAGCACGAAAACTGTGTGCCTCAGGAAGGCTACATAACATCTATGGGTCTGAAAGTGCCCGGAAAGTAATGCCGGATTATAGGTATAGTTTTAATGACATGAATAAAACACTCTAACATTAAATCCTGTCATAAACATAGATTTATTCGGGGCAATATAATAATCTCATGCTACACATCTGAGAACATGTAAGCCGGATGTGTAATCCCGGAGGCAAATTGAGAAACTTGCTTCCGGGAAATTTTTTAGCAAGTCTATGGCAACCGCCCTCTAAAAGAAGGTATGTAGGGAAGGTCAGGAATTCAATTTTGCTTTTATGCGGCTGCGCAGAGTGCGTATTGCGTTTGGCCCGACACCGAAAATTGTTTGGATTTCAGCATCTGTTTTCCCTTCATGAGTGAGAATCATGAAGAGTTTGTTTTTGGATGTCAAATCGGAATATAATGTCTCAAGAGAGGCCATATATGCCCCCTCGACAATTGAATAGTATTCCACACAGTCATCGAGGTCACGTTTCTTCCAATTCACAATAGACTTTCCTTCCATTATCTCTCTGAATCTTGTTATGCCGTTTGCATATATTTCAGTTTGACGGCTTTTAAGTTCCGATAGTTTCTTATTAAGGCGTGCAATCTCGTCAGTACGTTCCTTTGTGGCGGTTTCCGCATTTTGTTGCAATTCTTCGATTCGGCGGCTTAGCGCATCTTCCATCATGTGATTGCGCATCATCTCTTCTTTTAATTTGGCGTGACGGTAAAAGAAATATATTCGCATTATAATTGTAAGTAACACTGCCACGATTATCCCCATTGTAAGAAGCCTTATTCTGTTAAGGCTGAGCATCTGTTCATATTCGTGTTCCACTTTCATCTGCTCCGCGTGTACACTTCCCTCTTCGCGCCGTTTACTAATGGTGTCGCGTACGGACATCAGCGAATCAGCCGCTATGCATGCGCTTTCAAAATCTCCTATATCTCGCCTCATATGGAAGATGTTATCTAAAATCTGTTCTTTCAGAGGCATGCTGGCAGTGTTTAGCGCTTTTCTCCATAAAGAGTCGGCAATCTGCAGTTGGCCTTCGCGGGCATACACATATGCAAGATTGGCAATAGCAGCATTTATGGGTTTCAGGGAAATCGATTTTTCGTAGAATTCCTTGGCAATATTAATATCCGAGTCTTTGAACATAAACCCGAGGTTGTTGTACATCCGAGCCTTTTGCTTTGTGTTCAGAGCCGGTGCGTAGCGCATGGAGCTCTTCATGGTGTCGATTGCTTCTTTTAGTCTTCCAAATTCCAGTATGGCCGCACCTTGAAAAGAAATTGCGCGATAGATATTGACTGAATCATTCGTCAGCATTGCATAGCGGCGGGTGCGGTGTGCATATTCGAGAGCAGTGTCACGATTTCCGTAATAATAATTTACAAGAAAAAGCAGGGTTGCAATCTGATGTTGCAGTAATGTGTCGGTGGTTTTATCCGTGAGTTTTTCCGCCTTTTTAAGGGCGCCTGCGGCCATGTGCACATTGCCCGACGCATAAGCTGTTTTTGCCTGATAATAATAGGCGAGTGCTGCTCGCTCGTGTTGTCGTTCGGAGTGAAACTGTTCGGCATACTCCTCCATTTTATGCGGAGAAATGTCGGAGTCTCCTTTTTCCGCTCTTATAATGGCGGAAAGGAAACTGTTGTCGGAATTATTTCGGGCGCAGTCATCATCAATATTTCCGTTTAGAACGGCTTTCTCTTCAAGTGTGAGTCGTTTTTCTTCTTGTCTTTGGCAAGAGAAAATGCCTAATGACGCTAAGGAAATAAAGATTCCGGCCAGAATTACACGAATACTTATAGTGAGGTCCATGCGTTGTGATCTTATTGGAAGTGAGGTTTTGCCTTATCTCGGGTGAGTAGCCAATATGGACACAAATATAACACCTTTTTTTTACATCTCATCCGTGAAGGGTCAATTAAATGTTACAATTTGAGGTTGATAATTTACAGATTAAAGATATTAATATAAATGTTATCAGTGTGTTATGTGGTTTGAAAAATGTAACAAGGTAAAGATTTAAATGCAGTTTTGTTATTGAAGGTTATTAAAAATTTTCTTACATTTGTAGGTAGAAGAGAAACTGTCAATGCCGCTCATTGCCGGTGTCATAATTCCGTATAACATTTAACTTAATAAATATTCATTATTAACCTGACGTTTCTATGAGAAAGTATTATTATCTATTCTCGCTCTTTTCTGCAGTCACGGTAGCTCTTGGAGTTGCCGCTGCAATAGTGGCAGACCGCCCCGTGAGACCTTTGGCTAAACAGGTTTCGTCCGAGCGTCCCGCAGGAGTGCCCACAAGCCTTGAAGTGGCAGATCTTCCCTCGGTTTTTCGTAAGTCGTCTGTGGCGACGCCGGGCCGGGGTGTGTCAAAGGTTAACAGAGCGGCAGCGCGTGATGTGTCGTTTGGCGGTGCTCTTCACTATTCTTCGGCATGGACCGAGAGCAGCGCTTATGGTCTTTATTCATTTAAATCCAATCCGGGAAGCAATGAAAAGGTGTCATTGATTTCGGAATACTATTTCTTTGAGAAAGGGAATGGCGCAGTTTATGACAATGCCATACATGTGGTTGACTTCAGTGAGTGGGAAGGCGTAGTGTCTGTGAACTACAACAAGGTTAATATACTCACAGGAGAGTATGTTGATTATGAATCTATGCCGGATTTGTCTTTCTATACATATGATTGCGACTATGATCCTCTTACAGGCGGCGTAATAGGATGTTTCTCAAATGCTGACAATTCTGCCGTGGAGCTGGCTATGGTGGATTATGACACTCGTGCCCGCAAGACAATAAGCAAACTTCCCGACATCCTTTTTGCAGTTGGCGTCAACAGCAAGGGAGAGGTGTATGGCATAGACGGCGGTGGCGTTCTGCGCAAATATGACCGCAATGATGGCTCTTCTACAGAAATTTTTTCTACAGGCTTGATCCCAAGCTATATGCAGTCGGCAACATTTGACCGTGAGACAGATTTGATGTATTGGGCTTTCACTAATGGCTCTGAAAGTGCATTATATGAAATCGATGTGACTGTTCCATCAATTACAAAACTTTACGATTTCGACAATAGCGAAGAGTTTACTTGTATCTATGTTCAGGAGGAATTCAATGGCGATGTTCCGGGCGTGGCAGATGGATTGTCGCTTGATTTCGGAGCAGGTGTGTCAGGTTCGGCCACTTTTACACTTCCGTCTGTAAGCGCCTCCGGTGAGAGCCTTGGCGGAAATGTGGAATGGGCGCTTTATGCCAACGGTGTAATGAAGGCCGAAGGGAAAGGTAATCCGGGCGATGTTGTTAAGACTCGTGAGTTTACAGCTGAGGAAGGTGAAAACTGGTTTGTTGTGAAATGCTCGAATGAGGCCGGTGAGTCTGCTCCGTTGAAAGTGCGCCGCTGGATTGGCAAAGGACAGACAGAGGCACCTTCCAATCTTTCTACTGAAGTGAATGGCACTAAGGTTTCACTAAATTGGAATGCACCGGAGAAGGGCGTGCTCGATGCGTATTTTGAGCCATCGGAGCTTACTTATACGGTCACACGTTATCCGGAAGGGAAGGTTATTGCCGAGAATATTTCTCAGACCTCTTTAGAAGACAGCATGTCAATTACAAATCCGATAATTGTATGGTATGGAATAACCGCAAATAATGTAGGGTATAACAGTGATGAGGCGGTCAGCACTAAAATACATGTAGGGGATGTTTTCAGTGCGCCGTGGTATGAAGATTTTGAGAATCCCGACAACTTTGAATTCTTTACAGTCATTGACTCAAATAATGACGGACGTATATGGATGGTTGGTCTGCATCAGGGACTCAATCCTACAGGTTTTGCTTTCTGCAACACCAACAAATATGGCCTTCAGGGCATAGAATATAGTGATGACTGGCTTTTGTCGCCGGAGATTGAACTCAGTGCGGATGATATTTATGAATTTGATTGCAAAGTATGGAGCGCGTGGGGCACGGCGGAAGAGATGGAAGTGGCGTTGGGTCAGGGAGATGACCCGACTGCTGCAGGCAAGTATGAGATGATAATTGAGCGCACACAGATTACACGCGTTTATGAAGATGCCCATTATTTTGCCAGAACATGGATACCGGCATCCGACGGACGTTACAGGGTGGCATTCCATGGAGTGACAGGAATAAACGGAAGCAATATCAATATTGATGAACTGCATCTGTATTCAGTTGGAAAGGCCGGCGGGCCTGCAGCTGTGGCAGACTTGACTGCAGTTCCTGATGCCAAAGGTGAAATCGGTGTGACTTTATCATTCACAACGCCTTCTCGCAATGCTGCAGACACGGATGCTGTGGCAGAACTGTCGAAAGTAGAGATTTTTCGTGACGGCGTAGTGGCCGGAGAATTTAATAATGTGAAGGCCGGTCAGTCATTGACATGGCATGACGATAACGCGGCCGAAGGCTCCAACACTTATCGTGTGGTTTGCTATTCCGGCGGTCTCAAGGGAATGTATGCCGAGGTACAGGCGTTTGCCGGATTTGATTTGCCGGCAAATCCGCTTAATCTCATGACCACAGACAAGGGGGATCGCCTTGAAATCACATGGGACGCTTCCGGCAATGTCGGTAAGAATGGAGGCTATGTTGATATTGATGAAGTTACATATACTGTCTATGCCATAGAGGGAATGTATGCGCAGCCGATAGCGGAGAACCTCAAGGAGACCACATATGTGGTTTCTAATACCGCAACCGGACCTCAGTCCCGTGTCATTTATGGAGTGGCGGCAATATGGGATGACTTGCTGGGAGATATTGAGGTTTCCAACACAGCAATTGTAGGCAAGCCTCATGCATTGCCATTTATGGAGACTTTCAATATGGCTAAGTGTAATAATGAAGGATGGGAACAGCCCGGCGATATAGAGCATAGATTCTATACTGATCCTGATGTCAGCTGTGATGCCGGCAGCACGTCTATGGGATGGGCTCCTGCTGTCGGTTATCGTGAAGCATGGCTGAATTCCGGAAAAATTGCTCCTGGCAATGCTGAAAATCTTAATCTTATCTTTGACTGGATGACTGCTCCTGAAGCAAATACAGTTATTGAGGTCATCGGAGTGGTTGATGCAAGTAATACAGTGGCTCTTGCAACAATTGATTGCAGTAAAAACACGGAAGAGGGCTGGCATACAGAAATAATCGACCTCAATAAGTGGCGTGATGCCGCCTCGATCAGTATCAAATTCCATGTTACTGGCAATGACCTGGGTTCATATATATGGCTTGACAGAATTCAGGTGCGTAATATACTTGGAAAAGATCTTATTGCCGGCCTTTCAGCCAAGAAGAGTTATGTGGCCGGAAAAGAGGATACGGTAAGTGTGAGAGTTGAGAACAATAGTTTTGACAGGGTAGATGCATATAAAGTAAACCTGTATGTAGATGGTGATCTTTATGCTTCACGTGACGGTGAACCTCTTGACGGCATTTTGTCAGGCAATTTCTTCAGCACTGTAGACTTCGGTTATTCGCCAAGTGTGTTTGCCGGTGAAAATGCGTCGATACATGCGGAGGTTGTATTGGAAGGTGATATGGATATAGCCAACAATACTACATCTCCATATGTTGTGAATGTGGTTGCCCCGGTGCTTGAGTCGCCGTCTTCGCTTGCGCTGGAAGAGCATGAGAGAGGGGTGGCCCTTTCATGGGTTGCTCCCGAGATTGTTGCTTCTGATGTAATGGAAGATTTTGAATCATATAATAATGGTGACTTAGTGTTTGGTAATTGGAAGACTTATGATGGCGACAAAGGACTTGCCTGCGGCATTAACGGAATAGATATGCCTCATGCGCAGGAGCCAATTGCCTTCATGGTGTTTAATCCGGAAGAGAGCGGGATGAATCTTGACAACCGTCCGCTATTTGCACCTATGACAGATGATCAGTATCTCATCGCTCAGACGGGATGGTATTCAAGCGCTTCTCACAATGATGACTGGCTGATTTCTCCCGAACTTTCAGGCGAAGCGCAGACAATAGAATTCCTGATGGCTAAGATAGAGGATTACTATAAAGAGACCTTTGAGATATATTATTCTCTCACAGATGATGAAATCTCTTCTTTCATACTTCTTGAATCCGGGGAGGTTGAGCTTACTGAATGGGATCTTTATTCGTATGACCTTCCGGAAGGGGCAAAATATTTCGCATTGCGTTACACTGCAGCCGACCAGTTCATGATTATGATTGACGATCTTTCATATTCACCAAAAGTGCCTGAACTAAAAGGATATCGCATATATCGCAATGGCAGTCTGCTGACAGAAGTGCTTTCTGAAGAAACTTCATATAATGTCGAAGATGCAGATGCAAATAATGGAGAATACGCTGTTACGGCTGTATACGACATTGGCGAATCGATGCCTTCAAATCGAGCTATTGTATCAGGTGTGGAAGATGTTCTTGTTTACTTGGAAATTGCAGGTAAGACAGGAGAAATTGTATGCCGGAATATTGAATCTGATTCAGTAGAGGTGTATAGCCTTGATGGGAAACTGGTTCGTTCAGTAACTGTAGATTCCGATGAAATACATATCAAGGTAGAGGCAGGTGTGTATATGGTAAAAGCCGGTGAATATACAGTAAAAGTGATTGTAAAATAATGACTAAATATCTGTAAATAATCATTTTCAATAAATAATCAGGGTGTGTCAAAATTTTGACACACCCTGATTATTTATTGAATTAACCTCTTCTTTGGATAGCCCGGTTACCGAACAGATCATTTCGATGCTGACGTTGTGTCTCAACATATTTCCTGCAATTGCAAATCTTTCATCTCTTTGACCTTTTTCGATTCCCTGCCTTATGCCTTTTTCGATTCCTTTATCATATCCTTTCTCAAAATTTTCAGTCCTTGCAAGTTCAAGATTGTGCCTAAAATTTTTCATTCTCAGATAAGAATCACTGTATGCGATGGCCTCTGCAGGTTCCATGACAAGATTTTCGGTCTTCGGAGCCGAAAATGCGCTTGAATCCGAAATCTGTCTGAAGATTTATGAATTAAGTCTGAGGGACGAGATTATTCAACTTAAAGTCTTTCATGTTGCTAAATTACAAAATTTTTTAGGATGCTACAAAAAATTAGTAAATTTGTATTTTATAACACTTAAAGAATAATATGATTTCTGAATATATATGCAAGGAGGTCGCGCTAAGACTTGAGTTGCCGCTGAAAGGAGTTAAGGCCACGATTGAGTTGCTTGATGAAGGTGCGACAGTGCCGTTTATCAGCCGCTATAGGAAGGAGCGTACCGGCTCTTTTGATGAAGTGGCAGTGCGGTCAGTGGAATCAATGCTCAAGACTGTGAGGGAGCTTGTGGCAAGAAAAGAGTTTGTGGAAGAGGCTATCAGGGAGTCCGGTGGAATGACTCCGGATATTGCCCGTCGTCTTTCGGAGGCTTCGTCGCTTACAGAAGTGGAAGATATCTATGCTCCTTTCAAACCCAAGAAGCGAACTCGAGCAACTATTGCGAGAGAGAAAGGGCTTGAGGCTTTGGCAAAAATTATAATGGCAGGCAGATGTGATAACTTAGAAGTGTCGGCACATAGATTTGTCGGCAAGAATGGAGTGGAAAATGCTGATGATGCTTTAGAGGGGGTCTCCGACATAATCGCGGAATGGGCCTCTGAATCCACCCGCCTTCGCAATATCACCCGCAATTCTTACACCCGCAGTGCATCGATAACATGTGTTGTAGCCAAAGGGAAGGAGAAAGAACTTGCGGAGTCTCCGTTTGCTGGTTACGGCGAATTTTCTCAAACTGTGAGAAGAATGCCGTCTCACCAGTATCTTGCATTGCGTCGTGCCGAGAAAGAGGGTCTTGTGAAGGTGAAATACACGCTCGGAGACAGCAGCGATTCTCTTGACGATGCTTTGTGCCGTGCATTTGTGCCAAAACAAGCGGGAAAAGAGTGCAGTGGCTTGATATGCAGGGCGGTGGAGGATGCCTCTAAGCGTCTTTTACGCCCCTCGGTAGAGAATGAAGTGTCGGCAAAACTTAAAGAGGAGGCCGACCGCGTAGCAATTGAAATATTTGCCGGCAATCTGCGCCAATTGCTTTTAGCATCGCCATTGAAAGGGAAGAGAGTTCTTGCCATAGACCCCGGCTATCGCACCGGATGTAAGGTTGTGGCTCTTGACTCGCAAGGTAATCTGCTTGACGAAGGGGTTATTTTCCCTGTGCCTCCGCGATCTGACATAGATGGCGCGAGAAGCACTCTTGACAGGCTTATAAAGCGACACCGGCTTGAGGTGGTGGCTTTAGGCAATGGCACTGCTTCGCGTGAAACAGAAAAATTTGTGAAGGAGAGTGGCCTTTTAAGCCCAGACAAGGTGTATGTGGTAAGCGAGAACGGAGCTTCTGTTTATTCTGCCTCCGAATTGGCTCGAAAGGAATTCCCCGATAAGGATGTCACGGTGAGGGGTGCTGTTTCGATAGGCCGGCGTCTTATCGACCCATTGGCGGAACTTGTGAAAATAGACCCGAAATCGATAGGCGTAGGGCAATATCAGCATGATGTAGACCAGACAGAATTAAAAAATGCGCTCGACTACACGGTGATGAGTTGTGTGAATTCCGTAGGTATAGATGTCAACACAGCCTCGGAGAAGTTGCTTTCTTATGTGTCAGGCATTGGCCCGGCATTGGCCTCCAATATAGTGGCTTACAGGGCGGCAAACGGAGACTTCCATTCCCGTAAGGAACTCAAGAAAGTTCCCAGGCTTGGTGACAAGGCTTTTGAACTTGCCGCCGGATTTCTTAGGGTGCCTGATGGTAAAGAGCCGCTTGACAACACCGGGATTCATCCCGAAAGTTATGGCGTGGTTGAATCAATGGCCCGTAGTCTCGGTGCAAAGGTAGCTGATTTGCCAGCCAACGAGTCATTGCTCTCAAAAATTGATGCCGGGAAGATGGCTGCTGCCGGAATTGGCGGTTTGGAGACAATCAAAGATATTGTCGCGGAGTTACGCAAACCAGGGAGAGACCCTCGTGTTGACGGCGACAACGAAGCGTTTGTGGCCGGAGTAGGTAGTTTCGATGAATTGAGAGAAGGTATGACTCTCCCCGGAATTGTAAACAATATCACAGCCTTCGGTGCGTTTGTTGACCTTGGCATAAAAGAGAACGGGCTCATTCACATCTCTAAGATGTCGCGGAAGCGTATCAATTCAGTAGGCGAAGTGCTTCGCCTGGGTCAGAGAATTGAGGTTACGGTGATAGATGTCGACCCGATAAGGCATCGCATATCGCTGTCACTTTTGGAAAATGACAAACGAGATTGACGCGCTCTTAGTGTTGCACACCTTTTGATGACAGGAATGCTTAATCGCTTATCTGCTGAAGATCAAGGAGTGTGCTGGCTGCCTCATAGCGCAATGTGAGCAGGTCAAGTCCGGCTTGTTTGAAATAATTGCGTTCGTTAAGATAGTCTATGAGGGTGATGACACCACCCTTGTAGGCTTTCATTAGCAATAGGTTGTTGCCGGAGTCTTCCAATATGGGGCGAATTTCGTCAATTCTGTTTTTGAGTAGCGAAAGACGCTTCAATCCTCCTTTGATTTTCTCAGATGCAGCAATCTTTGCGGCCTCTGCTTTATGGGTGGCGGCCACAGTTGCTGCCTTGGCAGCCTTTTTCTTGTTGCGTGAAGAGAAAAGAGGAATTGAGATTCCCAACGATGCTCCATTGAAGTGTATTCCCTCTTCAAAAGCATGTTGATAGCCAATGGATATGCCGGGGAGAGATTCCATTGAAGCCGCCTTCTCCTCCTTTATGGCGGCTTCCGCTTCTGCACGGGCGGCTATCACTTCCGGAGAATTTTCACCATCGTTCATTGACGGGGGGTCAAGTGCCGGAAAATCACAGTTCATCCCTTTTAAAAGTGCAGAGCAGTCGCCTCCATATATTGACGACAAGGAAGACACGGTCTCTTCCCGTCCCGACATAATTTCGGCTATCTGGGAATTAAGAGATGCACGCTCAAGTTTAAGCTTGTTGAGATCTATTTTTGTCATCTCTCCGCCTCGTTCCGCGTTAGCCGCCAGTGTCATGATTGAATCATTGACGGAATTCACATTTTTCAGTAATTCCAGTTGTTTCTCCTGAAGCACATAGTCAAGCAGAAGACGTTTGATTTCAATTAGCCGCTCACGTTTTATCATGTTTGCACCGGCTTCTGCAACCATAATTTTACCTGCATTCACATTGCGGCGTGCAGAATACACACCGGGCCATTCAAGCCCCCATGACAGCCCTGCGCCCCAGCGGTTGGTTTCTCCTGCCGGCGCGAACAGATACTCGCCCTCTATTTCCGGGTCCGGGAGATTGGCCTCTGTTTTTAGAGCCTCTTTCAGTGCTTCATTGTCAAGATACAAACTTTGCATCGACGGGTCGGATTCAAGAATGCGCAAAGCCACATTCTCAGGCGACTCTGCCCGTGACGATGTGAATGATGCAAGGGTTAAAAGAATTGCTGACAGATGATATATTATTGATTTCATTGCTGTTCTTTTCTGTTGATTATGTTGTAGACTGCGGGGACTACAAAAATATTTAGAATGGTTGAAGATATCAGGCCGCCCAGAATCACAGTGGCCATAGGGGCTTGGATTTCATTACCCGGGCTTGATGCTCTGAGGGCAAGTGGCACGAGGGCCAGGGCAGAGGTCAAGGCGGTCATGAGAATAGGGTTCAGTCGGTCGAGCGAGCCTGTTATCACTCGTTCATGAAGCGGTGTGCCATATGTTTTCAAAGAATTGTAGTGAGAGATCAGAAGCATTCCGTTGCGGGTAGAGATTCCGAGCAAGGAAATGAATCCGATGATTGCAGGAATGTTGATGTCACTTCCGGTTATCCACAGAATAAGGATTCCTCCGATCATTGCCAAAGGCATGTTCAGAAGTATTACGCATGACTGCGCCACATTCTTGAATTCAGCGTATAGCAAGAAAAATATAATCAGGATTGCTCCGAGTGATGTCAGCATCAAAGTGCGCGACGCCGATTCCTCGCTCTCGAACTGTCCGCCATAGGTTATTGAGTAACCTTCCGGCAAATTTACATTGGAGTTGATTGCCGCGCGGATGTCGTTTACCGCGCCACGCAGGTCGCGGTCGGAGGTGTTGGCCGACACTATCAGCCTTCTCGACACATTCTCTCGGTTCACAGTGCTTGGCCCTGAAGATGAAACAATGTCGGCTACATTCGACAAGGGAACAGGCCCTGCATAAGTGTCAATCATCAGGTCGCCCAGGTTTTCAAGATTCCCTCTTGCATTGTCAGGCACTCTCAGTGTCACATCGTATGGCAGTCCCTCGGAATACACTTGTGACACCGGCATTCCGGCGAGAGCCACATTTACAAAACGGGAAAACTCAGGTATGGTTATGCCGTAGCGCGCCAGCATGTCGCGCCGGGGCCTGATGTCGATTTGCGGTCGAGGAATCTGTTGCTCGATATTGATGTCTACTATCCCGTCTACGTCGGCTATGTTGTTTTGGATTTCCTTGCCTATGGAATAGAGGCGGTCAAGATCGGGGCCGAAGATCTTAATTGCTATCTGAGCCTCGCTTCCTGAAAGCATTGCGTCAAGGCGGTGGCTGATGGGCTGTCCGATTTCGACGGTTACGCCCGGAAGGGTCTGGAGGCGATGTCTGATATCGTCCATAACTTCGCTTCGAGTGCGGCCTGATTCAAGAGAATATGGCACTTCGATTTCAGATACGTTTGAGCCTAATGAGTGTTCGTCGAGTTCTGCACGGCCTGTTTTGCGGGCTGTGAGAATAACTTCAGGCACTTCTGAAATAAGTT
Source organism: Muribaculaceae bacterium (assembly GCA_009775365.1). Classification (GTDB taxonomy): domain Bacteria; phylum Bacteroidota; class Bacteroidia; order Bacteroidales; family Muribaculaceae; genus Lepagella. Next base: position 44,656 of record VSPM01000011.1, read on the forward strand.
TTTCCGCGCGGTCTCCTATGCTGTCGCTAAGTTCAAGAGAAATTCCCGGGAGAGCGCTTACGTTGACGGTGAACGACCCTTCGTTGAATGAGGGCAGGAAGCTTCGTCCGAGATTCGGAAGAACCACTGCGGCAAGAACCAGGAACAGGGCTGTTATTGCAAACAATGGTGCGGGATGGTTAAGCGCCTTTACGAGCACCAGGCGATAAAAAACTCCGAGCTTGCGGGTCACAAATGGTTCTTTCTCCTCTTTCATCTCTTTGTTGCCTTTGTCGAGAAGGAACAGGCATAACACGGGAGTGAGTGTGAGTGCTACAATAGTTGAGGCTACAAGCGAGATTATGAAAGATACTCCGAGAGGAATGAGCATTCTTCCCTCCATTCCATTTAGGAAGAAAAGAGGAAGGAAGCTGGCTATTATTATCAGGGAAGAGTTGAGTATAGGCATTCTCACCTCTCTCGAAGCCTCAAACACAATTGTCATTGCAGGCCGGCGTAAGTTGGGAGGCAGGTTGCGGTTTATTCGCAGCCGGCGGTACACGTTCTCTACATCCACAATTGCATCGTCTACGAGCGAGCCTATGGCAATAGCAATGCCGCCGAGAGTCATGGTGTTGATGGTCAGATTAAAGAGATGCAGAATCAGCAATGTTATAATAACCGACATGGGGAGAGCCACTGCAGAAATCAGTGTGGTGCGGAAATTCATCAGGAATATGAAAAGCACTATAATCACGAAGATTGCTCCCTCAAACAGCGATGACTGGAGATTAGATATAGAGTTCCCAATGAAATCTGACTGCCTGAATATTTCGGTGTTGACATTCACTCCTGCCGGTAAGGTTTGAGAGATTATGTCAAGTTCTTCTATGATATGGTCAGTCAGACTGATAGAACCGGCCCCGGGCTGTTTTGTGACAGTGAGAAACACTGCGGGGTGGGCGTTGAGCGAAGCTTTACCTATCTCCGGAGTCTTGGAGCCTATTGAAATGTCGGCAATGTCGCTGAGTATTACAGGCGCGTCGCCACCTCTGATCACTGCCTTGCCCATTTCTTCGGCATCAGCGGTGGAGAGGGAAGCCTTCATGAGGTATTCATTGCCATAGTCATAAAGGATTCCTCCCGATGCGTTTGCGTTGAAATTTTCGAGTGCGTCTACGGTTTCGGTAAGAGTGATTCCGAGATGCCTCATCTTTTCAGGGCGCAAAGTTATTCTGTATTCTTCTACTTCCCCTCCCATAACCGACACCGAAGACACGCCGCCGATGGCGAGAATGCGCGGGCGGATTTTTCTGTCGGCTATAGAGCGCAGTTCCCCGGGAGAGATTGTGTCAGAGGTCAAGCCGACAATTAGTATTTCACCCAGAATTGATGATTGTGGGCCAAGCGTAGGGATTCCTGCTCCAGGCGGCAACACCGACTGGAGAGCCGGAAGTTTTTCTGCCACAGCCTGTCGAGCCGCCGCCACGTCGGTGTCCCAGTCAAACTCCACCCACACCACAGAAAAGCCTGTGGCTGATGAACTTCTCACCCGCCTTACGCCTGCCGCGCCATTGAGCGATGTTTCGACAGGGAACGTCACCAACTGCTCCACTTCCTCCGGAGCCATGCCGGGAGCCTCTGTCATGACCACTACTGTCGGGGCGTTCAGGTCGGGAAAAATGTCGACATCTGTCTTGAATATAGCCACCATTCCTGCGATCATGATCATAGCACTGAGAGCCACAATCAGGATGCGGTTGTCAAGAGAAAATTTGATTATTCGGTCCAAGGGAAGATACGTGATTAAGAATTAAAGTAATGTGTAATTAATCGTGGATTTAATCAATGGTTGTGGGTGTGCGCGGGAGGGGCTATGGCCGAAGTTTCAGCCATGCGCACCACTGCGGCGCCTTTCACCACTACCTGTTCATTCTCTTTGACTCCATCCTTTATCTCAACGCGGCTTCCATCGGAAGCACCTGTTTTTACAAGTCGTTTCTCATATGCGTGTCCGTCTTCGCACACATACACATACTTGTTGCCTTGCATCTCTATCAAGGCTTCACGAGGCACTGACGCCACACCATCGCGAGCCACGCCTTTGAGATAAATTTCGGCGAATGCTCCCGGGATTGTATTTCCGTTGCCGGAAAATGTGAAGTAAACCGGTATATATCCGTTGCGTGCGTTAGCCGATCCTTGGGTTGTGATTATACGGCCGTTAAGGTCGTCGAGAGATATGATTGACTCTGAATAATCTGGCCTGAAATTAGCCGACACCACCGATGGTATGAATGCCATATACTTTTCCGGCACATCGGCGCGTAGTGTGAGACGTGCATTTTTGGCAACTGTTGCAACAGGGGTTCCGACCTCTACATATTGTCCGGAGGTGACAAAAATGTCGGTGATCACACCTGCTGCGGGCGTTGTCTCTGCCGCCGATCCGGGCGAAACAGTCCCGGCAATTGCAGCGGCCTCCTTGTATGCCCGTTCAGCTTCGTTATAGGTTGATGCTGTCACGAGGCCGTCCTTATAAAGCGGTGTCAGTCGTTCGAGTTCCTTTTTTGCGGCATCGGCTGTGGCTTTGGCTGCTGCGTTGGCGTCTCCTCCCTGCACTCCGTTTGATGATATGGTGCCTATCACTGTGCCGGCAGACACATCCATTCCGGCAGTTATCTCGGCAGACAGAGTGAAAATGCCGCTGCGCCGTGCGGTTACGGCCACGCGGTCGGTTGAAGCCGGCTCTATCTGTCCGCTCACTTTCACAACTTCAGAAAAAGAGCCCGGAAGGAACGCTTCTGTTTCTATTCCGAATTGTCTGGCCTTGTCCGGTTCTATCACGGTCGCACCCTCGTGATTATGTCCTTCCTCCTCTTCCTGATGCGCCTCGGCATGTTTGCCGCATCCTGAGAAGCCGCACAGGGCCATCCCTAACAGGAATATGCTTGCGGAATGGTTCAATGCTTTGATGTTTAATATGTTGAATCTTATTTTCATTTTATTGGTATGTTAGATATGCAAAATTAACAAACAGTTTTTGCAATCCGGTTGCAAAAACACCAAAGCAGAAGAGAGGCAACCGTAAATCCAGTTGCCTCTCTTCTAATTCCAATGAATGAGATGATAAGTTATCTCACGATAACTTTGCTCACCCGGGTTGTTCCGTCGCTGAGAATCTCCTTCTTTATGAAGATTCCGGTTGATGGTTCTTCCATGCGACGACCCTGTAGGTCGTGATAGATGGTTTCGATAACTTCTGCATTGCTTTCGATTCCGTTTATGCCTACAGTGGTGTAGTTTACGTTGGAAGACTTATTGCTGTTTATGGCATAGCCGGTGTTCCCGTCGAGCACCATGGCTACAAAGTGGAGTTTTGCTTCGGGATTCATAAACTGAGTTCCACCGAGGTTCACCACATCGTCCATTCTCACGCTATATTCATATGTGATGTTTTCGCCTACTGTGATTGACTCCGGCAGAGCTCCGTCGATCCCTTTCACATCTTTGTAGTACACGACAACATCGTTGAATACTAATCCTGGCACTTTGGCATATCCGTTGATGAAGAGGTCCCAAAGTTCACTTTCCACTCCTTCAGGCTCTTTGCCTGAGAAATAGTTGCTTTGCGCCCATGAAGAGTTGAACAGATTGTCGGCTACAAGGGCTATTGCAAGTTTATAATTGTGCTGCTCAAAATCTTTTATGAAACGCACGTTGGTTGTGGCGCGAAGTTCAGACATGGTTTCGTCTGTCCATTCAGTGGAGATTTCGAGGTCAGCCACCGGCATGTCATTGCGATAGTTGTCCCATACAAACGGGAATTCTGATGGATTCATCCCTGCCATGCGGTTGATTGTTCCGAACGGGTAGCCGGTCACGGCATACGGGAAATCGTCATATTCCAGAACCACCATGGCATTTCTTGACTCATAGCTGTCGCTATGGTATGCCATACCTATGAAGAGGTCGCCGTTCATACGGTTCATCTCCTCCATTGCAATATATCCTCTTGGGCAATATCCACAGTTAAGGCCGGTGTATTCCTCTACGAGGGGGCGGTTCACCGGAATAAACGGAATGACTGAAAGATCGCCTGTCGATACTCGATTGGGATCAGTGTTGGCCTGTCCGTTAACAGTTTCAAGAGTGAATGTGAAAGGGTATGTGCCTATTCCCGCCTCCGTTTTCATAGGAATCTTCACAACGGCAATATCGCCAATCGAGTTGATAGGCTCTTCAAGTTTGAAAGAACCGTTGCCTGCATATTCTCCAATTGTGTAGGAATAGCCGATTTCCTGAATCGGGTTCTGTCCATGGTTTACAATCTTGACGGCTACCGGGAGTTCTTCCCCTAAAGGAAGATATGAATTGGCCGGCAGAGTTGCTGCGGCGTCATAGTCTTTGTAGTCGGCTTCAAGAGTCACAACCATCATGCTCACTGCTTCGATGTCAGCTCCGATGTCAGCCCATTTTTTGCGGGTGCGGCTCGAATGAACAAACAGCCCGCCAGACATGTCGCTTTTAACCACGGCAATAGGGGTGCCGGGATAATCTTCTTTGTCTTCAAGGTCAGTTATGTCGAAACTATATCCCACATACACTCCATCGGAGGTTACGGTGTAAGGTTCGGGGAATGTGGCGGAAAGGTAATATTCAGAATAAGAAGCCTCTACTGAGCAGATGTCGGGGGCATTGTTTTTGCCGTCTAATGTTAGTTCGCTTGTCATCCATGACGACAAGTTGTCGACAGACGATGCGTCAACAGGCAACAATACTTTCATTCCGGTCACTTTTGCCCCGACAAGACTTGGGTCGTTCAGAAGGATAGCTACATCGTAGGTCTCTTTTTTATTGAAGCCATACACAAGCGGGTCGTCATTATTGACATTGTAAGTGTATTCCAGTTCTGCCGCGAGAGAAGATGCGGCTGTGGCCAGGCATAGTGCTGTTATAAAGAGATTTTTCATGCTGTTTAGAGATTGGTTTGGCGCTTTTTAAAAGAAATCCGGCCGGCATAAAGACACCGGCCGGATTTGAACACATATTTCTATTTTACTACAGTCTTGAAAGTGCGTACATTGCCATCTTGATATTTCACGTGCTTGATGTATATGCCGTTTTCAGGATTATTGACGCAGCGACCCGAGAGATCGAACCATTTTTCTTCAACCACTTGTGAGTCTGAATTTATAGAGTCTACAGACACTGTGTTAACCATGCGCATAATGTCGGAGACATATTCCTTGTCGCCGTTGCGGTAGAATGTCTGCACATCGATTGTTTTATAGTCAAAGAAATTGATTGAGAATGCATGATTCACTTTGCAGGTGCCATAGCAGCGTATAGTGTCTCCGTTTGTAAAGTCAAATGGGATTTCTGTCGTGCCGTCTTCCACGTCTGCATATTCATCGGAATAGAACTCAAACAGTTCATCGTCTACAAACACCCTGTAATACAATTTTGAGGTGTTGAGAAGCTGGCCTTCAGAGTTCAATATCGGGAAATAGAAATCAAGATTTCCCGACCAGTCGCCGGGAGCGCTGTAATAGCATAATATCGGGTTCATTGGGGTGAAATCAGTCACTTCTGTCATCACGCTTAATTTAGGCTGGTCGTAATTGTCAATCCAGGAAGTGTCGTTTTCTCCTTTCACAACTCCCAGAGTCAGATTTGTTGAATACACACCTTTTTCCGCATCAAATTTAAAAATAAGAGACGGCTCTCTTGTGTATTCCGTGTACCAGTAATCCCATTCCTCGTTATATTTAAGCTCTCCCGAGAATCCGAAGAAGTAGCCGAATGTGTTTGACATTTCATCCGCTCCGAGATACTGTTTTGACGGGAATTCCATTTTGCCGTCGGCGATAGTTCCTTTTATCCATGCATCGGGGAATAGAGATGATATTCCGCTTAGATAGACGTCGCTTCCATCAATTCCGATTTTTACGAAATTTCCGCAAATGTTCTGGCCTTCGACAGTATAGTTCATTACCCAGTCTTGAGGCTCGGTTGTGGACGGAAGTTCAATTGGCTTGTCGGTGAACGGAGTCAGGCGTATATTCCAGTCGCTATATGCGCACCAAGTGCCGTCGTCAGCTGAAACAAGGCCCATAATCATAGGATGCTCGTTGACTTCTTCCTGCGGTTGCATCACCCATGTGTCACCCTCTTTGTTGAACACAATCTCTGTCTCCCCTTCTTCTGTGTAGTATAATCCTTCAGAATGACTATCGTCAGTCCATTCGTAATGACACATTTGTGCAACATATACATATTCTGCTGTTCCGTCAGAATCAGCATAAATCGCCTGTGGCAATTTCACTGTCATTTTGTCTCCATCTACGGAGGCTTTTAGCCATGATTTTGTGTCAACACTTGAAAAAGGGTTGTAGATATAGAATGAACCGTCTTGTGCTTCGGCCACTCTGCAGGGCATGCTGTCGGAAGAACCCTGCATTATGCCCCACATTGTCATGCCATAGTAGTCGCAGGCTTTGGAATACATTTTCAGGTTGCCGGCCGGCTGGTCATATATGATGTCGTCGACAGACACATCGAATTTCCTGCCTTCAGCCGCTTTTGCCGGGGCTTTCAATTGTGGATTTTCAGTAGCAGCTTTATAAAGGCAAGCCGGAGCCATTGTTCTGCCGTTGACAGTCTGTTCTGTCTGTGTCGGCACGGCTGCTGTCATGGAAGCCGCTGCCATAGCAGCAATAATGAAGGTAAAATTTTTTCTCATGATGATTATTTCTTGAGTTTTTGTGGAATGGTTATCGACGGCAAATTTAATGTCTTCAAAATATAAAACAAGTGACTATCAATGAGAAATGTGAGCGATTTTTAAAATAAAAGACAAAAACGCGTAATCATTTATGCAGGAATACGCGATATAAGAAAAAATACAAGTTGTTGAGATTGTGGCAATATATAGAAGTAAGCCCTGATGTCGATTTATATCTACGACGGCATGTATTTTCTTGCTGCCTGCCTGTATTCGGATGGGGTAAGACCTGTCACATTTTTAAAAGCAGAGGCAAAAGCGGTTCTGCTCTTGAACCCTACTTCGAGGCAGATAGCCTCGATAGTGAGGGTGCTGTTGCAGTCGGGGTTGTCGAGGCGCCGGCATGCCTCTCTAACCCGTCGTTCGGTAAGCACTGTCTTGAAGTTTTTTCCATAGTTTGCGTTTATGGCGCGTGACACATATGTGGGGTTAGAGCTCACTTGCGAGCAAAGACGCGACATCTGATAGTCGGGGTCGAACACGGAACTGTCGTTCTGTATGATTTGCTCAATCTTTGCAATCAGTTCTGTGTCTGCCTTGGGAGATTGGATTGAAGAAGAGGCGATGTCGGGTTCAGAATTTCGCGTTTCTGGAGGAGAAGTGGATTTTGATATTGAAGGCGCCTCGTTGACACCGGGAGAGGCGTGTTCTTTTTTAAATTCCGTGTTGGAAGGCTGGTTCCTTTTATAGAGCTCCATTATGTAGTGCCTCTGTTTCCGTGAGAAGTAGATTGTAAGAATCAAGGCCAACACTGCACACACGGCTGCTATGGATATACAGATTATCACCACCTTGTCATGTTGCTCTTTGATTGATGCGGCCAGTAGGGATTTCTGATAATCCTGAATGGATTGCTTCAGTTCGATTTCATTTATTGTCAGGCCCTGATTCCCCATGCCGGCAATTTCCTCTTTTGTTGTGAAATATGCAAGGTGATGGTAGCGAGCTGCTTCTTTATCATTTATTTTGCTATAAAGATTAAACAGTTGGCGGTGCAAAATCATAAGGGCTTCAAGTTCGTTACGTTGTTCTGCATCATGCAGAAGATTATTAAGAATCTCGCTACTCTTTTTGTAGTTGCCCATTGCTTCATATGCCTTGGCTATGAGGTGTTCTCTCCCGTTGGCCATTTCCAAGGAATCTTGTTTGAAGGGAAATCCACCCGGAATCATTTTGCCATATGATTCAATAGCCTGTTCATAATTCCCATTTGAAAAGTGAATCACGCCGTTACACAGGTTGGTTATAAATTCTTTCGAGGGATTACTGTCAGGGATGTCTGAATGCAGATATTGTTCAGCAAGTTCTATGGCGTTAAGTGTGTCTGCTTTGCTTTCACTTGATTCTATGGAGTTGAACAGGGAGTATGCCATAATGTCGTGCATCCCCACTTTTTGTGCCGTCAGGAAAGCCTTTTTGAAATATTCAAAGTTTGGGTTTGTATTACCCGGATTTCTGTTGTAGATATTTTGCACCCTGTAATTCTTATTTCTTAATGTAGCAAGACTATGCTGCACTATTGATAAAAGCGAATCAAGATTGTTTTCGGTGCATATATTTTCTGCTTTTTTGAGGTTTAAATAGGCTTCGGCATAATCAAAATATTTTAAACTATAGACGTATGCTGTATTTATAAATGATTTGGCGATTGCGCTTATCATTTTTATGTCATGTCGTACATTTGTACGGTTAAATGTTTTTGAATAATTTCAACTTCAAATTTCAGGATATTCAAGCATGG
>VSPM01000110.1 GCA_009775365.1 Muribaculaceae bacterium
TTCTTTTGAGCGTCAAGGGCGATTGCGCTGCATTCAAGATGACCGACCTTGCTCTCCAACGATTTCTTCTCCTTGTCGAGTTTCTTTTTCTCGGTGGAGAGTTCGGCTACATCCCTTTCAAGTCCGGCTTTTTCGCGCTGGCATTGGCGGTAGTATTCGTGTTGGTCGATGTGCCGTGCTTCCGAACCCCGGATACCCCGCTCCAATCCGTATTTTGCCATTGCCTCGGCATAGAGGTCTTGGTAGCGGCTCATCGCCTTGCGCTCCATTATGTCGTCGGCACACAGCCGGGGGCGGTTGGTCGGCTTGGTGCGGTAACGCTTCTTCACCGCCGCCTCCCTCGCCTTCTTCTTTCTCTCGGTGGTGACAATCGGAACGACCGCTATGTGGAGGTGCGGTGTCCGCTCGTCCATGTGCATGGCTGCGCCGACAACATTGTCGCTACCGAATGTGTCACGGACCCACTTGATGTTGTCGGCTATCCATTGGTCGAGTTTTCCGGCGTCGATGATTTTCTGCATACCCTCGTTGTCGGAGGTCATCACCATGTTGAGGCAGCGTACCTGCCGGTCGGAGATTTTCCGGGTTATCCCGGCGTTGGCTATGCGGTGTTCGACAGCCGCCGCAAGCCCGGTTATCCCGTCGGGATACTCGACCAGACCGTAGCGGTTGAGGTGCGTCCGCCCCGGGTCTGCGTTGTCGGGATGGGAGGTGCGCTCGATATGCTTGGCTATCGAGTTCAAAGACGAGTTCGCCTTGATGATGTGGAACACTGCGTAGCTCATAGGCGAACGAGTTTTTGTTGCGGAGCAATCGGGGTGTACGGCTTCACATTAAGCCGTTCCGGGGTTTCCAAAGGGATGTCACCCTTTGGCATATTGGGGATATTTTTAGCGTATCGGAACGATATGCGGCTCGACTTATTGAGCAAACCGAGAGCAATGGAATTTATTCCAATTGCCGAGGTGCAGCCAATAAAGGCGGAGCAAAAATTCCCTAATATGCTAAGGAATTTCCCGCATGGCTGTAATTTCCGTGCGCGGCAGCACGGATGGAATTGCTCCCCAAACGAGGGTCGCAGGGCGGCAGACCACTGTAACGGGTATAGTGGTATACCGAGAAAAAAACTTGATTTCATCATTTCAAATTTAGGGATAACCCCGTGGCACTTTCGGCATTTTGGCACAATCGCCCGTGAGGGTGAAAATGCCAAAGTGCCAAAAATGTCAAGGGTAAATTTAGAATTTTGTGTATGTGCCGTGGCTGTCGCGCGAGAAGAAAACGCCCCGTTTTTCACGCAGGAAACGTTTGAATGTCCGTTCCGGCATTCCGTTTTTGGAGGCGATGGCAACGCCCTCGGCGGTGGTGAACGTGTCGGGCAGTTCCGACATCACGGCAAGCTGCACATCGATCAAACCGTCCTCGCCGATTATGCACTGCACCTTTGCGGCTGTCACGCGGAAATACTCCGTCAGCCGGATTGAACGCTCGACGGTGGCGGTGTCTATCGCCTTTTTCTTCTTTGCCCCGGTAGCCCAATCCGCAACAGCCAGCAGGAGGCAGAACCTTACGGCATAGATTTCGAGTTTGCTCGCTATGGCGGTCTGCGTGTCGCTTTCATCGGCGTTGCATTTGTCGGTGTACTCGTTCTGCCATTTTACAAGGCGGTCGAACGCTTCAGATGCAAACAGCACATTCTCCGGAATTATATTGCCGTTGGTATCGGTTGCCGGAACAATATCCGTCAGCTTGGAGATTATCTCACGCCATGCCGCAACGATGTCGAATGAGGGTGTTTTTCTCTCGCTGTTCCATTTCACTTTGGATTGGTCGTCCGGCACGACAAAGAGGAAACGCTCCATGAAGCCGTTGGCGTTGCGGTTTCCGGCGGCGAGTTCGCCCAGCACTTTGGGCTGGATCGTACCGATGACGCACAGGAACGGATTGGCGATGAACACACCGCTCTGACTGCTCTTGCGGTCGGACATGGCTACCTTGTGGTTGAACACCGACATCCAGAACTCCGATTCGGAGCCGTTGTTGTAGCGGTTGAAGTTCTTGAACCATGCGGCGAGTTCGTCGGCATAGAGGCACAGCCCCCTCGGATTTTCCGAGAGTATGCGGTGGACTGCCTCCGGGGTTACATCCTGCATGGTGAACCGTATGCGCCTCGGCTCTGCCGGGTTGGTGTCGTAGCCGTTGGCGGCTCTCTCTTTCGGCGGCAGCTCCATTGCCGCCCCGTAGCGTTTCATCGCCTCGTTGAAGATTGCCGACTGCTCCGCGTCGAAATCAATCAACGGCTGCATGGCGAAGCTCAAAGGGTGGCTCTTGTTCGCTCCGGGGCGACCTACAAGTGCGACGAAAAGAATGCAGTATTCCTGCCAACCGTCCATGTGTTCGACCTTGTGGGTGTTCCCTATCGTTGCCGCCATAGCCGTGAGCATGGACATGGCGAGATAGTCTTTCGGAAATCCGAGTACGGCGTTTGCCTCCGTTACAATATCGCGCATTTTCTTGGGCAGCACGTCAAGCGGAAAGGGGTTGCCGGGTGTGTTCCTCTTTTCGGCGGGTTCTTCCTTTTTCATCGCTTACCCCCTTTCTGCGCTACGGTGGTGGGTACAAGCACCCCGACGGCGTTACTGTCTATGAGCCGTGATTCAGCCCATTCGAGCAGCTGCGATTTCTTGAAATGGAGTTTTCGCCCGAATTTCTGGAACGGCACTGTTCCCGCACTCGTTTCCTTGTAAAGTTGCCCTCTCTTTATGGGGTAGCCGTTGGCGTTGAGCAGTTCCAACGCCCCTTTCATGTCGAGCGATTCACAATCGGGCTGCGTTGCGGTTTGATTTGTATTTGAAGAAGTAGCTTCTTTCTCGGCGAGGTATTCCTCTACCGACCCCTTTACGAGAAGTTTGAGGACTTCGACGAAGGGGAGGTGTAAAAAGTCAGTCATGTTCATTGTGGATGTGGATGTTTTAGTGGGTTGGATGAGGTTTAGCGCATCGGGCATGGGATTTTACGGGTTGAAAACGTTAACGGTATCATCATACTGATGTTGGGGTGTTGTCATTGGGTTAATAATAATTTTGCCTCGCAGCCCATGACTACACCCGGAGGGATAAGGCTGGTCGGCGGTTGATAATGTTTCGGACAACTGTCCTCTAATCTGCAAACGGCGAAACCGAATGATATACTTTCTACTCCAATGCACAGATACCGCCCCGGGATATAAGGCAATAACGGTGCTTACCGGTTATCGGCAATGGCTATCGCCATTGATAACGGTGTAATTTATACGGGCATATCAGTGTTTCGCCCTTTCGCAAGGGTGCGGTGGCAGAGGGGGCACACCGATGTCGCTACAATCTCCGTAGCGGTTTTAATCGGTGAGTCCGGCACGTCGGCTGCCAATGCTCCATTACTCAAACAAGGAAATCTCCGCGATGGTTCGCCGTGTCCGGCTTTGTCCGAGATGTTCCGCAGTGTGTCCTGCTTTTTCTTTTCGGCGGTCGTTTCCTTGTCGGCGCGACGAAATTACAACCCCGACACGGAATATCCAAACTTTCATCACCTTGCGACTTGCATTGACTAACGGCTGACTGAAATCGGCTAATCCTCTGCCCGGATTGCTATATTAAGTTACAAAAATTTTTCGGGATTTGCAAAATTATTTAATTCCCAAATCGAGCAAGGCGTTTATTTCTGTGTAATTGTGGTAATCATATACCCAATTGTTGTCTATATAAGTTCTACCTCTTACATCAAATTTCCCAATTTGGAATTTATAGCCCCATATCCCTTTGATGAAAAAAATTCCATTCAAAAAGTCACATAAATATTGAGTCCTATTTATGTCAAATTCAAATTCTGGCCCCTCATAACCAATTAAATGCCAATCCTCCCCGCTGCTATCTGTCGTAAGTCTATTTATATATTCCCTCAATAAGGTTTTCACATCTTCCGGCAATGGAAAAATATTGTCAGCATAAATTGTTTCAATCAATTTTTTCACATTGCATAAGATATAACCGTCCTCGCCTGAATTCGCTATGGAATTTCCATAAATAGAGGTGTAACCGACTTCAATATTAATTATTTTCTCCTGATTCATGAAGATATATCCTATATTTCAATGTTTAATGATTAAAATTCTTCATCCTAACAATCAAGGTGTCATTTCCGACAATAAACTTAATTATATTGGATTTAGCTTCTTTTTGAACAATGGCAGAACCTTTTTTCTTTTCTGGCAATAATGATGAACCACCGCAAAATTCCAATATACGAGAATTTACCATATTCTCTGGAAAAAAACAGTAATCTTGCTTGTCAATTAGTCTAATACCTATATTGTGCCACCTATCTACTTGTATTGGGCTGTTATTTGACAATTCACAGCTAAAAGTCTGATATTGACTCTGATTTCTTTGATATAATGAGCATATAATATACAACACAAATAACCCGGCAAAGACAATAAAAGCTATAAGCCATTTTCGTTTTATTGTTAGCTTACCCATAGGCAACGAGAAAAAATTAATCCGGGAAGTTAATAAGGTCGAAATACATCGCCCTCGTAGGAGAATGTTTATCTTTCTCTGAAAGGAACATAAAGCCGCATTTCTCATAGAACGGCACGGCTGCGGCGTATGCGTCAACCGTGATGAAACGGCAAGCACTTCGGCGCATAGTGGCGAAAATATGCTTTACTTGCAGGAGAATCGCCCTGCCTATCTGCTTTCCGGCATAGTCTTTCGAGATGGCAAGACGACCGATTTTAACTGCCGGATATTCCTTGCGCCGTTTGGAGTTAGCTACGCGGCGGTTAAGACGGTTCCACAGTTTCTTCTCATCGGGGTCAAAAACAATCTTGTCGTTTAGCAGGCTGTAATAAGCAACGGTCTTGTCCGCCTCGTTATCTTCGAGCAGATAGGTCAACGCCATCATCGACTTGTAGTAGTTGACAGCATCGGAAATTAAAAAGTCATTCAAATCGGCATCGCCGCAATCGAATGACTTTATCCGTGTATCGGCATCTATCTGCCGGAAAGTGAATTTGTCAAAGTCCATAATTACATCGGGAATGTGCTTATGGCTTTGAACGCCTCATACGCCTTTCTCGCCGCTTCCTTTTCAGCCTTGCTGACGGGAGCGGGATTCGCCATTCTCTTGGCGAAATTCTCAGCGTCCTTGCCCCTTAATACGGGGGTTTCTTTGATAGGTCGTGCCATGTCTGTACTCCTTTGTTGTTTATTAGATTACAAATATACAACAAATTTCTGATATATAGAGTTGTTAAGTTGAGAAATCTTGCAACCTTGATTGCAAGTATGCTGTGAGAGGAAAAAGGACACCGGGTATCCCTCCCGATGTCCAACCACTAAAATCCACAATCAAAATAAATTTATGACTGCGATTCGTATGCAAAATTAAGTCTTTATTCTCACTTGCACAACCTTATAACGCTCCGGCAGTGCGGAAAGTGCAGAAGATAAAGCAATTTATTTCATTGATGAGTAGTTGACTGAACCAAGACTGTTGATTGCTTTCGACATTAGGTCATCACTCGCACGAGTGTATTTTTCAGTATGTTTGAGGCTACTGTGTCCTAAGAGAGTTGATACAGTCTTGATGTTCGCGCCTCCGTTAAGAAGATTAACGCCGAAACTATGCCGGGCGCAATGCCATGTTATATGCTTGTCTATCCCGGCTCTTTTTACCCAACGTTTAACGGCTTTCAAACAAGCAGTATGAGATGGTAACGGGAAAATCTTATTATCCCTATCATCTGCCGTTTCGGGTTGTCCTGCTAACGAAAGTATATCGTCATTTAAGGGAATGACAACACCACTCGCCGAACTATGTCCGCGTGTCTTATTCTGCTCGAATATAAGCAACTTGTTTGCATAGTCAATATTTCGATATGTTATGTCGCTTACATCACACCAACGCAGACCGCAGAACAAACTGAATAGAAAGGCACGTTGTATCACCGGGTTTTCATTTGCGTAATGCGTTTCCATTAGCCTTTTGATTTCTTCCGGCGAAAGCACTTCCTTTTTGAGCGTCTTTTCATCGACTTTGATTGTTATTCCGTCGCATGGATTTTTCGGCAGAATATCTTTCTCAACGGCGTTGGTGAGAACCTTTTTGAAACGTTGGTAGATTGATTGAGGACCTTCACCTTTACCGTGAGCTTTGAGGTATTCTACAAAAGCCAACATCATCTCCTTGGTTAATTGCTGTGGACGTATAATTCGGTCATACATAGCATACGCCGGTGTTTCTTTGAGAAAGGCACGAAAACGACGATGCGCCAATTGTATCATTCTTTTATCAGCCTTAGTGTAGTTTTCTATGTATTCCTCAAAGAAATCATGGAAATTTGAGATACGGAAGTCATCTTGACTTATTTTAAACATACAAAATACAATAAGGAGTGTTAAGTGTAATGAGAAAAAACACACCTAAACACTCCTTGAATTGATAGAACTCATAGATAAAGACACCATAAGAATGGAAATCCTGCCAAGAATGGAAATCCTGCCGTATCTGACAACCGCCAAACGAGGCTACACATGCAAGGGAGACCTTTGCGAGGTCATCC